>CBFGWV010000138.1:0-12613 GCA_965652545.1 uncultured Candidatus Competibacteraceae bacterium | reverse complement strand
CCCAGAGGAAGCTCCGGCGGGCCGAACACGAAATGGAGCACCCGCCGCTTGCCGGTGCCGGCGGCTTTGGACGAAGCATGCAGCAGCAGCGGCTTCATCACCAGGACACCACCCCGGTCTGTGGCACACACCACTTCCGTTGCCATCGCCCGAGCAGCCGCGACAGCGGCCGGCTCGATCCGCCCCTGCGCTTGCGTACCGGGGATCACCCGGAGCGGGCCATCGTCCGGCCCGCACGGGTCCAGATGCACACGAACCGCCACCAACCGATGCAGCAAGTCGGCCGGTGGCTGGACGAACAGCACACCCTCCTTCACTGCCCAGCCGTGAAGCCCCGCCGAGCGCACGCGCTCGGCCACGGGAATGCTCAGATCCTGATGAAAGGGGACCAGCCAGTTACCGGCCGTGGATTTCGCAAAGTAGGTGCACTGGACAGCGATATGCCCGGCCGGGATCAACCCGGCCAGCAATCTATGACGGTGAAGCCGCTGCGCAAGCGCACGGCACCAGGGGCGCTCCAGCAGACGCCGTGTGCCCGGCGAGGCACCCACCGAGGACGAGACCTGGGCCGCGATGGCCTCGCAATCGGCTGCTGATAGGACGTCGGGCACGATGGCGAAGCCGTCGGTGGCCAAACGGTCGGTTTGCCGATGGCCACCGATTGCACGCCGATCATTGGCAAGCGGCATATACAGACCTATTTTGCGACGCATCACGAACAAGACTGCCACCGACACCGTCCATTGGCAGACGGCGGGATACACCTTAGTTCCGGATGGCTAGCCCCTGCCAAGCGAGTGAAGTGCGTCACAGTTTGCAAGCTGTAACGTTGTGCGCTGCGGCCGCAAAGCACCGCCTCGCACGGGTGTGCACCGCGTTCCTCGCCTTGGGCAGCCACCGCTGTGAGCCTGCGGCCGAGCCGGTAGATCGTGGACCGACCGTCGGCAGCATGGATGCTGCCGTCGAGCGCACACGGACGTGTTTACAGCGCGTCGGAACACGATCTACCGGCTCGGCCGCAGGCGGGTTCGGGCACCTGACGCCCACCGACGGCGCCATGCGAGTCACGCGGGTCACACCCACCTCGAACGGATCAATCGGCCAGCCGTTTCATCATGAAGGCCGCACTGTCCGGGCACAGGCCGGCGAATTCCCGCGTCGAGCGGATGGCTTCGGGGGCCTCGTGGCGGTCGGCCTCGCAGTACCCCAGGGCTGCGAAGAAGCGCTCCGCCGTAGTGGTGAGCAGGTACAGCTCCCGCACGCCCTGGGCCTGAGCGTGACGTTCGAGCTCGGCCACCATACGCCGGCCGCAGCCGGTACCTCGGGCCTCGGTGGTGACCGCAAGGGAGCGCAATAAGGCAACCTGGCCGTGGATCTCGACACCGCCGATCGCCGCCGGGGCGTCGACCGGTCCACAGCCGAAGAAATGCTCGAAATGATGCGGCTCGAGGTCGGCCGTGGGCAGGTCGCACGCGGCCAATAGCGAGACGACGCTCGCCTGTGTCGGGCATTGGAATATCTGCATGTGCCCTCCACGGGCCGATCGGCTGTTCCGCACACGACTGTAGCCTTTGGATACCTCGACCGCCAAGGGGTGTATGGCACGCTACAAACCCAGGTAGGCCCGTCGCAGCCCATCGTCCGCCAGCAGCGTGGTTCCGGCGCCGGACATCACAATCTCGCCGTGCTCCAGCACATAGCCCCGCGAGGCCACCGACAGGGATCGGTGCACGTCCTGCTCCACCAGCAGGATGGTGATGCCGCGGGCGTGGATCTCCGGCAGCTTCTCGAAGATGGACTTGACCATGATCGGCGCCAGACCGATGGAAGGCTCATCCAGCAACAGAAGCTTGGGGGCGGTCATCAGGGCGCGGGCGATGGCCAGCATCTGCTGCTCGCCCCCACTGAAAGAGCGCGCAAGCTGGCGGCGACGCTCCTTAAGACGCGGGAACATGGTGTACACCCAGGCGAGACTGTCGCGGCTGCGCGCGCGGTCGCGGTGGATGTCGCCACCGACCAGCAGGTTGTCCTCGACCGCCATATGACCGAACAATCGCCGGCCCTCCATGACCTGGGCCAGCCCAAGACGCGCGATCTCATGAGGCGCGCGGCCGTCGATGCGCTGACCGAGAAAGCGGACCTCCCCTTGCGTCGGCTTGAGGGTACCCATGATGGTGCGGATGAGCGTCGACTTGCCCGCGCCGTTGGCACCGACGATGCTGACCACCTCGCCGGCCGCCACGGTCAGGGAGACACCGCGCAACACCTGCACGTCGCCGTAGCCGGAATCCACATTGCTGACTTCAAGCACCGGTTGCGCTCCGCTTACTGGACATCGCCGAGGTAGGCGGCGATGACCTCGGGGTCGGCCGCCACAGCCTCGGGTTTGCCGTCACTGATCAGTTTGCCGTGATGGACGACCACGATACGGTCGGATAAGCGCATCACCGCCTGCATGTTGTGCTCGATGACCAGGACGCCGACACCGTCGCCTCGGATACGCTCGACAAGGGCGAGGATATCGTCGGTTTCCACGTGGTTCAGCCCGGCCATGACCTCGTCCAGCAACAGCAGCTTGGGCTCGGTGGCCAAGGCCTTGGCCACCTCCAATCGCTTGCGGCCGGCCAGAGTCAGCGTGCGCGCCACCGTGTCCGCGCGCTCGGCCAGGCCGACCCGGGCCAACACGGCGCGCGCGCGCTCGGCCGCCTCGCGGCGACCGTGATGATGCAGGAAGGCGCCGATCATCACGTTCTCCAATACGGTCATTTCGCCGAACGGACGGACGATCTGAAAGGTGCGCGCCATGCCGGCGGCGCACAGCTCGGGGGCACCCTGGCCGTCGACCCGCCGCCCGTCGAACCAGATCTGCCCCTCGGTGGGTTTGAGAAACCCCGAAGCCATGGCGAACAACGTCGTCTTGCCTGCGCCGTTGGGGCCGATGAGTCCGACGATTTCATTCGGCTCGACGACGAAGCTCACCTGATCGATCGCGCGCAGACCGCCAAACTGCATGCTGACGTTGCGGTACTCCAGCAGGCTCATCGCACGCCCTCCGCGGCCGGCCGCAGGCGTAGCGCGAGACGGCGGAAGATCGCCACCAGGCCACGAGGCTCGGCCCGAATCACCACCATCAGCAGAAGCCCATAGAGCATCATGTCGACCCCGATGACGCCGTGGGAGAAGTGGCGGGCGATCTCCTCGGCCGGCAACAGCAACAAGGCACCCAGCACCGGCCCCCACAGCGTCCCGCGCCCGCCGATCACGCACAGCACGGCGATGACGATGCTGAGGTTCACGCCGAACACTTTCTCCGGATTGATGAACAGCACGAATTGGGCGTAGAAGGTGCCGCCGATCGCCGTCAGCGCAGCACTGATGGCCGCGGCCATCAGCTTGCAGCGCGTGGTGCGCACGCCCAGGGCAGTGGCGGCCTCCTGATCATTGCGGATCGCGGCCAGATAGAACCCGAAGCGGCTGCGCAGGATGGCCCAGTTCACCCCCAGAGCCACTGCCGTGAACACCAGGGCGGTGACGTAGTAGAAGACCTTGCTGGTGTGCTGAAACTGCCAGGGCGCATCACGCAGCAGGCGCACTTCCATGCCACGGGGGCCGCCGAGCAACTGGTCGGCGTTTTCCACCACGATGCGCAACACCATGCAGGCGGCGATGGTGGCCAGCGCGAAATAGGCCCCGCGCAGGCGAAAGCACGCCGCCCCGATGACCATTGCCGCAACGACCGCCAACACGGCGCCTGCCCACATGCCCAGCCAGGGGCTCAGCCCCCAGTGGGTGAACAACCAGGTGGAGGTGTACGCGCCGATACCGAAGTAGGCCGCGTGCCCCAGGGACAACTGCCCGGCAATACCGCCGAGAATGTTCCAGGACAAGGCGAGGTAGGCGTACAGCAGCGTCACCACCGCGATGGACAATACATAGCTGCCGGCCAACAACGGCGGCAGCGTCACGAGCACAAGTACCAGGGCCACCCGCAGCCCCGTTGGTGGCGACAGGTTCATTCGTTTTCCACCCCGAACAGGCCCGAGGGCCGGACGTACAACACCCCCAGGAACAACAGGAAGATCAGCGACTCGGCGTAGGTGATGGGCATCAACTGACCACCCACCGACTCCAGCACACCCACCAGGACACCGCCCCAGAAGGCCCCGCCGATGGACCCGATACCGCCGAGCACGACGATGACGAAGGCGCGCAGGCCGAACACATCGCCGGCAAACGGGCTGACCGGGTACAAGGGCAGCAGCAGCGCGCCGGCCACGCCGAGCACACCCAGGCCGATGGCGAACGACATCTGGTACACCGATGCGCTGTTGATGCCCAGCACACCCGCCGCCTCCCGGTCCTGACCCGTGGCCCGGATCGCCCGTCCCATGCGGGTCATCTTCAGAAACAACACCAGCGCGATGGTCATCAGGCAGGCACAGACGAAGCCGGCAATCTGCGGATAGGTCAGGATGTAATCGCCCATGAACAGCAGCTCGTCGTTCCAGGGGCTGTCCACCGTGCGGTTGTCAGGCCCCAACACCGAGAGAAACCCGTTGTTCAGGAAGATCCACAAGCCGGTGGTGAAGATCAGCACGCCGATGGGCTCGCGGCTGATCTCCTTGCGGTAGATCGCATCGATCAGGTAGCGCTGTGTCAGCCAACCCAGGGCAAACAGCGCAACCGCGGTGAACGGCAGTGTCGCCAGTGGATGCAGGCCCACGGCGTTGGACAGCCACAAAGCCACGAACATCGCGATCATCAGGAACGAGCCGTGGGCGAAGTTGATGATCTTCATCACACCGAACTGCAGGCTCAGGCCCAGTGCGATCAGACCGTATAGCGCGCCGCTGGCGATACCGCTCAGCAACGCCTGGATGAGCGTCGTGGTCACGAATGTGCGCCCCGTGGAGTGCATTGGATCATTGAAAAGACAACCGCTGCGCAGCGGTCGGTGGGACTGCTGCGCAACGGCGCGAACCCGGTGTGTTCAGTCGCGGGCCGGCCAGGTCATCCGGTAGTCCTTGGCGGCCAGATTGTCGGGCCACACCGTGCGGTATTGCTCACCCGAGATCTGCTGCATTACATAACGCTTGTGCGTGTTCTGGCCTTTCTCGTCGATGACGATGTCATAGCCCAGCAGTGCGTTCAGATCGGTTCCTTCGATGCGGGTTTGCGCGAGGGCATCGCGAATGGCCTCGCGGTCGGCGGAGCCGGCACGCTCCAGCGCATCCTTGAGCACCCAGGTAGCGCCATAGGCACTGACAGACAACTCATTGGGCTCGACACCGTAGGTTTCGACGAACTCGTCCCAGAAGCGTTGGGCAAACGGCGTGGTGATGGTGGACTCGTAGCCGGCCCAGCCGTTGGTGGTGAACAAGTTCTCGCTCACGCCCGTACCGACCGAGGGCAGGAAGCTGCTGTCCAACTGCCCGGCGGCGCTGCCGATATACCCCTTGGCGCCCACGCGCATCTGCTCCAACAGTTTGTGGATCTGGATGGCATCGGCAGCGTAGGAGGTCACCGAAACCACATCGGGCTTCTGGCCTTTGACCTTCAGCACCAGTGGGCGCAGGTCCGGGGAGTTCGGCGGATAGGCCTCATCCAGCACCACCTCGACACCGATCTGCTCAAAACCGGCGCGCAAGGTGTTGGCCATATCCTGGCCCCAGTCGGTGTTCTC
The DNA here is from genome assembly GCA_965652545.1 of uncultured Candidatus Competibacteraceae bacterium. Lineage (GTDB taxonomy): Bacteria > Pseudomonadota > Gammaproteobacteria > Competibacterales > Competibacteraceae > CBFGWV01. The sequence continues at coordinate 6,930 of CBFGWV010000138.1, read as the reverse complement.
GTAGATGATCGCGGCGGTCTTCACCGGCGAGTCGGTGGTCTGGTTGACGTAGTCCACGAATGCCACGGTGCTCTGCGCGTTGTAGGACGCCGGCACCTGGGTGGGGCGGAAGACGTACTTGTAGCCCCGCTCGGTGATGTCTGCCTTGGCGGCCAGGTCCACTACCCAGGGCACGCCGTATTTTTCCGCCACCGCGGTGGCCGGGAAGGTGGTCGCGCTCTGGAAGGCCCCCATCAAGACGGGTACCTCCACCTGGGTGATCAGCCGCTCGGCCTCGGTGATCGCCACCTGTGGATCGCCGCGGGTATCCACCTCGACCAGGTTCAGCTCGGCGCCACCCATGGACTGAATACCGCCCTCGGCGTTGATGTGTTTGACCGCCAGATGCGCCGCGCGGCTCATATCGCGCCCGATAGAGGCGGCGGCACTGCCGGAGAGTGGAATCAAGTAGCCGACATCCACGGTGTCGGCCGCATGGGCGGGGCTCGTCAGGGCGAGCACGGCGGCTGCGAGTGTCGTGGTCAAAAAACGTCGTTTCATCGTCTCTGGCTCCTCACTGTCGTTGTCGTAATGGCCGGCGGCGTCGAGGCCGCCGGCTGTCGGGTCACGGTGCCAATCCGATGGCCGAGTACGCGGCTTGAATCAGCCGGTCGCTGCGGGCATTGAGTAATACCCCGGTGCCCATCCGGTTCATCGTGTAGGCGAATCCCATACGCGCCCGCGGCACGGCGAAGGCCACCGACCCGCCGGCGCCGACATGGCCGAAGGCATCGCGACCGATCACGGCGCTGTCCAACCCGCGGGCGCGGTTGTCCATGCTGCGCATGAAACCCGCGCCAAAGCGGGTCGGCACTTGCAGGCAGGCGTCTACGTGGGTGGCCGAGGACACCCGGGCCGCATTTGCCACGGTGGCGGACCCGAACACGCGCACCGTGCCCCGCGTCCCGCCCATGGCCAGCGTGCCGTACAGCCGTGCGAGAGCCCGCGCGTTGGTGATGCCGTTGGCCGCACCGATCTCGGCGGCGTGGCCGGCGCGGGCATTGAAGCCTGCCGGCCGCCAACCGCCGGTGTTGCGGAAGTACAGGGCCGGGATGCTCTGCGGATCCTGGGCGATACAGGCCTCGAAGCGGTTGCGCGGGGTGTCCGCGCGCATCGGCGGGACGATGGTCGCCACCCGCGGCTCCCACTCCGCCGGCAGGCCGATCCAAAAATCCAGACCCAGGGGCTGTGCGATGTTCGCCTGGAAGAACGCACCCAGGGACTGGCCGCTGACCCGTCGCACCAGTTCGCCGACCAGCCAACCGAACGTCAGCCCGTGGTAGCCCACGCGGCTACCCGGTTCCCAGAACGGTGCCTCGCGCGCCAGTCGCTCGACCATGTAGTCCCAGTCGAACACGCCATCGGGCGCCAGACGCTCGCGGATGGCCGGCAGACCGGCGCTGTGATCGAGCAGCATGCGCACGGTGGTCTCGCGCCGTGCGCTGTCAGAGAACGCCGGCCAGTAATGACGCAGTGGGCTGTCGAGATCCAAGTCGCCACGCTCGGCCAGCAGGTGGGCGCATAAGGCTGTGGCGGGCTTGGTGTTGGAGAACACGATACCGACGGTGTCCGCCGCCCAGGGTTGCGTCTTCGCCTCATCGGCCCAGCCGCCCCACAAGTCCACTACCGGCTGGCCGTCAATCTCGATGGCGACCGATGCGCCCAGTTCCTCATCGACGGTGAAGTTGGCGATGAACGCCCTCAGCACCGCCTCGTAACCGGGCGCACAGTGCCCTTGTACCAGGCCGTGGGCACCGCCGCGCCACTCGTTCGCTCGCATGCGCACGTCCACCGCTCAGCGTGTCCGCGGGGCGCGGGCCGCGAAGCCCAGCAAGTAGCGCGCATCGTCCGACAACCCGGCAACCACCTCGGGCGGCATGGTGCTGATGAAGTCGGTGAATGGCCGCAACCATGAGAGCCCGTAGTTGCACAGGATCGCCCGCCGCGGCCGGTCGGTGCCGTTGGGTCCGGAGCGGTGCCAGGTGTTGGACAGCCAGATCGCCACCGAACCTGCCGGCGCCGTGAGCGTGACCTCGCCCTCGAGCGGCTCGCTGCCCCAGGGTGGCGAGCGGCGCAGCGTATGGCTGCGGGGCATCACCCGCGTGGCCCCGTTGTCGGCGGTGAAATCATCCAGCAGCCAGACGTTCTGCACGGTAAGTGGAAACTCCGGCAGCGGCTCGCGGATCTGGCCCAGCGGCGCATCCACATGCCAGGCGCCGCCGCCGGTATGCGGGCCGATGCTGGTGGACTGGTTGTCATGCAGGTTGCAGTCCGCCCCGAGCACACTTCGGACCATGGCGAGGACCACCGGATGCTCGATCAGCGGGATGAGTTCGGGGGCCTTGTTGGCCAGGTTCCACACCCGCTGGGACTGGTCATGATCAAACAGGGTCGGCAGATGGATGAAGCTCTTGGACACCTTGTTGAACGGCACCGGCCAGCGGGTGGCGGCGTTGTCGGCGCGATATTGCCGAGTGCGGGCGATCATCCGCGTCAACTCGGCGTCGCTGACCGTGTAGGCCTTGCGATAGAAGGCCGCGATCTGCGCCTCATCGTCCCATGCGACCCCGCCGTCGGGGTGAAACGGCTGTGCCCGCTCGGCCGCCATCAGCGACTCGACGCGCTCGCGCGCCTGGGCCAATTGCGCGTCGCTGAGCAGGTTCTCGATAACCGCGTAGCCGTCATCGGCCAGTTGGCGGGTGACCGATTCGAGGTCCACATCGTTTCTCATGTCGCACCTTTGTCATTCGCAGTCGGGACGCCGCGGTCGTGGTAGCAGCGCACCGGTTGCAAGCTGGCACGCGCCAGCTTGCCCACACCCGTCAGCGGCAAGGCGTCGGTCAGCCCGATGGCATGGGGCACCTTGTAAGCGACGAGGCTGGCCGCGCAGTGGGCGGCGAGGCGGTCCGGGTCCACCGCGGCCCCCGGTCGCGGCACGACCCAGGCCTGCACGACCTGGCCGTAGCGCGGGTGCGGCACGGCGAAGGCGGCGGCCTGGAGCACCTGCGGGTGCTCCAGCAAGACGGCCTCGACCTCGCGCGGGTAAACGTTGAACCCGCCCACATTGATGGTTTCGTGCCGCCGCCCCTTGATGGCGATGTAACCGTCGGCATCGCATTGGGCGAGATCGCCGGTGTAGAACCAGCCCTCGCGCAACACCTCGCGATTCTGCTCGGGGCGGTTGCGGTAGCCGGTCATCACGTGAGGGCCGCGGACGCGAATCTCACCCACCTGCCCCACTGGCAATACCGTTGCTCCGTTGGTGGTGTCGACGATCTGCATGGCCGAACCGGGCACCGGCCGGCCCACGGACCCGGGCTTGTGTGCACCATCGAGGGGGTTGTAAGTCAGGCAAGGCCCCGCCTCGCTAAGGCCGTAGCCCTCCAGCAACGGGCAGCCGGCGGCGGCCTCCCAGCGTTGCAGAATGGGCTCGGGCAAGGCCGCGGCCCCGGAATAGCACGCGCGTAGGCTTGCCAGGTCCACGCGGTGAAGCGTCGGGTGCTCGACCAGGCTGTAGTACACAGTGGGCGCCCCTGAAATCAGCGTGACGCGATGGTCGGCCACGGCCTGCAACAGCGCACCGGCGTCGAAACGGCGATGGATGACCAACTCACCGGCGCAGTAGGCCGACAAGTGCAGGCACATCGCCACCGCGGAGACGTGAAACAGCGGCATGGTGCACAGCATCACTTCATCGGCATACCGTGTCGGCAGCAGGGCCTCGCGCTGGGCCAGGTTGAAGGCCAGATGGCGATGGCTGATGTTCACGCCCTTGGGTACCCCGGTGGTCCCACCGGTGTATTGCAGGGTTGCCAGGTCGTCGTGCCCGGGCAGATCGGACGGCAGACGGTCGTTCTGCGCCGCCAGGTCGGCGAATGCACGCCCGCCCCGCGCCGCCACCACCGGCACGCCGGCCGGCGCGGGAAAGCCAGCCTCGGCCCGCTCGTCGTGGACGATCAACGCCGGTTGCGCATCGGCCAGCAACACACCCAGCTCGCGCGCGCTGTAGCGCGGGTTGAGTGGCACCACTTGGGCACGCAGGCTATGCAACGCGTAGGTCGCCAGGGCAAGATCGAGCGTGTTCTGAAGAATCAAGGCCACGCGGGCACCCACAGGCACCCGCCTGCGCCAGTGTCGCGCAAGCCCGGCAACGGCCGCGGCAAACTGCGCATAGTTCAACCGCAGGCCCTCGAACTGCACCGCCGGGGCCGAGGGATGGTCTTCGGCTGCGCTCGCCAGCAGGTGCACCACGGATGCGGGCACCGCGGGCAATACGGCCTCACACAGGTCGAACGCCGACAATCCGGACGCCATGTTCAATCGCGCTCCCCGGCTGGTTTGCCGGTGGTACCGCGCTTGCGGTCGGTGGCTTGCCACACCGTTTGCCGGCCGCGCTCGCGACCGAGCAAGGTGATCGGGTCGGTGTTGTCGATATGGCCGTACTGGCCTTTATAGATGCCGTAGCCGCACAACTCCTGCAGCCGCTGCGGGAAGCGCACCGCAATCTCGCGCGGGATACCCAGTTGCAGGTTCTCCTGCTGGCGCATCCAACCGGCGCAGTAGTAGCAGGAGATGGCAAAACGACGATGAGCGGTGGTATTGGCCCCGCCCCGATGCCATAGCGCACTATCGAACAACAGCACGCTACCGGCGGGCATGGTGGCGCAGACGGTCTCGACGTCCGCACCGTAGACCGGCGGGTGATCGTACTTGTGACTGCCGGGCACCACGCCGGTGGCACCGTTGGCTTCGGTGAAATCGCTCAAGGCCCACAACGCATTGACCGAAATCGGTGCGCGCGGACGCGGCAACGGGATCTGCTGCGTGTCCTCGTGCAGCGGCTGCGCCGCCTGCCCCGGCCCCAGCGTCAGCGAGCACAGCGAGGACAGCAGCAACTCCCGGTCCAGGATCGCCTCAGCCAGCGCCAGCACCGGCTCGAACAACGGCACCTCCCAGAACACCTCGTCGTAGGTCAGCAGGTTGTTGATACGCACGGTCTTGAAGCCCTCGAACGAGGTCTGTGCATACCCTTTGCCGTGCTCGGCCTCAATGCGGATCAACGCCTCTTTCAAACGCGCAACCAGCGGTGAGGGTGCGATGCGCTCGAGCACGACATAACCGTCGCGTGCAAACTGCTCGCACAACTGGGGCAACGGGACGGTGCTCGACATCGGCGATCCTCTTTCTCTGGCAATCCAGCGAACGTGGTGAGGATTATTCGCCCTTGCCGCGGTCGGTTCTCAGCCGGGCGTCTACGGCGGATTGGCATCCCGTCCCAGGCGGTTGGACAGGCGGTGGTCAACCGGACTACCTTGGCGTTCGGGCCACCATACGGGCCCGAATACCGACTCGCGATAAAGAGCCAACCGATATGGCCAACCTCTGGACCACACAGAACATTTCAGAGCCCGAGCAGTTCGGCTTCTGGCGTGAGGTGTTGTGCGATGCCTTCGTGCCGCTGGACCCCGAGTGCGACGACCGCTCCAGCTTCACCGGGCGCATCGACGGGTTGCGCCGGCCGGGTCTGAAGACCTCGACCGTCATTGCCGATGCGCACTATGTACAGTTGAGCCGTGGCGGCATCGCCCGCCAGCGCGGCGAGCCGTTCTTTCTGAACCTACTGTGCCGCGGCAAGTTGGAGGTCCACCAGAACGGCGAGGCGCAGGTGGCCAAGCCGGGCGATGTGTTCGTGGTCGATTCGTCCGCACCGTGGGCGATCAACTTCGCCACGCCGTTCGAGATTTTCTGCATCGAGCTGGACGAAAGCATGCTGCGCCCCCGGCTGGGCAGCCGCGGCCGCATGGTCGCCCCGGTAATGGCCAACCGCACCGCACCCTCGGCTGTGCTCTCGCGCTATCTGCGTCTGATCAGCGAGTCGCACGATGACGACGTCATGGAGATGCAGAGCATCCTGCTGGATCACTGCGTCACCTTGCTGACCCGCGCGAATGCCGCGGCGGCCGGTACCGCGGTATCCGAGCGCGACCAACGCCAATCGCTGCACGACATCCTCGCCTATATGCACAAGCACTTGACCGAGCCGGAACTGACGGTGGACCAGACCTGCCAGGCGTTGAAGATCTCGCGCAGCTATCTCTACAAAGTGCTGGCCGAAGCGGGTTACACCTTCGCCGGCTTTCTGCGCCAATGCCGCCTGCAAGGCTGCCGCCAGACCTTACTGGCCAACCCCGAAGCCTCAGTGGCCCAGATCGCCCACAACTGGGGTTTCAGCGACGCCTCCAGCTTCAACCGCGCCTACCGGCGGGAGTATGGCGAGAGCCCATCGATGACCCGACAGAAGGCCGGCATCGTCGATACCTCCGCGACGCTGGTGCTGCCGTCCTGACGGTGTCTTGCCCAGTGTGCCCGGCCTGCGTCGACGGTGCTCAACGCAACGTTTTGGCGTACACCTCGATCGCGTGCCCGTCCACCTGCGCTGTCTCCAGGTACCGCCAGCCGGCGCGCTTGAGCAATGTGGCGGAGGTGCCGGTGGCGCAGTACACGGTGTCGAAACCCAGGCGGGCAGCCTCCGCCTCCAGCGCACCGAGCAGGCGGTAACCCAGGCCCCGGCCACGCAGGTTCGGCCGCACGAAACCGGCCACCGCCCACGGCCCGAGGTGCCTGTGGGTCGCGATCGATTCCGCGCGCAATGCGGCCACACCGCAGAGCTCGCCATCGACGAAAGCCACGACACCGAGTGGCACGTCATCATCGTTGGCATCCCCGAGCAAGTCGGCGTCCGCATCGCCGGGGCCACCGGGGCCGTACCACTGCGGCCATTCCTGGCGAAACCAGTCGGCAAGCGCCGGGATCAGCTCACGGTGGGCCGACAGGCGGGTGATAGTGATGGTTTGTTGCGTGCCGTTGCAGGCGCCATTGTCGTCGTCCAAT
>CBFGWV010000137.1:0-12666 GCA_965652545.1 uncultured Candidatus Competibacteraceae bacterium | reverse complement strand
CCGACGACGCCATCGACAACCGCGTTGCCGTTTTCAATCCGCAGAGGGTCAAGGATGATCGGATTCCACCAATCGACGTACTCCAACCAGTGCGCGGTCGGGGTCACGGACAGGAGTTGGGCGCTGATTTCCGGCCACAGGTGACTGGACACCCTGATGCCGTTTGCCTGTGCCAGGGCCACCGCGCGCATCCAACCGGTGACGCCGCCGATCTTCATGACGTCCGGCATCACGAAGTCCGAGGCTTGCGCTTCGATCGCGTGTTGCATATCCAGCACGCCCCACCAGTTTTCGCCGCATTGGATCGGTGTCTTCGCATCCCTGGCGATCTGCGCGTGGCCGGCGTAATCGTGCGCCAGGGTTGGCTCCTCAACCCAGGTCAGGCCTTCCTCATCGAGAACCCGCAGCCGTTGCATGGCGTCGGTCGGTGTCAGGCACTGGTTGTAGTCGACCATGATCGCCACCTCGTCGCCCACCGCTTGGCGGATGGCCCGAATGACGGCGAGGTCTTCCTGGACAGTGGGATAGCCGATTTTCGCCTTGACCGCCTTGAATCCCCGCTTGGCCCATTGCTCGGCACCGTCAGCCGATCCGCGGACGCCGTCGAACCCGACACCGCCGTAGGCGGGCACGGGCTTCTCGACGCCCCCGAGCAATCGGACCAATGACGTTTCGTGCATTCGGGCCAAGGCGTCCCACAGGGCCATGTCGACGGCTGCCAGCGCGATACCGACCAGCCCCTGGGTTCCAAGCATGCGAAAACGCGATGCCAGGGCACGCTCCAGTTCCACCGGCGCGAGCGCGGTGTCCACGAGAAGCGGTTCGAGGTTTGCGATCATCTGCGCAATGGGCTTCAAGGCCATTGCGGTGTAGGCAAAGACGACGCTGTGGCCGACGATGCCGCAGTCAGTGACGATATCGGTGAGCACCAGCGGTGACTCGTGCACGGTGCCGCTTGCCGTTTGGTGGGGTTGCACCATCGGTACCCGTACGGCGCGTACGCGCAACGTCGTGACAGTCGGTTGGGAACGCCCTGCCATGGTTATCTCCTGATCGTGGTTATAGATTAGCGCCTACACTCTGAACCTGACGGAGCGATTCCGGCGCAATTCACACGGATGGGCCGCTATGAGCTATCCCGGGTCGATTGTGGCCACCGCCTCTTGGCGGGACTACACCGCGATGTGCAAACCGCGCGTCGTATTGCTCATGCTGCTGACAGCCATCGTCGGCATGTGTCTGGCCGCGGCGGGAATACCCCCGCTGGATACGGTCATCTTCTCCCTGACGGGCATTGCCTTGGTCGCCGGGTCCGCCGCGGTGGTCAATCATGTTGCGGACGCCCACATCGATCGGCGCATGGCACGAACCCGACGGCGGCCGGTGGCACAGGGGCGCATACCGCCGGCCCATGCGCTGGTGTTCTCCGCCCTGCTGGGGGTCACCGGCATGACGGTGCTGGGGTTTCTGGTCAACCCGTTGACGGCGCTGCTGTGTCTGGTGTCGTGGTTCGGCTATGGGGTGCTCTACACACTGTTCCTGAAGTACCGCACCCCGCAGAACATCGTCATCGGCGGGCTGTTCGGAGCCGCACCGCCGTTGTTCGGCTGGACGGCCGTAACCGGGACGATCAGCGTCGAACCGCTTGTTCTGGTGTTTATCATCTTCGTGTGGACACCGCCGCATTTCTGGGCACTGGCCTTGGCGCGTATCGACGACTATGCTCAAGCTGGAGTGCCCATGCTCCCGATCGTTTGTGGGGAGACATACACGCGATGGAACGTATTGGCTTATACCGTCATTCTCACGGTGGCGAGCGTCCTGCCCGCTGTCATCGGTATGGCCGGCGCACTCTACCTGATCGCGATCCTGGCGCTCGATGCCGGCTTTCTCTACCTTGCCATTACGCTGGTGCGGCGTCGCCGGCATTCGGAAATGCGCACGTTTCGCTATTCAATCGTTTATCTGGGTCTGCTCTTTCTCGCGCTGTTCGTCGATCAACACCTTTGGCCCTTGATCCCGGGATGATTCCACGCCCTTCGCCGGGGTATTCCAATGACACGATCCACTGCGGTAGCGCGACGAGAAGACAACATGAGGAGGGACTGTCATGAAGATGACGCGTCACTTTTTCATCAGCGAGGACCTCGACGATCTTGAGCGTATGGAAGAAGATCTAGAGCAATCAGGCCTGTCGACGCCACAGATTCACGTGCTCACGCTCGATGACAGCGGTGCCGACCACCATCATCACCTGCATCAGGTGACGGCGTTCATGAAACGCGACATTGTCCACTCCACGATCCTGGGCGCCATCATCGGCGCATGCCTGACGCTGCTCGTGCTGGTCGTGGTGCACCTGGCCGGCTGGGCGCAGACACCAGCTGGGTGGCTGCCGTTCATTTTCCTGGCAGTGATCGTGTTCGGGTTCTGCACTTGGGAAGGCGGGCTCTGGGGCATCCAGACGCCGAACGTACATTTCAGACGCTTTGAGCAGGCTCTGAACGAAGGCAAGCATGTGTTTTTCGTCGACCTGGAACCCGGCCAAGCCGCAATACTCAACGACGTGGTCAAGAATCACCCGACAGTAAGCGCCGCCGGCACCGGCCGGGCGGCCCCGCATTGGATCGTCTCCTGGCAGGACCGGATCAATCATTTCTTCAAAGAGATTTATCCCTGAGCATCCTCGGCAACCCAAACGGGGCGCACCCATTGCATGACGGGCGCGCCCCCGGGGCGTTGCTCGTCAATTGAAGAAATGCGTCAGCCGCGTCAGAAACGTGTAATTGGCCTCCAGTATCATCAACACCATCAAGAACAGGAGCACACCCGGCGGCACCAGAATCGCGCACAGTATCGCCAGCCGCTCCCAGGCCATGTGCATGAAAATCGACACGATCAAACCGGCCTTCAATACCATGAACAACAGAATCAACGACCAGCGCAGGACGCCTTCCAGCCCGGCGTAGTCGACCATGTAGGAAAACACGCTCAAGACGAATAACAGCGCCCATATCCACAGATAGATACCGATGGGGTGTTGCTGGTGTTCCGCATGGTCCATGACACCTCTCCTACCACAGATAGAAAAACGCGAAGATGAACACCCACACCAGGTCGACGAAATGCCAGTACAAGCCCATCGTCTCCACCATTTCGTAGCGCCCGCGGCGCCCGGTCAGAAAGCCGGGCCGCTGGTCGTCCAGTGCACCGCGCAGGACTTTCACGGTCATTACGATCAGGAAGATCACCCCGAAGCTCACATGGGTGCCGTGAAACCCGGTGATCAGAAAGAACGACGCACCGAATTGCGGCGCCCCCCAGGGGTTGCCCCAGGGGCGCACGCCTTCGCTGATGAGCTTTGACCACTCGAAGGCCTGCATGCCCACGAAGGTCGCGCCCAATACGGCGGTGAGAATCAGCAGGATGGCGGTGATCTTGCGATTGCGCTCGTAACCGAACTTGACCGCCAGAGCCATGGTGCCGCTGCTGCTGATCAGCACGAAGGTCATGATGGCGATCAGCAGCAGTGGGACGTGCTCGCCGCCGACGGTCAAGGCGAACACCTCGCTGGCGTTCGGCCAGGCCTCGGTGGTGGAGATGCGCACTGTCATATAGCCCACCAGGAAGCAGGCGAAGATGAAGGTGTCGCTCAGGAGGAAGATCCACATCATCGCCTTGCCCCAGGGGACGTCCTTGAACACCCGCTGGTCCGACGACCAATCCGACACCAGGCCCTTCAACCCCGGCTCCAGGGTCAGGAGGCGACCAGAATGGGTTTGCGCCATGGCATCGATCTCCCGCTAGAAAAACACACCGCCACAGATGTCGTTTATCCACACCAGCAAATCTTCGGGCAGGTAACCGCCGAACCTGGGGAACAAGACCACACCGAACAACACCACCCAGACGATGAACAGGTAGTGCCAGTACACCGCGCACAACTCGATGCTGCTGCGAAGCTGCGCAGGGCCCGCGCCTCGCAGGAGCTTGCTCATCGGCCGGCACCAGGCGACCAGCCCGCCCAGCAGGTGCAGCGCGTGCAGTGCTGTCAACAGGAAGAAAAACGCGTTCGCCGGGTTCGCCGCCATGTAGTAACCGGCGGCATTCAGCTGCCGCCAGACCAGCCACTGCCCGGCGATGAAGGCGATGGCACCGGCGCCGCCCAGGGACAACCCCAGCGCCAGCGCGCGGGCCTGCCCACGCCGCGCCGCCCGCCAGGCCGCCTGCATGGCGACGCTGGCGCACAGCAGGATGGCCGAGTTCACCCACAGCAGCAGCGGTTCAGGCAGTGCCTGCCAGTCGGTCCCTGCGTGCATGCGCATCGAGTAGGCGCTGATGGTCAGTGCGAACACCGAGGTCGCCACCGCCAGGAACACCGCCAAGCCCACCCGTGCCCGCGTCCACGAGGCATACGTGCCGCCACTGGCATTGCCGACGGTCGATTGGGCCACCCACGGGCGGACATTGATCGACTGGCGCACCAGCCAGCCGGCCACGATCGCCATTAGCACGCCCAGGAACAGCAGTGTGACGGTCATGTCCTGCGCTCGTCGGCGGCCGGCGGATCGGCCAGCTCGACGGCCTCGGGCGGTACGTTCTGGGGGATGAAGTCGTACTTCGCCCCCGGCACGCTGTAGTCGTAGGCCCAGCGATAGACCACCGGCAGCTCGTCGCCGAAGTTGCCGTGGCGCGGCGGGGTGTGCGGGGTCTGCCATTCCAGTGTGGTCGCCTGCCAGGGGTTGGGCCCGGCCTCTCGCCCGCGGAAATAGCTCCACACCATGTTGAAGATGAACAGCAACTGGGCCAGGGCGACGATGAACGCCGCGATGGTGATGGCCGCGTTCAAGGTCTGCACCGACTCGGAGATGAACGCCGTGTCGCCATAGGCGTAGTAACGGCGCGGCACGCCGGCGAAGCCCAGGTAGTGCATGGGGTAATAGATGGCGTAGGTGCCCAGGAACGTAACCCAGAAGTGGATCTTGCCCAGGGTGTCATCGAGCATCCGCCCGGTAATCTTCGGGTACCAATGGTAGATGGCACCCAGGATGACCAGGATCGGCGCCACCGCCATCACCATGTGGAAGTGGCCGACGACGAAGTAGGTATCCGACAGCGGCACGTCCACGGTGACGTTGCCGAGGAACAAGCCGCTAAGGCCGCCGTTGACGAAGGTGAAGATGAAGCCGATGGCAAACAGCATCGGCACGTTCAGACGGATATTGCCGCGCCACAGGGTGAGCACCCAGTTGTAAACCTTGATCGCGGTAGGCACGGCGATGATCAGCGTGGTCGTGGCGAACAGAAAGCCGAAATACGGGTTCATGCCGCTGACGTACATGTGGTGGGCCCAGACGACGAAGCTCAGCGCACCGATGGCAACGATGGCCCAGACCATCATGCGGTAGCCGAAGATATTCTTGCGCGCATGGGTGGCGATCAGGTCGGACACGATGCCGAAGGCCGGCAGCGCGACGATGTACACCTCGGGATGCCCGAAGAACCAGAACAAATGCTGGAACAACAGCGGGCTGCCGCCGCTGTGTGCGCTCTGCTCGCCCATGTTCAGCATTTGGGGCATGAAGAAGCTGGTACCCAGCAGCAGGTCGCAGATCATCATCAAGGCCGCGACCAGCAACGCGGGGAAGGCCAGCAAGGCCAGCACCGTGGCCATGAAGATGCCCCAGATGGTCAAGGGCAGGCGCATCAGCGTCATCCCGCGGGTGCGCGCCTGGAGCACGGTGACGACGTAGTTCAGCCCGCCCATGGTGAAGCCGATGATGAAGAACGCCAGGGACACCAGCATCATGAAGATGCCCCCGTCGCTGCCGGGCGTGCCGCTGCTGATCGCCTGCGGCGGGTACAGCGTCCACCCGGCCCCCGAGGGCCCGCCCGGCACGAGGAAGCCGACCACCAGCAACAGCACGGAAAACAGATAGAACCAGTAGCTGAGCATGTTCAGGTAGGGGAAGGCCATGTCCCGCGCCCCGCACATCAGCGGGATGAGGTAATTGCCAAAGCTGCCGAGGAACAGCGCCGTGAGCAGGTAGACCACCATGATCATGCCGTGCATGGTCACGGCCTGCAGGTAGTTGCCCGGGTCGATCAGCGAGAAGGTGTCGGGGAAGCCCAGTTGCAGCCGCATGATGAGCGACAAGCCCAGGGCCACCAGCCCGATGGCCGTGGCGGTGATGCCGTATTGGATGGCGATGACCTTCGCATCCTGGCTCCAGATGTACTTGCCGATGAAGGTCTTCGGGTGCACCAGCTCCATCTCGCCGACTTCCGCCGGCGGTGCAAACGATACGGCGTCGTGTCCCAGCGAGGCCATGGTCTACTCCTTTGCGCTCGGGCTCGGGGCGGCGGCGATCCGCGGCGCCAACGGCAAGGTGTTGATGTAGGCGATCACATCGTCGATGGCGCGCTCGTCGATGAGGATCTTCGACAGCTCGGCCATCTGGGCGCCGTACAGATCCTGGCGGTGCCCACCGCGCACGCCGCGCTTGAAGTTCGCCAACTGGCGGGCTTGATACCAATCGCTCATGCCGGCAAGCCGCGGGGCGTTCATCGCCTCTATGCCCTGCCCTTCGTAGCCATGACACGCACCACAGGTGCGGTAGATGCCGGCACCGCGCTGCACGTCGCCGTAGACCGTCTCGGCTACGACGGACTTAGGTTCGAGGGTCTGGATGTAGGCGGCGACGGCGGCCATGGCCGCCTGGTCGGCCAGTATCCCGGCAAAGGCCACCATCTGTTGGCCGTAGGCATCGTCCGAATGGGCGCCGCGCACACCGGCCTTGAAGTTCTGCAACTGGCGCTCGATGTACCAGGGCTGCAATCCGGCCAAACGCGGGGCGTTGAGGGCGCGATCGCCCTGGCCCTGGTCGCCGTGGCAGGCGACACAGGTCGCATACAACCCCTGGCCGACGGCGGGGTCGGCGACACTGACGGAGGCGAGTTCGGCGAAGGTGGGCTGGCCGGCCAGCCATTGATCGAACGCCGCCTGCTCGACCACCTTCACCCGGCCGCGCATGGCGAAATGGGCCACACCGCACAGCTCCGCGCACAGGATGTCGAATTCGCCGGTGCGCGTCGGGGTCAGCCAGATGTACGACAACTGCCCGGGGACGAGGTCCATCTTGGCGCGGAACTCGGCCACCTGGACATTGTGCAGCACGTCCTTGGAGCGCAGCACCAGCCGCACCGGGCGGTCGAGGGGCAGCACCACCTCGGGGCTGCGCACGAGCACATCGTCCTGGCCGTGCGGGTCGGCCGGGTCCACTGCGAAAGGGTTGTCGCTGCCGGTGAGCCGCGGGCTCACCGTGCCCAGCCGACCATCCTCGCCCGGAAAGCGGAAGCTCCAATGCCATTGCTGGCCGACGACTTCGACCTCCATGGCATCGTCGGGCGGGTTGACATAAGCCGCCCAGACAAACAGACCGGGGGCGAGCAATGCGGCGATACCGACGGTCGTCACGCCAGTGAGCCACAGCTCCAGGCGCTTGTTCTCCGGCTCGTAATGCGCCTTCCTGTCTTTGTTGTAGCGGTAACGCAGAATCGCCCAGGCCAGGAATAGATTCACGGCAACGAATACCGCACCGGTTACGGCGAAGGTAATGGCGATGGTGTTATCGATAGAGCCCCAATTGGACGCCAATGGGGTGAGATTCCAGGGACTGAGGAAATGAAACACTACCGACCCCAGAACCAATACGATCAGCGCAACCGCAATAGCCATACCCTGGCCTCCGCCATGACCACCCTGTCCACATACGCGGGCACGCACGGTACCAACGGCCGGGCGGCCTGGGGACTGCTTCGGAAGGGTGATTGAATCGAGGTGTGCACGAAACGGCGGCCCGCATCTGCCGCCTGCGCCGGGAACCGGCGACCTGACGACATCCGTCGACTGGCGATGCGTATCAGCGCAGTCATACCTCCGCCTCACGCGCCCATATCCGGCAAGAGGCGCACAGGGCGCGCATGCCACTTGAAAGCTAGAGTGCGCCCGAGGGAAATTCAAGCCGCGCGGAGCAATGCGTTCGGCAGCGGTGGTTCAATCCTGCGCATCCACCAGCAAAACGGACTCGCCCGGACCCAATTCGTTGCTGATTCGCGCCTTGATGGCCGGGTCGATGGCATCGGAGTCCGCCGGGAACATGCCGCAGTTGCGCATGGCCTGGCGCAGGCGAATGTCCTCGCCCAGGTACTCGAACAGCACCCGGCCGGCGGCCGGCAGGTGGCTGCGGTTACCGGCAATGCCGCAGTGCACGCCCATGAGCCAGTCCACCCGCTTGCGATAGCTGGTGAACAGGATGGTCGTCGCCAGCATGTCTGTAAGGTGGGTTTCGTACTCCACCAGGTAGATTCGGTCGTTGATGAGCAGCGGCAAGCCGAGATATTTGAAGCGCACTACCGCGTGTTTACCGGGGTGGCGGGGCGCCAGCACACCCAGGCTCTTGGTGTAGTAATGCTCCCCGTGGCGGCCGAGCAGGCACAGCGAGCGGATGATCTGGCCGCGAAAGCCGTAGGAGTAAAAGTAGCGGTAGTAGTAACCGACGTAGGCATCCAGCCGGCTGCTGCCACGGGCGACCAGGCGCTCGACATGAGCCAGGTGATCGGGCAATTGCGCCGCCTCGGCGCGCTGCCGGGGCCGCAGCCGGACCAGCTCCGCGAAACGCCGGTGCGGCATCAGGATCTCGGCCTCCTCGACACCGAAAAACTCGCAGACCAAGCGCATGTTGTGGCGCGACGGCTGGCTTTGCCCACCGAGGTATTTGTTGAACTGCTGACGGTTGATACGCAGCCGTCGGCAGACTTCGGCGATCGACGGGTAATAGCTGCACAGCAGCTTGAGGTTTTCGGCGAATTCGGATCGGGCCATCGCATACTCCCCAGCGCGCAGAGCCTATCGCATCATGACGCAACGCCCGCGTCAATTCGCGTCACTTCCACACAGGTCGCGAAATTGTCCCCCGCCGAGCACGGGCGCTAAATGCACTGATCGTCAGCCACCTGGAGTGCCTACCGGATGCACGTCGTCGAGCACACCCCGCTCCCGGTCAGGATCATCGAGAACACATGGATCACACTCGCCGACGGCTGCCGTCTGGCGGCGCGCATCTGGCTGCCGGAGAACGCCGGCGACCACCCGGTACCGGCGATCCTCGAGTACCTGCCATACCGCAAACGCGACGGCACGGCCACGCGCGATGCACTCACTAACCCCTACATCGCCGGCCACGGCTACGCCTGCGTACGCGTGGATATGCGCGGCAACGGCGAGTCCGACGGCCTGATGTGGGATGAGTACCTGCGCCAAGAGCAGGACGATGCGCTGGAGGTGATCGACTGGCTGGTCCAGCAACCCTGGTGCACCGGTGCGGTGGGGATGATCGGCATCTCCTGGGGCGGGTTCAACGGCCTGCAGATCGCCGCCCGCCAACCGGCGGCGCTCAAAGCGGTCGTCAGCTTGTGCTCCACCGCCGACCGCTACGCCGAGGACGTCCACTACAAAGGCGGTTGCATGCTGGCTGAGAACCTCGGCTGGTCGTCCACCATGCTGTCGTACTCCAGCCGCCCACCCGACCCGGCGCTGGTGGGCGAGCGTTGGCGGGAGCTGTGGATGACCCGGCTAGAGAATCAACCACATCTGGCCGAGGCCTGGCTGTCCCATCCACACCGCGACGCCTACTGGCGGCACGGCAGCATCTGCGAGGACTACCGCGCCGTGCAGGTCCCGGTGCTGGCCGTCGGCGGCTGGGGCGATGCCTACAAAAACACCGTGCCCACTCTGGTCGAGAACCTTAAGCACGTGTGCTGCAAGGGCATCGTGGGGCCGTGGGTGCATAAATACCCGCATTTTGCGATTCCCGGGCCGCGCATCGGCTTTCTCCAGGAGTGCCTGCGCTGGTGGGACCGCTGGCTGAAAGACGAACCCACCGGCGTGGAGGACGACCCGGACTACCGGGTGTACCTGCTCGATGGCGGCGAGCCGCGCCCCATGTACGAGCACCGCGACGGCCGTTGGATCAGCGAACCGGTATGGCCGTCGCCGCATATCCAGCCTCAGCACTGGTGGCTGGGGACGCAAGGCCTGAGTGCGCAAGCGCAGGCAGAGGCAGCGCTCACCCACCGCTCACCACAGGACACCGGCGAGACGGCCGGCGAATACTGCGCCATCTGGCTGGGACCTGAACTGCCGGGCGATCAGCGCATCGACGATGGCCGCTCGTTGACCTTTGACGGGCCGCCGTTGATCGAGGCACTGGACATCGTCGGCGCCCCGCACGTGACCCTGGCGCTGGCCGTCGACCGGCCCCAGGCCCACATCGCGGTGCGCTTGAACGCGATCAACCCGGACGGTTCAGTCGAGCGCATCACCTACGGCGTGCTCAACCTCAGTCAGCGACACAGCCGCGAGCGGCCCACGGCCATGACGCCGGGGACGCGCGAGACGGTGACTGTGCACCTGGACCATTGCGCCTACCGTGTACAGCCCGGACAACGCCTGCGCGTGTCCATCTCGACGGCCTATTGGCCGCTAATCTGGCCGGACCCGGCCGCGGTTACCCTGACCGTCTATACCGGGGCGTCCATGCTCTCGCTACCGGTGCGCACCCAGGCCGGGCAACCCGAACCGACCTTCCCGCCGGCTGAAACCGCGCCGCCCCTGAAGCGTCGCGAGCTGCGCCCCGACAGCCACGAACGCCGTTTCAGCCACTCGCTGGTCACTGGCCTGTCGACAGCCGCATTCATCGACGACTTCGGGGAATACGAAAACCTGGAAAACGGGTTGGCCAACGGCTCCATCGGGCGCGAGCACTACACCATCGCCGCCGACGACCCCGCGAGCGCACGCCTGGACACCCACTGGACCCAGACCCTGCGCCGCGGCGACTGGGCCGTGCGCACTGAAAGCTACGCCAGCCTGCGCTGCGACGCCGGGCAGTTCTACCTGAGCGCCCGCGTCGAGGCGTTCGAAAACGATGAGAAGGTTCACGACAAGCACTGGGAGCTGACACTCCCGCGGGATCATCTCTGACCACCACACGATAAGGAGAGGACCATGACCACGCTCGATGAACTCACCCATGCCCTGAAGAGCGGCCAGATGAGCCGACGCCGGTTCCTGCAAGCGGCCTCCGCCTTGGGCCTGGCCGCCCCGGTGGCCGGCAGCCTGTTCAGCGCCACCGCCCAGGCACAGCCGAAGTCCGGCGGCACGCTGCGTCTGGCCCTGGACGGCGCCTCGACCAGCGACTCGCTGGACCCGGCCACCTATGCCACCACCTACATGCTGCTGGTCGGCTTCGCCACCCACAATACCTTGACCGAACTGCTGCCCAACGGCGAGCTCGTCGGCGAACTGGCCGAGTCGTGGGAATCCACACCCGATGCCAAGGTGTGGACGTTCAAACTGCGCAAGGGCGTGGAATTCCACAACGGCAAGACCATGACCTCCGAGGACGTGGTCGCCTCGCTCAACTACCACCGCAATGAAGAATCGAAATCCGCCGCGAAAGGTATCTTCGACACCGTCACCGACATCAAAGCCGATGGACCGGACGTCGTGGTCGTCACCCTGGCCTCCGGCAACGCCGACCTGCCCTTCCAGTTCATCGACTACCACCTGCTGATCATGCCGGCCAAAGACGGCGGCATCGCCTGGGAGGACTACAAAGGCACCGGCGGCTACACCTTGGAGAGCTTCGAGCCCGGCGTGCGCGTGGCCTTCAAGCGCTTTCCCAACTACTGGAAGAGCGGCCGCGCCCACGTGGACGAGGTCGAACTGCTGGCCATCAACGACATCAACGCCCGCCAGAACGCACTGACCACCGGCGAGGTGCACGCCATCAACCGTGTCGACCTCAAGACCGTCGCCCTGATGAAGCGCCAGGCCGGTATCCGCATCGAGGAATCCACCGGCTACCTGCACTACACCTCGCCGATGCTCACCACCCAGGCCCCGTTCGACAACAACGACGTGCGTCTGGCCTTGAAGTACGGCATCGACCGCGAATCCATGGTCGCCACCATCCTCAAAGGGCACGGGTCGGTGGCCAACGACCACCCGATCGCACCCAACATGCGCTTCTACGCCGACGAACTGGAACAACGCCAATACGACCCCGACAAGGCCAAATTCCACCTCAAAAAGGCCGGCATGGAGACGCTGAAAGTCGACCTCAGCGCCGCCGAAGCGGCCTATGTCGGCGCCGTCGACGCCGCCGTGCTCTACCGCGAACACGCCGCCAAAGCCGGCATCGACGTCAACGTCGTGCGCGAGCCCAGCGACGGCTACTGGTCCAACGTGTGGATGAAAAAGCCCTTCGTGCAGTGTTACTGGGGCGGCCGCCCCACCGCCGACTGGATGTTCACCCAGGCCTACGCCGCCGACGCCAACTGGAACGACACCTTCTGGAAGCACCAGCGCTTCAACGAGTTGCTGGTGCAGGCCCGCGCGGAGCTCGACGAGAACAAACGCGCCGAGATGTACACCGACATGCAGAAAATCGTTCGTGACGACGGTGGCGTGGTGATCTGGGCCTTCGCCAACTATGTCTACGGCCTGGCCGATGCCGTGCAAGTCGACGGCGAGATGGCCGGCAACTGGGAGATGGACGGCGGGCGGGCCATCGAACGGTGGTGGCTGGCGTAAGGATGCCG
>CBFGWV010000136.1:0-12741 GCA_965652545.1 uncultured Candidatus Competibacteraceae bacterium | reverse complement strand
GGTGATGGTGCAGGTTCGCCGCCGAGATCGAAGTCCAGATCCTGCAGCTCCATGCCCAGATCGTCGTCGCCCGACACGGTTGGGGCGGATTCTTCGACCGTGAACGTATTGTCCAGCACATCCTCGGCAGACTGGGTTTCGATCTCTTGCTCACGCTTGGCCACCGGCGTGTCCAAGCGTTCTCCGGCATCGAAATCGAAGGACGAATCGAAGTCGAAGTCCAGATCGTCGGCAGCGGCCGCGGGTGCGGCCTTGGGTGTATCGCGAACGACGGGCGGCGCGGCAGCCGGTGATTGGTCGCCGAAATCCATGAGGTCGAAGTCCAGATCGTCCGCGCCCGCGGCAGCCGGTGCCGCTGCACGCGGGGCCACTGGTGCCGGCTCGTCGTCCAAACCGCCGAGATCGAAATCGAACTCATCGCCCTGACCGGCCGACCCACTGACGGCCCCGCTGGCCGCGGGTGGCGCATCGCCGCCGAACAACGGGTGCTCGGGGCACAGCTGCCGCCCCATGTCGACGACCTTGCCCCACTGGGCGCTATCGGTCGACAACAGACGTTCGCTCAGCAACTCCGCCTGTTCAACAAAGGCGGTTTCGTTACCGGTGGCGAAGTAGACCTCCAGCAGCTTCATGCCCAGATCGGCGTTGGTGGCGTCTTCTTCCAGCGCTGCCCGCGCGACGTTCTCCGCTTCGCGGTAATTGCCGACGGCAAGCAGCAGGTCGACCCGCTCCATCGCATTGCTGGTGACCGGACGCACCTTGGGGGCGGCATCGGAGGCGGTGGCTTCCAGGTCGGTGTCCGCCCACTCCGCCGCAGCGGCGGCCAGCCCCGGTACGTCGCGGCCCATGCTTGACGAGGTGTCGTCACTCAATGGGTGGTCGATGGTCTCGAAGCCCAACTCGCCCGATTCGTCGTCCTCCAGGGCGGCGTCCTGACGGCGACGGCGCATGAGGACGACTGCACCACCGATGGCCAGCAGGATCACCGCGCCGATACCGCCGAGCATGATCGGGTCGCCCAAAAGGCGGTCGATCAGGCTGTCGCTGGGCGGCGGAGGCGGCGGTGTGGCGGCGCTCGGCCGGGGCGCCGGCGGTGCCGTCACGGCAGGCGGCGGGGGTGGTGCGACCACCGGAGCAGGTGCAGGTGCCGGCGCGGCCACGACAGGCGGCGGTGCGGGCGGGGCGACCACCGGCGCAGGCGCCGGTGCGGGTGTGGGAGTTTCGGTGACCTGCCCGGTGCCGGTCTCCTGGAAGGGTTGGGCCGATGTACCGGCCCCGGTGGCGGGCGACGGTGCAGGCGACGGTGTCGGGGCCGGCTGTGCGCTCGGGCTCGTAGCGGCCGGGCTGCTGGAGGTCACGGCCACCAGGGCGGCGTCATCCACACCGACAAGACTGTTGATGCGGGAGCGCAGATCCTCCAGCGTGGCGACCCGCAATACCGGCTGCCCCTGGGAGAACTTGATCTTGAACGCCGAGTCCAGCTGCAAGCTGGCTGTCGGGGGGTTGATGCGCGTGCCGCCGGCAACCTGCTCAACCGCCTCGGGGGCGGCTTCGGTGTCTGCGGGCAGCAGGCGGACCCGTGGCTGGGCAGGGTCGTCTGTCGTGGTGCTGGTCGCCGCTACTGGCGCCGGCGATGCGCCATCCAGCCGCACGCCCGCCATGGCCGGGATACGCAGAACGGCGCCCGCCCGCAATTGGTCCGCACTGCCGCCGATGAAGGCCGCGGGGTTGGCCGCCACCATGGCGTCCATGAATTGATTGACTGTGACGTTCGCTGGCCGGTAGGACTCGGCGATCGCCCACAAGGTTTCGCCGGGTTGCACCGGTCCGTGACTGACCCCGGGGACGACATCCACCGCGATGCGCGGCGGTGCCGGTGTCTGGACCGCTGCCGGGACCGTCCGCCGTGGCGCCGCTGGCGCCGGGGCGGACTGACGGGTCGGCGCCGCGGCGACGGCCTGGGCACCGCTCTGGGTCAGCACCCCCTCGGAGGGATCGAGCAGCAGCCCGAACTCGCGAACGAGCCGGCCGCCGGTCCAGTCGAGTTCCAGCAGCAATGTGACCAGGGGCTCGCGCATCGCCTGTTCGCTGACGATGCGTATCCGTGGCGACGGCTCGCGTTCGATCGTGAACTGAATGCTGTCCAGCTCCGGAAGACGGGTGACGCCGACCTGCTGGTAAGCCGCCACAGGCGCCAAGGTGACGTCGAGGCTGTCGAGTTCCTCGGCCGTTGCCGTGAGCGGGATCTCTGCGACCAGTGATTCATTCAGAGCCGAGCGTACTGCGATCTGTCCCACGCCCAGGGCCATGGCCGTTGCCGGGGACAAACACGCGGCCAGAAGAAGAAGGCGTGGAGTATTCCTTATCATCGTGAGCCTTGTCTCTCGCGTTCCACGTATGCGCCGCACCGGCGGTATTGCCGGCTAACCCGGGGCACGAACCGTATTGCAAAGTATCGGCCCCGGTATGGCGGTTCAAGTACCGAGCCCCCCGACGACACCGCTTTCATACACACGATGTCATCGCCCCGCTCGAATAAGTCTTCTGTCCATATAGCCGTTCAGGGCCCAACAATCAATGCAAAGCCCGCATTCCTGCGGGCTTCTTCATGGTCACAAGGCGTTTTATCGCTCAATGATCGAGCAAAATACGCACCATGCGACGCAAAGGCTCGGCGGCACCCCACAGCAACTGATCACCCACCGTAAAGGCACCCAGATACGCCGGACCCATGTTGAGCTTGCGCAGACGGCCAACAGGTACCGATAGCGTCCCTGTCACCGCGGTCGGCGTCAAGTCGCGGATGCTCGCCTCGCGTCGATTGGGTACGACCTTGACCCAATCGTTGGCGGTGCCGATGAGCTGTTCTATCTCATCCAGCGGCACATCGCGGGTGAGTTTCACGGTCAAGGCCTGGCTGTGGCAGCGCATGGCACCGATGCGCACGCATACCCCGTCGATTGCGATAGGGTCGCCGTCGCGGCCGAGGATTTTGTTGGTCTCGGCCTGTCCTTTCCATTCTTCGCGGCTCTGGCCGTTGTCCATCTCCTTGTCGATCCAGGGGATCAGGCTGCCGGCCAGCGGCACACCGAAATTGCTGGCCGGGAAGTCCTCGCCGCGCATGGCCTGGGCGACGCCGCGGTCGATATCCAGGATGGCCGAGGCCGGATCGGCCAGCAGACCGCCCACCGAGGCATTGATGGCACCCATCTGGGCGATGAGCTCGCGCATGTTCTGCGCCCCCGCCCCCGACGCCGCCTGGTAGGTCATGGCGGAGATCCACTCCACCAACCCGGCCCGGAACAGACCGCCCATGGCCATGAGCATCAGGCTGACCGTGCAGTTGCCGCCGATGTAGTTCTTGATGCCCCGGTTCAGCCCGTCGGTGATGACATTGTGGTTGACCGGGTCGAGGATGATGATGGCATCGTCCGCCATGCGCAGGCTGGAGGCCGCATCGATCCAGTAACCATCCCACCCCGCCGCGCGCAGTTTCGGGTACACCGCCTGGGTGTAGTCGCCACCCTGGCAGGTGACGATGACCGGCAGCGCCTTGAGCGCATCGATGTCGTTGGCATCCAGAAGACTGGATACGGGCTTACCCACATCAGGCCCTGTGCCACCGACATTCGAGGTGGTAAAGAACACCGGATCGATGAGATCGAAATCCCCTTCCTGACGCATGCGCTCCATCAGCACCGAGCCGACCATGCCACGCCAACCCACGAAACCAACCTGTAACATCGTCTTCTGCCTCGCCTGAATGTCTATCTGTCAGTTCACTGCGCCACTCAACGCGCCAACGCCGCCGTCACGGCATCGCCCATGGCCCGCGTGCCCACGTTCTCCGTCCCCGCAGTCCAGATGTCGGCCGTGCGCAGACCGCCATCGAGCACCCGCTCCACAGCCGCCTCGACGCGATCGGCCAGGTCCCCGCGTCCTAGGCTGTAGCGCAGCATCATGGCCACCGACAGGATGGTCGCCAGCGGGTTGGCCACATCCTGCCCGGCGATATCGGGGGCCGAGCCGTGGATGGGTTCGAACAAACCCTTGCCGTGCTCGTCCAGCGAGGCCGACGGCAGCATGCCGATGGAGCCGGTGAGCATGCTGGCTTCGTCGGAGAGGATGTCACCGAACATGTTGCCGGTGAGCATCACATCGAACTGCATGGGGTTGCGCACCAGTTGCATGGCGGCATTGTCCACCAGCATGTGGGAGAGCGCGACGTCGGGGTATTCGCCGGCAACTTCCTCGACCACCTCGCGCCACAGCTGGGTGGCTTCGAGAACGTTCATCTTGTCCACCGAGCACAGGCGCTTGCCGCGTTTGCGCGCCGCCTCGAACGCAACCCGCGCGATACGGCGGATCTCGCTCTCGCTGTAGACCATTGTGTTACGCCCCACGCGCTCGCCGTTCTCGAGCGCGATACCGCGCGGCTCGCCGAAATAGATATCGCCGGTGAGTTCGCGAACGATGAGGATGTCCAGCCCGGCGACGATTTCCGGCTTGAGGCTGGAGGCTGAGGCCAGCTGCGGGAACACCACTGCCGGGCGCAGGTTGGCGAACAGGTTCAATTCTTTGCGGATCGCCAGCAGCCCACGCTCGGGCCGCTGCGGACGCGGCAAGCTGTCGTACCGGGGTCCGCCGACCGCCCCCAGCAGGATCGCATCGGCCGCCACGGCCTTGTCGCGGGTCTGCGGCGGAAACGGCTCGCCAGTGGCATCCACCGCGGCGCCGCCGATCAAGCCCTCTTCGAGACCGATGTCCAGGCCGTGATCACGCACTAACGCCTGGAGCACCTTGACCGCCTCGCCGACGATCTCCGGGCCGATCCCGTCGCCGGCCAATACCAATACCGTCTTGCTCATTCGCCCTCTCGCTTCGACACCGCGCAGGCGGCGCCGGTCAGGACCGCGCCGCGCGCGGCAGTTCATCGGCCGTCTCGAACCACGGCAGTCGTGATTCGCACCACAAGTGAAACGCCGGTTGCACCTTCGCGGCCTCATCCAACGAGCCGACGGTAATGTCCACCTTGTCACTGCCGTCGATCCACATGATCAACGCCCCGCCGCAACTCGGGCAGAAGCCCCGCCGGGCCGTGGACGGGGCACGAAACGTCGCCACCTCGCCCCGGGTGATGACGACATCCGTTGCCTTGAAGCTTGCCCAGGCCAGCGCTGGCGCACCGCTGGCCCGCCGGCACAGGCTGCAATGGCACCAGTTCACCGATAACGGTTGCGCGCTCGCCAGGTAGCGGACCGCACCGCACAGGCAACCGCCACTGAGGCTCATCGCCAAGCCTCGAACCGCAACCGAACGTAATCGGCGCTCCAGCGCCCGTCCTCATCGCACAGCGCCGGCGCCAGCACGGCACGCAACTCATCCAGCAACGCCGTGCGATCACCGACCACCGACAGGAACGCACCGGCCATGGTCGTCAGCCACTCGGTGACATCGCCCGGCAGCGGGGTGGGACGACAGAACGCCTCGATGGACCGGACCGTAAAGCCGGCCCGTTCCAGCCGCCGCCGGTAGCCCTCGACTGAGGGGAAGTACCACGGGTCCAGGGGCAGTGGATCGATGCCGCGCGCCCGCAGGGCCGCATGCAGCGCCGCCCGTATGGCCGCGATATTGCCCGCACCGCCCATCTCCGCCACGAACCGGCCACCAGGACGCAGCACACGGTGCACGCCGGTGAGCACTGCATCGGGATCATCGCGCATCCAATGCAACGCCGCATTGCTGAACACGGCGTCGAATCGACCGCCCGCAAAGCCCAGGGCCTGCCCGTCCATCACCTGTGCGGGCACGCCGCGAGCGACGGCCGCGGCAACCATCTGCGCGCTGGTGTCCACAGCGGTGACTATTGCTCCCGCATCCATCAGCCGGCGGGTCAGCACACCGTCGCCACAGCCCAGATCGAGCACGTGCTCACCCGCCTGCGCGGCCAGTTGTTCGAAGACTGCCTGGCCCAGCGCCGGCACGAAACCAGCGTTGCGGGCATAGGCGTCTGCATCCCAGGCCATGACGGTCAGGCCTTCGGGAACAACCACGGCGCCTGCGCCCGGCGGCTGGACTCGTACGCGCGGATGGCATCGGCGTACTGCAGGGTCAGAGCGATATCGTCCAGGCCCTCGACCAGGCGCTGCTTGCGGTAACCGTCGATGTCGAAACCGTGCACCACGCCATCGGGCGTCGTCACGCTCTGCGCCGGCAAATCCACGGTCAGCCGGTAGCCCGGGTTGGCATCGACGGCGGCGAACAAGGCCGCGACGGTATCCGCCGGCAAGGCGATCGGCAGTACACCGTTCTTGAAGCAGTTGTTGAAGAAGATATCGGCAAAACTCGGCGCGATGACCGCACGAATGCCGAAGTCATCCAGAGCCCACACCGCATGTTCGCGCGATGAGCCGCAACCGAAATTCTCCCGCGCCAGCAGGATGCTCGCCCCGGCGTAGCGCGGCTGGTTGAGTGCGAAATCCGGGTTCTGGGGTCGATGGCTGTTGTCCACACCCGGTTCACCGTGATCGCGGTAGCGCCACTCGTCGAACAGGTTGGGGCCGAAACCCGACCGTTTGATGGATTTGAGAAATTGCTTTGGGATGATGGCATCGGTATCGACGTTGGCACGATCGAGCGGGACCACCAGTCCGGTGTGTTGGGTGAATGCTTTCATGGGTCTCCAGCTTCCGAAAAGGGGCGGGGACGGACTCAGGTTTTAAGTTTTAAGTTTTAAGTACAGAGGTTCCCAAAAAAAGGACGAAAGTTGTGTAAGCGGATAGTAGTTTGCCTACAACTTCAGCCCTCACCCAATGAACTTAAAACCTAAAACTTAAAACCTGAGCCCGATCCCGCAGCCGCTAGAACGTCCTTACATCGACAAAATGACCGGCCAACGCCGCCGCTGCCGCCATTGCCGGGCTCACCAGATGGGTACGTCCACCCTGCCCCTGGCGGCCTTCGAAATTGCGGTTGGAGGTGGACGCACAATGCTCACCCGGCTCCAGACGATCGGCATTCATGGCCAGACACATGGAACAGCCCGGTTCGCGCCATTCGAAGCCGGCCGCCTTGAACACCACATCCAGGCCTTCGGATTCCGCCTGTTGCTTTACCAACCCGGAGCCGGGCACCACCATCGCCTGCTTGATCGAGCCGGCCACTTTGCGGCCTTTGATCACCGCCGCGGCCTCACGCAAGTCCTCGATACGCGAGTTGGTGCACGAGCCGATGAACACGCGGTCCAGCGGTATGTCCGCCAAGGCCATGCCGGCTTTCAATCCCATATATGTGAGCGCTTTTTCCATGCCCATGCGGCGTGTCGGGTCGCCCTCGGCAGCCGGGTCGGGCACCGCCTCGTCGACGGCGACGACCATCTCGGGCGAGGTGCCCCAACTGACCTGGGGCTTGAGCGCCGCGCCATCGATACGCACTTCGCGGTCGAACACCGCGTCGGCATCGGAATGCAGCGTCCGCCAGTCGGCGACCGCTTTCGCCCAGTCCTCGCCCTTGGGGGCAAACGGTCGCCCGGCCACGTAGTCGATGGTGGTCTGATCGACCGCAACCATGCCCGAACGCGCACCGGCCTCGATAGCCATGTTGCACACGGTCATGCGGCCTTCCATGGACAGGGTCTGAATACCCGGCCCGGCGAACTCGATGGCAAAGCCGGTGCCGCCGGCGGTACCGATTTCGCGGATGATGGCCAGCACCACATCCTTGGCCGTGACGCCCACGGCAAGCGGGCCATCCACCCAGATCCGCATCGTCTTGGCCGGTTTCATCCACAGGCACTGGGTGGCCATGACGTGCTCCACCTCAGAGGTGCCAATACCGAAGGCCAGGGCCCCGAAGGCACCGTGGGTGGCGGTATGCGAGTCGCCGCAGACGACCGTCATGCCCGGCAAGGTGGCCCCTTGCTCGGGCCCCACGACATGCACGATGCCGCGACGGGCGTCGCCGATGGGGAAATACGTCAGCTTGAGCGCGCGGGCGTTGCCGTCCAACGTCTCGACCTGGGTACGCGACACCGGGTCGTCGATGGTCGTGAAGCCCGGGGTGGTCGGCGTGTTGTGATCGGCCATGGCCATCATGGCGTCCAGGCGCCAAGGGGCGCGGCCGGCCAGTTTCAGACCCTCGAAGGCCTGCGGCGAGGTGACTTCGTGCACCAGGTGGCGATCGATATACAGCAGCGCCGACCCGTCGTCGCTGCGGTGGACCACATGGGCGTCCCACAGCTTGTCGTACAGCGTCTTGGCGGTCATGTCAGGTTTCTCTCCAAGCAAGTGCGAGCACTCTAGCCTCTGCACTGTCAATAAAACAAATTCATCTTTATTATCAGTCGGATTCCAAAAAGTTATTCAAAAGAGCCATGGACACCGCTGCGTTGAATGCCTTTGTCGCCGTCGCCGAACAGGCCTCGTTCTCGCTGGCCGCCGATGCCTTGCACCTCACGCAACCGGCGGTCAGCAAACGCATCGCCACCTTGGAAGACGTATTGGGCGTGCGTCTGTTCGACCGTATCGGGCGCCGCGTGGTGCTCACCGAGGCCGGTCACACCTTGCTGCCCAGGGCCCACCGCGTCCTGGCCGAACTGGCCGATGCGCGACGGGCGCTGGCCAACCTCGGCGGCCAGGTCGCCGGCAGCCTGACGTTGGCGACCAGCCATCATATCGGGCTGCACCGTCTGCCACCGGTACTGCGCGCGTTCGCCCAGCGGCATCCGGATGTTCAACTCGATCTGCGCTTTACGGACTCGGAGCTGGCCTGCGAGGCGATCGCCCGCGGCGACATGGAGCTGGCGGTGGTCACCTTGCCAGTGGTCATGCCGCCCGGACCGCTGTTGTTCCAACCGGTGTGGGAGGACCCGCTGGTGCCGGTGGTGCCGGTCAACCATCCGCTGGCCGGCGCCCACCACCCCACGGCACAAGCACTGGCCAGGGAACCGGCCATCCTGCCGGGGACCGGCACCTTCACCCGCGGCATCGTCGATCGGGTCTTCGCCGAGCAAGGCTTGAAACTACGGGTAGCATTCGAGACCAACTACATGGAGACCATCAAGATGATGGTGTCGGTGGGCCTGGGCTGGAGCGTCATCCCCGCCACAATGGTGGATGCCGATGTGGTGGCCGTGGCCGTCCCCGCATTGAACGCCCATCGCCTGCTGGGTGTGGTGCGTCATACGCGTCACACCTTGTCCAACGCCGCCCAGGCGTTTCTCGCCGTGCTCACACACGATGCAGCCACCGCCGAACAGGCGAAAAACTTTGTAAATACGGCAACGTAGGGCATTGTCGGGGTCTCGTCGCTCGCGTACCTTGGCGACTCGTTCGGGAGGCCCCCGTACGATGCCCGGTGCCCATGACCGTCGCCCGGCAGACACCACGCAAGGCTACCGGTGGCGACGAAACGGTCTTGCGGCTGCGCCCTGACGATGATTCGACTCACGTTGCGCGACAAACTGTTGCTGGGCCTCATCCTGCCATTGGGTCTGGCGGCACTGGTTGCCGTGGGCGTCTTCCGGGCGATGGACGGCGGGCGGGAAGCAGCGGACCGGGTGGCCGACTCCAACCAGACACTGGCGGATATTTTCGCGTTGGGCAAGTCCCTGTCCGACGCCGAGACCCATCACCGCAACTTTCTGCTCACCGGACAAGCGCACTATCTGGATGCCTTCGATCAGGCACGGTACGCGTTCGGCCGTTCGCGAAGCATGCTGGAGTTCCGGGTCGCCGCTGACCCCGCCCAACTGGCGCGGCTGGTCACGCTGGAGAAGCAGTTCGACCACTGGATTCGCACTGAGGCCGAGCCGCTCAGGACCGCGCGCAGTCAGGCCCCCCCACGCCTCCACCTCCTGGCCGTCCAGGCCCGCACGGCCATTCTCGGGTTGCGCCTGTCGGAGCGCGAACTCGTCGACCGCGCCCGTCCGGAAACCATGGCCCGCTGGGGGCATCTGGTCGGCCAGTTGCGCGCCAACCTCATTCACTCCCGCGAATTGGCGACCGGCGACGACGACCGCCAGGCACTTCAGGCCATGATCGAGCTTGTAGAGGACTATGAGGCCCGTGTTGCGATGGCGCTCGATCGCAGTTCCGGCAACCCGCTGATGGACGAGCTCGAAACACGTTTCGATGTGTTCTATACACGATTGCGCGACGCCGAGGAGCTCATCGTAAACCGTCTGGAGCGCGTGGGTGACAACGGCATCCTCGGGCCATCGCGGAAGATCTTCGATGAGCTCATAGCGACCGAAGAAGCTACTCTGGCCAATCACCTGCGCGATGCGCAGACCACGCTCGGTAACAGCCGCAGCTGGACCTACATGGGCTTCGGTCTCGTACTGGCCCTGAGCCTGGTTTCCGCCATTTTGCTGTCACTGTCCATCGGGCGCCCCGTCAGGGCCGTGGCCAAGGCGGCGATGGCCATCGCGAACGGTGACTTCCACCAGCGCGTACCGGTTTATGGCAAGGACGAGATCGGCACCATGGCCACGGCGTTCAACCGCATGGCGGATGAACTCTCCGCCGTGATGAGCGCCCAGGCCCTCGCCCAACGCGAGCTCACCCAACAAGTGGATGATCTGGTCAATCAGCGCACGCGTGAAGTCATGACCCTCAATACCATGGGCGAGATGCTGCAGGCCGCCGCCACGGCGGGCGAAGCCTATGCGATCGCGCGCACTTACATGAACCGGCTGTTGCCCGAGACCTGCGGTGGCCTGTATATCCTGAACCCCAGCCGCAACAGTCTCGAACTGGCCGCCGGTTGGGCGGCACCCGAATTGCCCGAGATCGTCGCCCCAGACGCCTGCTGGGCCATGCGTCGCGGTCAGACCCATGAGCAGGCCGGCGCCGACGAGCACGCACGCTGCGCGCATCTGGCCCCCTCTCCCGCACCGGTCTACCGTTGCATTCCCCTGGTCGCGCATGGCGAGACGTTGGGCGTCCTGCACATAGCCCCACTGACCGACGAGGCGGAGGCCGCCACAGCCTGGCTCGACAGCACACGCGAGTTCAACACCACCGTGGCCGAGCACCTCGCCCTCGCGCTGGCCAACATCCGTCTGCGCGAGAGCCTGCGCAACCAATCCATCCGCGATCCGCTCACCGGCTTGTACAACCGCCGTTACCTGGAGGAAACCCTCGAGCGGGAGTTGATTCGCGCCCGCCGACGTGGCAGCCCCTTGAGCCTGGTCATGATCGACGTCGACCATTTCAAGCGCTTCAACGACACGTTCGGCCATGCAGCGGGCGATGCTGTGCTCGAGCACCTGGGCCGCATGCTGCGCGAGCATTTTCGCGCCGACGATGTCGCCTGCCGCTATGGTGGTGAGGAGTTCGCGCTGCTGATGCCCGACACCGATGCCGCCCGCGCCCGCCAGCGGGCCGAAGACTTGCGCGATGCCGTGGCCGCGCTACGCGTCACCCACGGACGGCGCACGCTCGATCCGGTCACCTTGTCGCTCGGCGTAGCCACCTATCCCGAACACGGCCCGGCCGCGGTCGAGCTCATGCGCGTCGCCGACAAGGCGTTGTACGCCGCCAAGCACGCCGGGCGCGACCGGGTGGCGCTGGCGCCTTGAGCCCCCCTGTCTTGCGCGCTTCACTGGCCGGTCTTTCGCTTTCCATCGAACAGACTGACGACACCGGGCTCAGCCTGGCCATCGAGTCCTTGCCCCTTGGTCTGGACGTGGATCGTCGCGAAGACGATCGCGGTTTCGCACACCGCGCCGAAGTCATTGTCACTGTGTGCATTGAAGGCGGTGACCATGCAGTCCTCCATCACGATGCGCTTGAGCTCCCGCGAGCCGCCGCCAGCACGGCAACAGGACAAGGTCACGGTGGGAATGGATTCGCCATCGGAGCACCAGTTCATGATCGTCGGGCTGCATTCTTCCATGACATGACGAAACGTCAGCACGTCGACGAGCGTCTCATCGCCGCCAATGGTCATGGGCGAGCGCCGCTCCTCGCGAAAACCCCACGAGAGAACCGGAATCCAGCCGATGTGCGTGGCGTCCTTGCATTGGCCCTGAAGGTCGCCGATTTTGATGTAGCAGGCGGTTTGGACACCCATGCGTCCCTCCTTCTTCTCAAGACGGTGTGATTGCCAACTGGGCGAAACCGTCAGGAAAATGAGCGGTGGGGGTAGCTGTCCTGCGCAGCAGGAGTACATAAATAGTAGTCGGCCGCCGGAGACGATGCCCCGGCGGCCAGACTCATCAACGGCGGACGTCGGGGATCAGGACAAGCCCACGACGTTGCCTTCGGCATCCAGGCCGATGTGCTCGGCCGAGGGTACGCGCGGCAGGCCGGGCATGGTCATGACCTCGCCGCATACCACCACCAGGAACTCCGCGCCACCGGAGAGGCGGACCTCGCGAATGGGCACCTCATGGCCGTACGGTGCACCCTTGAGGTTCGGGTCGGTGGAGAAGCTGTACTGCGTCTTCGCGATGCAGATCGGGAAGTGGCCGTAACCCGACTCCTGGAAGTCGTGGATCTGATCGCGCACCTTCTTGTCGGCCATGATGTCGTGGGCACCGTACAAGGTCGTGGCGATGGTCTTGATCTTGTCCCACAGCGGCATGGACTCTTCGTACAGCGGGGCAAACTGGTCCACGCCGCTGTCGACCAGCCGGACCACCGCACGGGCCAGATCCTCGGCACCGGCACCGCCCTCGGCCCAGTGATTGCACACCAGCACCTCGGCGCCCTGCTCGGCAGCAGCCCGCTTGACCGC
>CBFGWV010000135.1:0-12778 GCA_965652545.1 uncultured Candidatus Competibacteraceae bacterium | reverse complement strand
GCCAGTTC
This sequence comes from uncultured Candidatus Competibacteraceae bacterium, assembly GCA_965652545.1. Taxonomy (GTDB): domain Bacteria; phylum Pseudomonadota; class Gammaproteobacteria; order Competibacterales; family Competibacteraceae; genus CBFGWV01. Next base: position 12,770 of record CBFGWV010000135.1, on the reverse strand, counting down.
GATGAAGTAGCGGCCGATCACATTGCCCAGCCCGCGCGAGCCCGAGTGCAGCATCACCCAGACGCGGCCGGTCTCGTCCAGGCACAGCTCGATGAAGTGGTTGCCGCCGCCCAGGGTGCCCAGTTGGTTTACCCAGGTGCGCTCGAACTGCCGAAGCATCTTGCGCACACCCGTATGGCGATGGGTGATGCGCTCCAGGCCCTTGTCCAGGGCTTGCACCGTGGAGGCCGGGACTGCCCGTTCGCGGTGCTGGTCGAACCCCACCGGCACCGCCGCTTCGATGGCCGAGCGAATGCGGCGCAGCGACTCGGGCAACTGGTCCGCATGCAGTGTCAACTGCACGGCGTTCATGCCGCAGCCGATGTCCACACCGACAGCGGCCGGGACGATGGCGCCGACGGTGGGGATGACCGAGCCGACGGTCGCGCCGATACCCAGATGTACATCGGGCATGGCGGCGATGTGGTGGTGAACGAACGGCAACCCGGCCATGTTCTTCAACTGGTCCAGGGCTTTCGCTTCAATGTCGTCGGTGTAGATATGCACCGGCACGCGGCCGGTATTCAACGTAGTCAAAATGGGCATGACGTTCTGGTTCCTTGGCAAATCGTCCAGGGCCAGAAACGGCGAAGGCCCCGGATGGGCGTCATCCGGGGCCTTCGGGATAAACCGTCCGGTCACATCGGATGGCGCATGTGCGCGCCATCCGTGCTCGGCACGAGGGGCGCGGTCAGCGAGAGTTGGATCCTGTCTTCAGCATGCGTGCGCCCTCCGTCGGTTGGTTGATTCGGGGCGAAAGGATAATCTTCCTGACGTGCCTGTCAATGCCCGCCCTTCCTTTTTTCGCCATGTTGCGGAGCCTCGTGATGGAACCCCGCTTGGACCGCGTCTATCAGTTGCTTTCCGGTGACGATGGCAGCGATCGCGCCTGCCGAGACATCCCCGATGCCTTGTGCACGGCGCTGCCGCGCAATTATCTACTCAATCTCGCCAACGGCGCCTGCACCAAGCTGGCTGAGCAGATCGCAAGCCCTGGGCTGGTGTTGCCGTGGCTGCTGTCGGCCCTCGGCACGCCGGCGGGCATCATCGGCTTTCTGGTGCCGGTGCGCCAGGCCGGGGCCTTGCTTCCGCAACTGGCGGTGGCCGCGCGGATCCGCGCGGTCGCCGTGCGCAAATGGGTGTGGGCCGGGGCAGGGCTCAGTCAGGCGTTGATGCTGTTGTTGATGGTGTTGGCCGCGTTGGTGCTCTCGCCGTTGGCGGCCGGCTGGGCCATCGTCGGTCTGCTGACGGTGTTCAGCATGGCCAGTGGGGCCGGCTCGGTGGCCTACCAGGATGTCACCGGCAAGACCGTCCCCAAGGGGCGGCGAGGGCGCTTGCTGGCGGCTCGCGCCCTGTGGGGCGGTGTACTCACCCTGGTCGTCGTGCTGCCGCTGAGCGGGCTCGCTGATGATCGCGATATCGTCCCGGTCTTGTGGCTGATCACCGGCGGCGCCGGCTTGTGGGCGCTCGCCGCACTGTGCTTTGCCGCCATCCAGGAAGCCCCCGGCGCCACTGCGGGTGGTCGCAACATGCTCGGCGAAGCGCGGGAGGGGTTGCGGTTGATGCGCGAACAAACGGGTTTCCGGCGTTTTCTCATCACCCGCGGGTTGCTGATCACCGTCGAGGTCGCCGCGCCTTACTACGCATTGCTCGCCCAGGATTTGTACGGGCACGGTGCCGGCAATCTGGTGTTGTATGTGATGACGCTGGGTTTGGCGACGGTCATCTCCAGCCCCTTCTGGGGGCGGTTTTCGGATACCGATGCGCGCGGGGTGCTCATTCTCAGCGCCTGGATCGCGGCTGCCGCCGGTGCCGTTGCGCTGTTGCTGTCGGCTTTTCCGGCATTTGCCGGCTCGCCCTATGCGTATACGCCGGTCTTCCTGCTCATCGGCATCGCCGAATCAGGCGTCAAACTGGGGCGCAAGACCTACCTCGTGGATGCCGCGCCCAAAGACGAACGCGCCTTGTATGTCGCCTTCTCCAACACGGCGATCGGTGCCCTGACGCTGGCCGCGGGTTTTCTCGGCCTACTCGCCCAGTGGCTCGGCAGCGACGCGGTGATCGGGCTGTTGGTGTTGTTGGCGGTAGCTGCGGCCCTCAGTGGGCTGCGGCTTGCGCGGGCAGAGGCGATGACGACGATCTGACTGAGTGACGGGGACCGCCCCAAAAAGGCGGCCCCCGTCGAGCGGTCAAAGCTTGCGTGCGTTGTAGTACGCCAGCTCGGACACGTCATGCCAGGCGATGGCTTGCTCGCGGAATTTCTTGAACGACTCGTACACCCGGCCGGTCAGCTCGTCCTTGGCGGCCACTTCGGCGACGACCTCGTCGGACACTTCCTTCAATCGTTTGAGCACCTCGTCGGGGAACTTGCGAAGTTCCACCTTGTGCTCGTTGACCAGGGTGGCCAGCGCGTTGTTGTTGCGCGCGGTGAACTCCGAGAGCATGTCCAGGTTGGCCGACTTACTGGCGTTGAGGACGATGGACTGGAGGTCGGCGGGAAGCGCATCGAAGGCTTCCTTGTTGACGAAGCACTCCAGCGTGGTGCCGGGCTCGTGCCAGCCGGGGTAGTAGTAGTACTTGGCTGCCTTGTACAAACCGAAGGCCAGGTCGTTGTATGGCCCGACCCACTCGGTGGCGTCGATGGCGCCGGACTGCAGCGCGGTGAAGAGCTCGCCGCCGGGCAGGTTCACCGGCGTGCCGCCCAGACGGGAGAGCACGTCAGAAGGCAGCCCCGGGATGCGCATCTTCAAGCCATTGAAGTCCTCGGCGCTGTTGATCTCCTTGTTGAACCAGCCGCCCATCTGCACACCGGTGTTACCGGCTGCGGTCGGGACGAGACCGAACGGGGCGTAGACTTCCGCCCACAGCTCCATGCCACCGCCGTGGTACAGCCAGCCGTTCATTTCCTGGGCATTCAAGCCAAAGGGAACGGCGGCGAAGAACTGCGCGGCCTCTGACTTACCGCGCCAGTAGTAGGATGCGCCATGGCCCATTTCGGCCGTGCCGCGCGAGACGGCGTCGAAGGCCTCGAAAGGCGGCACCAGTTCGCCGGCACCGTACACCTTGACCTCAAGCCGGCCGCCGCTCATGTCGGTGATGAGCTTGGCCAGGTTCTCGGCACCGGTGCCCAGCCCGGGGAAGTTCTTCGGCCAGGTGGTGACCATCTTCCACTGGATCGTGTCCTGCCCAAACGCGGGAGCGACGGCACCGACGGTACCCAGCGCAGCGCCCACACCTGCGGTTTTGATAAACTCGCGTCGTTTCATCGTTCTTGGAACCCCTTTGGTTTCGAGATGAAGGCCACGCCTTACTAGGCGTTTTCGGCTGCCCGCGGCGCGTCCCCTCGGCCCGGAATGGTAGTGCACGGCGGCGTATAGCGCCATCGGCCACCCCTCAGGACTTATACGTACGAGCGTTCCCATGCACTACAAGGACCTACGCGACTTCATCGCGCAACTCGAGCAGCGCGGCGAGCTCAAGCGCATCCGCACCGTGGTCGACCCGTATCTCGAAATGACCGAGATCTGTGATCGGGTCCTGCGTGCCCAGGGGCCGGCGCTGCTGTTCGAGCGGCCCAAGGGGCATGACATCCCGGTGCTGGCCAACCTGTTCGGCACGCCCAAGCGGGTGGCGATGGGCATGGGCGAGGACGATGTCGGCGCCCTGCGCGAGGTCGGCAAGCTGCTGGCCTTCCTCAAGGAACCCGACCCGCCCAAAGGGCTGAAGGAGGCCTGGCGCGCCCTGCCCATTTACAAGAAGGTCCTGGACATGGCGCCCAAGACCGTCAGCCGGCCCGCGTGCCAGGCCAAGGTGATCGAGGGCGACGCGGTCGATCTGGGCCGTATTCCGGTGCAGACCTGCTGGCCGGAGGATGCCGGCCCTTTGATCACCTGGGGGCTGGTGGTCACCCGCGGGCCGAACAAACCGCGGCAGAACCTCGGTATCTATCGCCAGCAGGTCATCGGCCGCAATAAGGTCATCATGCGTTGGCTCAGCCACCGCGGCGGTGCACTGGATTACCGCGACTGGTGCCAGGCTCACCCGGGCCAGCCGTTTCCGATCGCCGTCGTGCTGGGGGCCGATCCGGCCACCATCCTCGGGGCGGTGACACCGGTGCCCGACAGCTTGTCGGAGTACGCCTTCGCCGGCTTGCTGCGCGGTTCGCGAACCGAGTTGGGCAAGTGTCTGGGCTCGGACCTGCAAGTGCCCGCCTCGGCGGAGATCGTGCTCGAAGGCCACATCCACCCCGGTGAGACCGCGCCCGAGGGCCCTTTCGGCGACCACACCGGGTACTACAACGAGGTGGACGAGTTCCCGGTGTTCACGGTGGAACGCATCACCCACCGGCCTGATCCGATCTACCACAGCACCTACACCGGCCGGCCGCCGGATGAACCGGCGATACTGGGTGTGGCACTCAACGAGGTTTTCGTCCCCATCCTGCAGAAGCAGTTTCCGGAGATCACTGACTTTTACCTGCCGCCGGAGGGCTGTTCCTACCGCCTTGCCGTGGTCGCCATGCGCAAGCAGTACCCCGGGCACGCCAAGCGGGTGATGTTCGGCGTCTGGTCCTTCCTGCGCCAGTTCATGTACACCAAGTTCGTCATCGTGGTGGACGACGATATCGATGCCCGCAACTGGCAGGACGTGATCTGGGCGATCACCACGCGTATGGACCCGGCGCGCGACACCGTGCTGGTCGAGAACACCCCCATCGATTACCTGGACTTCGCCTCGCCGGTGTCCGGGTTGGGCTCCAAGATGGGCATGGACGCCACCGGCAAATGGCCCGGCGAAACCAGCCGCGAATGGGGGCGGCCGATTGCGATGAGCGATGCGGTCAAGGCACGGGTCGATTCCCTTTGGGCCGAATTGGGTTTGTAACCGCCTTTAACAATTTCTAGGGGGTTGTACCGATTCAATTGCCCGTAGACTCCTCTACCGTAAAGAGGCGGTAACTTGACAGGCTGTCCGAGGGTCGGACAGCCGGCGGTGCCGACCTACATAACAAAACGGCCGATACGAGCCGTTGAAAGAGGATTCGGAGCCATGATCAAAGCGACTTCGTATCGCAGCCGCACGCTGCGGCTGGTGCTGGTGCCCCTGGTGCTGACCAGCGTGATGTATATCGTGCTGGCCCTGGTGCTGATGAACCAGTTCTCCCAGGAAAGCGCCGCCATCTCTCGCAGTCAGATGGTTCTGAATCGCGAAATCGAACTGGCCAATTACACGCAGTTGGGCCTGACGGCGGCCGAGTTCATGCGCGAAGCCGCACGCACCGGCGCGCAAGACCCACGCGAGGCGGTAAAAGGCTTGTTCCGGGCCATGGAGTTCGGCGAAGACGGCTATTTCTTCGTCTACGACTACGACGGCACCAATCTTGCGCATCCGCGATTGCCGAAAATCGAAAACACCTCGTTGTGGAACATGCAGGACCCCAACGGCGTTTACGTGATTCGCGAGCTCATCGCGGCGGCAAAGAACGATGGCGGTCTGGTGGATTACATCTGGGACAAGCCGTCCGCGGGGCGCGTGGTCGACAAGATCGGCTACGCCGACGGCATTCAGGACTGGGGCTGGATGGTCGGCACCGGTTTGTACATCGATGATATCGATCGCGCCGAGGGCGCCATGCTGGCGAGGCTCGATGAGCGTCGCAACCAAGCCGTCCTCTACCTCGCCGGGCTCGGCATCGTCATGACCGTACTCATCGGGCTGATCGTCGGTCGCCGCGGCTTTATGCAAGGGCAGGTGGCCGACAGTGAGCTCGGCTCCCTCAGCCGCGAGCTGTCGAAAGACCGCGATGCCATCAAAGCCTCCATCGCCGGCGATATGATGGCCACCCTGGCGCCGGTGGCCGCACGAGCCCGCGATGCGATCATCGGTGCTCGCAACGCCCTGGGCGCACAGGCCAATGTGCTCGACGAGGCCTTGGCGGCGGCCGAGCAACTGGATTCCGACATCGATGCCATGGCACAGAATCTGCGTCCGGTCATCACCTCGCCTGAGGGTTTCCTCTCCAGCATTCGCCACCTGCTGTCGCTGGCCGAGCACCGCTCGGGCATCCGCACCACAGTGCAGAGCGACGGCCGACTCGCCGCCCTGGATGGCCCGACGCTGACCGAGTTGTTCAAGCAGATCGAAGAGCTGGTGCACAACGCCGAGCGGCATGCGCAGGCGCAAGAGATTACCGTCCGTATCCGTCAGCACCGCAGCGACCTCATTGTCGAGGTGCGCGATGACGGCACGGGCTTCGAAGTACAAAAAGCCACCGCCGGTGAACACGGCAGCGGTATCGCCCGTCTGCGCGAGCAGGTCCGGGCGATCGGCGGTGAACTGCAGATGCTCTCCGTGCCCTCACGCGGCACCGTGGGACGCATCTCGCTACCGACTTCCGTCTGAGGGGGCGGCAGAGGGGGGATGCCCACCTGCCGGTGCGCCGGCAGGTGGGTGTCTTTTTTTATGAGGTCACACCAATGCTCAGTTGCCGAGTCGGCTGCGGTGCCTGCTGCATCGCACCGTCCATCAGCTCGCCCATCCCGGGTATGCCGCAGGGTAAACCCGCCGGGGTCCGTTGCGTGCAACTGACCGATGACAACCGTTGCGGCGTGTTCGGCCAGCCCGAGCGCCCGGCCGTATGCGGTCGGCTGATGCCCGAGACAGCCATGTGCGGCGAGAGTCGGCAACACGCCCTGGCCTTCCTGCTCGAACTGGAGCATCTGACCGCGGTCATACTGCAACCAACCGTACACGTGACGCCGCTATGAAACCCGAAGGCGTCACTGACGATGCAGGCGCTTTGCCCACGGTGCAAATTGACGGACAATCCGCCGCTCGCTCACACCAACCCCGGTCGCCGATGTCGCGTTATACCGTCACACTGAAGCCCAGCGGTCACCAGTTCGTGGTCGACGGCACCGATTCCGTCCTTGAGGCGGCGCTGCGTGAAACCGGCTGCGCGCTGCCCTACGGTTGTCGCAACGGCACCTGTGGCACCTGCATCGCGCGGGTGATGGAGGGCGAGATCGCCTATCCGGGGGACGAGCCGCCGCCGGGGATCAGCAGCAAGGACTTGGCCGAGGGCAAGGCGTTGTTGTGCCAAGCCCAGGCGAGGACCGATCTTGTTCTGGAGGTGCGCGAGGTCCATGCCGCGCGCGATGTGATCGTCAAGACCTTGCCCTGCCGGGTCATGACCTTTCACAAGCTGGCGCCGGATGTCATGCGCTTGTACCTCAAGCTGCCCGCTACCGAGCGGCTGCAGTTCCTCGCCGGCCAATATATCGATGTGTTGCTCAAGGATGGCCGGCGACGCAGCTTCTCGCTCGCCAACCCGCCGCACAACGACGAATACCTGGAGCTGCACGTGCGCCTGGTCGCCGGCGGAGAATTCACCGGGCACGTGTTCAACGGCTTGAGAGAAAAGGCGATCCTGCGTTTCCAGGGGCCGCTGGGGTCGTTCTTTCTGCGCGAAGAGTCGCAACGGCCGATCATCATGGTCGGCGGCGGGACGGGGTTCGCGCCGCTCAAAAGCATGCTTGAGCACGCTTTCCACGTGGGTGTGCAGCGCTCGATCCACCTGTACTGGGGCGCCCGCTCGCGGGAAGACCTATACCTGAACGAACTGCCCGAGGCCTGGGCCGAGCGCCACCCCAACTTCCGCTACACCCCGGTGCTATCAGACCCGGGCAGCGACAGCAACTGGCGCGGACGCAGCGGCTGGGTCCACGCCGCCGTCGCCGACGACTATGCCGACCTCTCCAGCTACGAGGTCTACATGAGCGGCCCGCCCGCGATGATCGACGCCGCCCGCGTCGCTTTCGCCGAGCGCGGCCTGGATGCCGATCATCTGTACTTCGACAGTTTCGACTACGCGCCGGATACACAGGCGAGTTTAAAGTTTAAAGTTTAAAGTGACCGAATCCCCCCGTTGGCTGGTGCCAACGCAGCATCGCGCAAACTTAAAACTTAAAACTTAAAACTTAAAACCACTAAGCCACAGCGTCATCCTTCTCGAGCGCCGGCAACACCTCGTCCGCCTGCCGCACCTCGGGCTTGCCCGATAGCAGACGCAGCCCGGTACGGAAGCACCGGTTGGCCCCCGCTTCATCCTTGGCCTCGAGCAGCACCTCGCCCAAGGCCTCGTAGCCGTCGGGGGTGGGCATGCGGGCGATGCTGCGCTCCAGGTAGTCACGGGCTTTGGCCAGTTCCCCTGCGCGTTGCGCCAGGCGGCCGGCGGTGAGCAGCAGATGCGGGTTGTCCGGGTGGCTCTTCAGCCAACCCTCGGCCGTCGCCAACTGCCCCTTCACATGACCCCGCTCCAATTGCCCGAAGCCTACGACCAGCACGTCGCTCCATTGCTTCTTGAGGGCATCGCGTATCAGGTGCGCGGCCCCGTCGGCATCGTCATGGTCGCGCAGCAGACCCGCCTGGGTGATCACCACGGCCTCGTCGTCACGCAGGTGGCGGGGGACTTGTTTCCATAGTGTCTTGAGCCCCTCGAGCCCATCGCGGGCGGCCGCCTGTGTCAGCAGGCCCTGCCAGGTTTCGCGCTGCAACTGGTGCAGACGTGTCTCCGGTATGGCGTGGCGCTTCTTGAGCTCCGGATACACCACGCGCAGTTTTTCCCACTCGCCGGTGGCGCGATAGCACTGCGCAAGCATGTCGAGCACGCGCGGCTGGCGCGGGTGCCGGCCATGCAGGGGTTCGAGGACTTGCATCGCTGCATCCGGCTGGTGGGCCTCCAGCAGTAGCTCGGCGCGGCTGAGCCCGGCGACCAGTGCCGCGTCACGGCCGCGCAGCTCGGCGGCCTTTTCCAAGTAGGCATCGCGCCGATCGGTCGCCTCCAGGCGTTGCGCCGCCCGCGCCGCCCCCAGGTAATGCACGACCGGTGTCTCGCTCAGTGGCGCGCCACGGGCGAAAGCCGCCTCGGCGGTGGCCCAGCGGCCCTCCGCCAGTGATTGGATGCCTTTGGTGAGCAGTTGCTGGCCCTTGCGGTGCCGACGGCGGGAGCCCATGCGGTGGAAGTCCCGGCGCAGGTGGAGCAGGCGAAACGTATAGCGCACCACCAGGTACCCGGCCATGAACAACAGCAGCGTCAGGATGGCAAACACGAACACGCTGGTTTCGAGCGTCCAGTTGCCGATGCTGATCAGCACGTAGCCGGGGTCCTTCTTGAGTTGCAAACCGAGCAATACGGCAAGGGCCGGCGCCAGGATAAAGCCGATGAGCAGCTTCATTGCGCGCCCCCGTCGGCGTCGTGCGCCGCCGCCTCGGGGTTTACGGTGCGCATGGGCGAGCGTGCCTCGGTGGCATCAGCAAAGGCGCGGACCGTGCCGGAGAGGTCCGGCAGGTAGGGGGTGAACTCGAGCGTCTGCAAGTTCTGCAGATCGACCAGCATCTGGGCGACCGTCGCATCCGCCGGGTCGAAGTAGGTGTGCACCCATTCGCGTGCCTGCGCATTGGAGGCCTGGAAGTTCACCGCATCGCGTGTGAGCAAGGCCACCCGCATCGCCTCCAGTTTCAGGCGCAGATTTTCGCGCAGGAAGTATTGCTCCTCCAAGGCCATCAACGGCGGCGCCTCGGCGCGTTCGTGACGGATCACGATGATGTCGCCGAAGGCTGCGGCCAGACTGCCCTTGAACGATTGCCACCAGCCGTCCACGCTGCTGGTGTCGTCGGTCTCCAGCGCGGCCAGATCGGGCTGCACGCTGGCCTTCAACGAGGCGAGGCCGGCAAGATCACGCATCGGCAGCTCCGCGATCTTGCCGGTCATGCCGTGGATGCCCTCCGCGAGCCGGCTGTAGTCGGGCATCGAGACGCCATCCAGCGTGGCCAGATTCTCGCGGATCATGATGCCCACCGCCTCGAACCCCGGCTCGTTCAGCACACCGAGGCGCTCCTGCGCCAGTTGCAGGGCCTGACGGGCGCCGGCGACATCTTGTTGCAGGTGCAGCTTGTGCTGAGCCATGCGCAACAGGTACAGCACCTCGGACAGGGGCAGGGCGTGCGTATCGCCGCCGCTGCTGACCGCCAGCTCCACCGCATCGAAGCGGTTCATCAGGCCTTGCTGCCCCAGGCGCAGATCGGTCAGGCGTTGGTCGAACTCCCCGAGGGCAGACTCGCGCGCCTCGGCACTGCTCTGCACCTCGGCCTGTAGGCGTTCAACCTCGCCACGGATTCGTGCCAGCTCCTGTTCGGCCAGCGCACTGCTGCCCTGGCCACTGTCGACGGTCTGCCGCAGGGTTTGCAGCTCCGACTGCAACTGCGAGACCTGGGCGGCGAGTTGATCGGCTTTGTCGCCCACCGTCGTCATGCGTTCAGGCAGGGCGGCGACCGATTCCGCCACACCTGCCGCTTTGGCCGCTTGCTCGCGAACGGTTGCCAAAGCCGCAGCCTGCGTCTGGGCAGTGCTGCTGCTTTGTACCCATTGGTAGCCGGACAGGCCCAGGGCCGCCAGCGCCAGCACCAGCGCACCGACAGCCAGCCCTTTGCCGCTGCCACCGGTACCTTGCTCGGGCGGCACTGGTGGGCGCTGTGGCGGCCGTGGGCCGCCGCCCGGTGTCTGGGCGTCAGAGCCTGGAGCTTGGGTTCGGGGTAGCGGCGGCGGCGGGGGCGCGCTCGGCGCATCGCCGGTCGCTGCGCGCGTGCCGGCGGTCGAGTCGACCGGCTCGCCGCCGGGCTCAGGGACCGCGGGTTTCTTGTCGGCCGGGTGTTTCTCGATATCGACCGTCGCGGGCTTCGTCGGGGTGGCCGCCGCCGGCGGTGCCGGTTTATCGGCAGGGGGCGCCACGGGTGCCGGCGAGACGGGCGGGTTCGGCTTGGCGTCGGCCGGTTTGTTGTCGGCTGTGGTCACGGTCGTGGTCTGCTCGTTCGGGGACGCGGGCGTGCTGTCTTGGCCAACCGTCCTGGTCGTTGAGGGTTCGGCGGCGGGATTGTCGCCTGGCGTGCTGCCGCTTTTCCTGCTTCGGCTGCGGCTGCGCTTCGGGTTTTGCCTCTCCGTCATTTCGGCTCCCCAAACGATGACATTGCGTGGGTCACCCTGTGCAGCAGAGTGTCCACGATAAGTGAATCTGCGGCGCCCGCGGCGCACAGCACGGTACGGACCGGACCGAGGCGGCGGGCATGATCGTCCAGGCGCGCACTGACGACAACCATCGGGGTGCGGTTGAGTGCGTCGCGATCCGTAGGCGCAACTATAACAAAGAGTCTCTCCAGGGCTTCGCCGCTGGTAATGATGACCGCCTTCGACGCCGGCATCCGCAGCCAATTCGACAACTGCCGTCCGTCGCCCGAACCGGCAGTGCGCCGGTAGACCGGCCATGCCATCACCTGCCCCCCGCGTGCCGTAAGCGCGTTTGCCAGCGCCGCGCGTCCGCCCACGCCTTTGACCAGCACCACCGGTCCCGAGGGCGTAAAGCCCGGCAACGACAACAACGCCTCGGTGGTATGAGGGGGAGGCGGTGTCATGGGTTCAACGCCGATCGTTCGCAGGGCGGCGGCGGTCGCCGGCCCGATCGCCGCCACCCGCCCCGGGTGCAGGTGATGCGCGCGCAGGCCGCGGGCCATCGCCTCCTGCACGGCGTTGACGCTGGTGAACACGGCCCAGGCGCCGGCCTCCAGCGCGGCCAGGGCCAGGGCGGTGGTTGCGGGGTCATCCACCGGCTCGATGCCTATCAACGGAAACCGCACGCTCTCGGCGCCGTACCCCTCAAGCAAACGGCACAGCGTCTCGGCTTGGTGGGCCGGACGGGTGACCAGTACCGACCAGCCGGCAAGCGGCCCCGATGTGGTCATGGGGTATGGGTGGCCAACCGGCGCAGAATGGCATCGGCCCCTTGGGCCAGGAGGTCCTCGGCCAGCCGATGGCCGAGCTCGCCGCCTTCGTCCAGCGGACCTTCGCCGCCGGCGCGCAGGATGACGCTGCCGTCGGGCTCACCGACCAGCGCGTTCAGCGTCAGGCGGGCGCCGTCGGCCTCGCCGTATGCCGCCAGCGGCACCTGGCAACCGCCTTGCAGCCGCGCACTGACGGCCCGTTCCGCACCCACCACGGCCGCGGTCACCGGATGATGCAAGGCCGTCAGCAGCCCGAACAGCGCCCGATCATCCGAGCGGCATTCGATCCCGATTGCGCCTTGCCCCGCTGCCGGCAAACTGGTGGTCGTCGGCAACAGCCGGCGGATGCGGTCGGTCATCCCCAGGCGCTTGAGCCCCGCCCCGGCCAGGATGATGGCGTCGAAATCGCCGCGGTCGAGTTTCGCCAGCCGCGTATTCACGTTGCCACGCAGATCGACGATACGAAGATCCGGCCGCCGCTCCGCCAACTGGCAACGCCGTCGAAGGCTGCACGTGCCGACCCGGGCGCCGTCGGGCAGCGCATCGATATCCGCATAGTCATTGGAGACAAAGGCATCGCGCGGGTCCTCACGCGCCATGATCACCGCCACATGAAAGCCCTCGGGCATCTCCGCCTCGGCGGGCACATCCTTCATCGAGTGCACGGCGATATCCGCATGCCCGTCCATCATTGCCTGCTCCAGCGCCTTGACGAACAGGCCCTTCCCGCCGATACGGGACAGCGGCGTGTTCTGGATCTCATCGCCCCGCGTGGTCATCCCCACCAGGTCGATGGCCAAATCCGGGTAGGCGGCGCGCAGACGGCTCGCGACATGCTCGGCCTGCCAAAGGGCCAGCGGGCTCTCGCGCGTGGCGATGCGTAATCGGTCGATGGTCAT
>CBFGWV010000134.1:0-12919 GCA_965652545.1 uncultured Candidatus Competibacteraceae bacterium | reverse complement strand
GCCATGACCACCCTGCTGGTTCAGCACATCGTCCTGCAATGGACCAAGCGCTCCCGCGGCATGCCGAATGCCGCCAGGCGCAACGCGGTGCCGACCCGCTACGCCGTGCCCACACCCACGGTGCCCGGCACGATGCATGTGCACGAGGTCCGTAGCGCCGAATGGCAGGACTTCCGACCGGAGCAGTCGCTGGCGTCGCTCGACCCGGTGCAAAAACAGGGTCCCTTCGGGTTCACCGTGCACGATGGCGAACTGACGGTCAGCTACACCTACAGCGGCCTGACGTTCGGCCAGCCCAACCGCGGCCGTTACCGTCACCGCTTGTTCCGGTTGAAAACCGGCGAAACCGGGCGGTTTCTGATCAACGGACGGTTCAGCTCGTACAGCGGGCAGTGGTACGCGCAGCACGTGCTGAACGTCGCATGGCTCGCAGCGTTCGATGCGGATGTGTTCTTGGGCGGGTCGCCAACGTACGAGGTCAACAAGCTGGTGCATTTGTTCTAGGGGGAGCACCCACGGTCGAGGGAGTCTGCGACTGGAGCACGACATCGTGCGTGTTAGGATTCGGGCCTTCACAACCTACCACCACGCAAGGCTTGCACGGTGTCCGAGTCCTCTCCAGCCCAACCACCCGCCCCACCCAACACATTGATCGCCGCCTGGTCGCAGGGCGACTGGCCGGCGGTGGTCACGGCCGCGGAGGACGCCCTGGCCGAGGGGTTCGAGGGCGTCAGCGACGTTCACCTGGCGCGGGTGGCCGCCCTGCTTCGGTTGCAGCGGGCGCGCGAGGCCTTGGATGCTGTCAGCACCGCCCTGGCCCGCTGGCCCGGCCACCCACTGTTGCGCATGAACCGCGCCATCGCCCGCTCCCGTCTGGGGTTATGGGACGAGGCCTGCACCGAACTCCGGTCACTGTTGCCCGACCCTGCCGTGGGCGTGCAGGCGGCTATCGAACTGAGCGCCTTGCTCATCGCCTGGGACCGCGAGGCCGAGGCACTGACCGTCATCGACACTGCCCTGCCCCGGGTGCCGGACAACCCGCAGCTGTTGATCAACCGCGCCGCCGCCCGCCTGGGCAGCGGTGACCACGCCGGGGCCTTGGCTGCCTACCGGGCGCTGCCGGACGCGCTCGCCGGCCTGCCCCAAACCCGGCTCGGCATGCTCCAAGCCCTGCTGCACCTGGGCGAATTCCCCGCCGCACTGACCCTCCTCCAGAGTCTGGATACGGATCTGTTGGACGAGGATGTCGTCGACGACGTCGCCAATGCACTGGTGGCGGACCTGAGCGACGGGGTGCTCGAAGCTCGGCTTGCGACGCTGCGCACCCAACTGCCGACGCTGTGGCCAGACCTCGTGCTGCGCGTGAGCAACGCGCTGTTGGTGCGGCAATGGCAACCGCAGACTTTCGCCCGCGCCCGGCAGGTCTTCGACCAGGACGACACCGGCCGGCGCCTGGCCGCGTTCGGCGAGGCCTTGATCCAGATCCAGCACGGACGGCTGACCGAGGCCGACGAGGCGCTGGCGCAGGGCCGCCAGGGCGATCCGGACGGCCTCGAACATGTGCTCGGCAGCCGCCATTACCCCCGCCCAGCGGAGTCGTGGATCGCACGCCAGTGCAGCGCGGGCGAACTGGCGCTGGCGCAGCGGGGTATCTCGATGCTCAGCGGTCACTGGTCGCTGCGCGCCGCATTGCCCCAGTTGGCCGCGGACTTGCAGGCACGGCTGGCGCAAGGGCGCGCGCCGGTGGTGTCCCCGTTCGAGGCTTTGGAGTTGCCCTTTTCGCCCGCCCTGCGGCAGGCGGTCGCCCGCGGTTACGCGCGTGCCGTGAAGGCTGTCGCCCCGGCGACGCTGCCGGCAGTCACCCCCGCGGCACGCGCACACCGCTCGCGTATCCGAATCGGCTATCTGTCGGGTGACTTCCGCCATCACCCCCTGGCGCACAACACCCAGGCCATGTATGCCCTGCACGATCGGACGCAGTTCGAGGTCTTCGCCTACTCTGCCCGCGCCAGCCACGATGCCTACGCCCAGCGAATCGCGGCGGACTGCGACCGTTTCGTCGATGTCGAAGACAACACCCCCGAGGAGCTGGCGGCGCGCATCCGCGCGGATGAGATCGACATCCTGGTGGACCTGAGCGGTTACACCACCTACTGCCGCACCGAGTCCCTGGCCGCCCGGCCGGCGCCGGTCCAGGTCAACTACCAGGGTTTCCCCGGCACCCTGGGGGCGGACTTCGTCGACTACATCGTGCTCGACCCGGTGGTGTTGCCCGAGGCCGACCGCGAGTGGGTCGACGAGCAACCGGTGCTGCTGCCGGAGAGTTATTTCATGCTCGCACGCGAGCCGATCGGCGAATCGGGGATCGGCCGCGCCGACGAGGGCCTGCCGGCGGACGCCTTTGTCTTCTGCTGCATGAATCACGCACGCAAGCTGGAGCCCGAATCCTTCGACCTGTGGCTGGCGCTGCTGCAACACGTCCCCGGCAGCGTGCTGTGGCTGCTGCAAGGCCCCGAGAGCATGCGCACGATGCTGCGCCAACGCGCCGCGGCCGCCGGCATCGACAGTGGGCGACTCATCTTTGCCGAGCGTCGCGACAAACCCGTCCACCTGGAGCGGCTGCGCTTGGCCGACCTGTTCCTGGACACCTTCACCTACAACGCCCATGCGACGGCCGCCGACGCGCTCTGGAGCGGGCTGCCCGTGGTCACCCTCAAGGGCCGCGGTATCCCGGCCCGCGTGTGTGCCAGCCTGCTCACCGCGCTGGGGCGGCCCGACCTGATCACCGAGAGCCACGACGACTATCTGGCCACGGCACTGGCGCTGGCACAGAACCCCGACCGGTTGGCGGCACTGCGGGCCGATATCCTGACGCGACGCTTGTCGTCGCCGTTGTTCGACACCGAGCGCCGGGTGCGCCACCTGGAACAGGCTTATCGCAGCATGTGGACGCGGTTCCTGAGCGGGGAGCGTGCGCAGCCCATCGCGGTGCCGGCCTTGCCCCGCCGTCCCTGAGGAGACCCCGTGTCCGACGCCCCACCCGCGGAGCAGACGCCCCACCCCACCTTGCCGGCCGCACTGGTCGCCGCCTGGACCCGCGGCGACTGGCCCGGCGTCGTGGCGGCCGCCGACCAGGCCCTGGCCGGTGCCGGTGCGGACGTGCCGGATATCCACCTGGCGCGAGTCGTCGCCCTGCTGCAATCGGGTCAGGCGCGAGGGGCGCTGAGCGCCGCGGCCGAGGCGCTGGCCCGTTGGCCGACCATCGCGCCGTTGCGTGCAAACCATGCCATCGCCGCCTCGCGCTTAGGTCTATGGACCGACGCCATCGCGGCATTCAACGCACTGCTGGACGACCCAGCGGTCGGTCTCCAGGCCGCGATCGAACTGACCGCCTTGCTCATCGCCCGCGATCGCGAGGCCGAAGCCCTGGCGGTGGTCGACCGTGTCCTGCCGCGGGCACCGGACAACCCGCAGTTGCTGATCAACCGCGCCGTCGCCCATTTGGGCCTGGGCGACAGTGCCGCCGCGCTTGCGGCCTATCGGGCGCTGCCTGCCGAGTTGGCCGACGTACCGCAAGTGAGGCTTGGCCGCACCCAGGCCGAGCTGCGCACGGGCTTGTTCGCCGAGGCCCTGGCCGGATTGCAGGTGCTGGAGCAGGATCTGCTCGATGACGATGACATCCAGGACGACATCGTCACCGCCTTGCTCGATGGCCTCGATGACGATTTGACGGATCGGCTCGACCACGTACGACGCCACCTGCCGGCGCTGTGGCCGCTGCTGGTGCCGCGGCTGTGCCATTGGCTGCTGATCCGCCAGGGCCGCGCCGACCGGTTGGAGCGCCTGCTGCCGCTGTTCGATGCGCACGAGGAGAGCCGCCGCCTCGCCCTGTTCGGGCGGGCGCTGCTGTTGTTGCAGCGGGGCGATTACGATGCGGCCGATGCCTGTCTGGCCGAGGGTCGTCGCCACCACCCCGACGGGCTGGAGAAGGTGCTCACCAGCCGCGGGGCCTCGCGCCCGGCAGAGTCCTGGATCACCCGTCACTGCACGGCGCGGGAGCTGGTCCTGGCCTATCGCTGCACGGAGATTCTCGCCGGCAATTGGGCGCAGCGTGGGTCGATGCCCGCGCTGGCCGAGGCGCTGGCGGCCCAGGCGGACGCCGGGCGGGCGTCGGTGTTGACGCCGTTCGACACGCTGGTCCTGCCGCTGGATCCGATGTTGCGGCTGAAGGTCGCGCGCGGTTACGTCGGGGCGATCCGCGCGGTGGCGCCGCCGGTGCTGCCGGCGGTGGACCCGGCAAGCCGCCGCCACCACCGGCGTATCCGCGTGGCCTATCTGTCGGGCGACTTTCGTCACCATGCGATCGGGCACCTGAGCCAGGATATGTTTCCGGCGCACGACCGCAATCGCTTCGAGGTGGTGGCCTACTCGACCAAGGCCTCGCATGACGAGTACGCCTTGCGTATCGCCGCCGGCTGCGATGCCTTTTTCGATGTGCAGGCGGACTCCGCCGCGCAGTTGAGCGCGCGTATCCGGGCCGATGAGATCGATATCCTGGTCGATCTGGCCGGCTACACCAATTACTGCCGCACCGAGTCGCTTGCGGCCCGGCCGGCGCCGATACAGGTCAATTATCAGGGCTATCCCGGCACCCTGGGTGCAGACTTCGTCGACTATATCGTGGCCGACCCGGTGGTATTGCCGCAGGCCGATTGGGCGAGCGTGGCCGAGCAACCGGTGATGTTGCCGGAGTGTTATTTCATCGTCTCGCGCGAACGGGTGGCGGACGATGGCATCACCCGGGCGGACGAGGGGCTGCCGGAGAAGGGCTTTGTGTTCTGCTGCATGAACAATGAGCGCAAGCTGGACCCGGAGTCGTTCGGGATTTGGCTGGGTTTGTTGCGACAGGTACCCGGCAGTGTGCTGTGGCTGTTCCAATGCTCGGACAGGGTGCGCGACACCTTGTTTGCGATGGCCGGCGCCGAGGGTGTGGATCCGCAGCGCATTGTCTTTGCCAGGGCGCGCGATAAGGCACGGCATCTGGAGCGTCTGCGCCATGCGGATCTGTTTTTGGATACCTTCACGTACAACGCCCATACCACCGGCGTGGATGCATTGCGTATGGGGGTGCCGATCGTGACACTGCTCGGTCAGGGGTTTCCGGCGCGGGTGTGTGCGAGTTTTCTGCGCACGCTGGATATGGGGTGGTTGGTTGCCGAATCGCCCGCGGAGTATGCGGACAAGGCGTTCGCGCTGGCACGCGACCCGGGGTTGTTGGCCGATGTTCGTGGGCAGCTTGCGCAGCGGCGGGTGTCGTCGCCGATGTTCGATACGGTGCGGCGGGTGCGTCATCTGGAGCGCGCCTACACCGTCATGTGGCAGCGCTTTCTCGATGGGCAGCCGACGGCACCGATCATCGTCCCGGCGTTGGGGCCAGGGGAGACGGTGTAACGGGCTCGTTGGCGTGTTTGGTTGGGAGTCGGGCGGGTCGGGTGTGTCAGCGACTGTGACTCGGACGGGGCCGTGAGGCGTGCGTTTTGGCGGGGGCGCGGCCGGGCTGGGCTGGGCTGGGCTGGGCTGGGCTGGGAGGAGGCTACGCCTCAGACCGTCGGACAGGCGCCCCCTGGGATCACCGAGTTGTACTCGGTAGCCGAGCAACGCTCGGCCATTGCGCCTGAGGGTTCGAGAATTCCATAACGGTTTGATCAACGTTGATGGTCTATCAGACGGCCGGCTTTCAGCCGGCTACCGAGTACAACTCGGTGATCCCAGGGGTGCTCCAGGCGGGCACACAAGGCCGTCTAGATAGCTCCCCTTTCCCCTACAACACGCCGGGCAAAAAGTCGGGCGCGCGCTTGAGCAGATCAGCAAGGATGTCCAGCCCGGCGGTCATCCGCTCGCGCGTGGGGGCGGCGCCGAGACACACCCGCGCGCCATGCCGCCCCGTGGCGCCTTGCCCGATGCGGAAGGCCGGGTCGCCGAGGATGGCGACGCCGCGGCGGGCCGCGGCGAGGGCGAAGCCGTCGCCGCTCCAGCCCTCGGGGAGGTCCAGCCACAGGTAGAAGCTGTGCCTTTGCGAGGAGACGTTGGCGCCGTGCAGGATGTCGGCGGCGATACGCTGGCGGGCGGCGGCTTCGTCGGCTTTGGCGGTGCACACGCGCTGGGCGGTACCGTCTTCGATCCAGATGGCGGCGATTTCGGCCATCAGCGGTGGCAGGGTCCAGTGGGTGGCCAGGGTCTTGCGGGTGGCGGCCTCGATGAGGGCCGGCGGGGGGGCGAGGTAGGCGCAACGCAGCCCAGGGGCGACGGTTTTGGACAGGCCGGCGATGTAGAAGGCGCGCTCGGGGAGCAGTTCGGCCAGTGCCGGTGCGCGCTCGTCAGCGTGGAGGCGATGGATGTCGTCTTCGACGATGTACAGGCCTGCACGCGCGCACTGCGCGGCTATGGCTTCGCGCCGTGCCAGGGGCAAGGCGGCGGTGGTCGGGTTGTGCACACTGGGAACGGTGTACAGCGCGGTGGCCTGCGGCCACTGCCCGCAGGCCTCGACCAGGGCCTCGGGAATCAGGCCGTGGTTGTCGATCTCCACCGGAGCCAGTGTCAGCCCGAGCAAGGGGGCGATTTCCCGTATGCCGGGATACGCCAGTGCCTCGACCAGAACGGTGTCGCCGGGCCGGGTGACGCTGGCCAGGGCCACGAGCGCGGCATGCTGACTGCCGGCACAGACCACGACGTGTTCGGGCGCTCGCGCGGCCAGGCCATGGAGTTGCAGCCAGGCAACGCCGGCCGATCGTGCTCGCAGGCTGCCCTGGTGGGGGTGATAGCTCATGAACGACAGCCGGTCCGACCGCCGTGCGAGTTGCTCCAGCACCGGGCCGGGGTCGGGGTCCAGCGCCTCCAGCGGATGATCCACCGATAAGTCGATCACACCGGCAGACCGGGCCCCGAACGGCGCTGCCGGCCGGGCGGCGGTGACGAAGGTGCCGCGTCCAACCTCGGACGAGACCAGCCCCTCCTGCGCCGCCTCGCGGTACGCGCGGGCGACAGTCCCCTGCGCAAGCCCCAGTACCTGAGCCAGGGTACGCGCCGGCGGCAGGCGGTCGCCCGTGCGCACGCGTCCGGCGGCCAGGTCGGCCTTGAGCGCGTGCAACAGCGCCAGATGCTTGGCCGGCTGATCGTCCGGCAGGGTCGGGGTCCACATGGGTGTGAATCTATCCACACACCAATACTGTGTCAATTTTACATATTGAGTTAATTCAATATTGATATTGATGCATTTCATGCTTAGGATTTGAGCACCCAACGGCATCAACCAGGAGCTCACCATGGAACTGTCGTCCCCCTTGTCCCCCGCCACCCGTGCACTCCACGCCGACCGCCCCTCGTCGGACGACCTGGGCGTCTCGCCACCGCTGTATCAATCGGTCAATTACCGGGCGCGCGATGCCGACCATTTCGCCGCACAGTCCTCGGCGTCGCTGCGCGATGACTTCTACGCCCGCTCGGGCAACCCCACCTCGGCACGTCTGGTGAAGGTGATCGCGGATCTGGAGGGTGGAGAAACCGGGATGGTGTTCGCCTCCGGGATGGCGGCAGCGGCCACGGCGATCATGGCCCATGTGAAAAGCGGCGATCACATCGTGGCCCAACGCAACCACTACATCGGGACCACCGAGTTGATCACCAACCTGCTGCCCCGCTTCGGTGTCGAGTACACTTTGGTGGATCAGCGCTCGGTCGAGGCCTTCGCGCAGGCCATGCGCCCAAACACCAGGTTGGTGACGCTGGAAACCCCGGTCAACCCGCTGATGCACATCACCGATCTGAAAGCGGTCTGCGAACTGGCCCATGCGCACGGTGCGATCACCTTCTGCGACAACACCTTCGCCACCCCCATCAACCAGCGCCCCATAAACCTGGGTGTCGACATCGTCATGCACAGCGCGACCAAATACATCGGCGGCCATCACGACCTGCTCGCCGGCAGTCTCACGGCATCGCGCGAGACGATGGAGCGGATCTGGGCATTGTCCATGGTGACCGGCGGCATCGGCGCACCATTCAATGCGTGGCTGGCCTTGCGCGGGATACGCACCCTGGAGCTGCGCGTGCGCCAGCAGAACGCCTCCGCCCTGGCGATCGCCCGCTACCTGGAGTCGCACCCGGCGGTTCGTCAGGTGTTTTATCCGGGGCTGGAATCCCACCCGCAGCACGCGCTGGCATGCCGCCAAATGAGCGGCTTCGGTGGCTTACTGACCTTCGACCTCGCCGGTGGCTACGAGGCCGGCAAGGCCTTCCTCGAGCGGCTTACACTGGTGACCAACGCGGCCAGCCTCGGTGGCGTGTCGTCGGTCGCCATACAACCGGCGGTGCTGTTCGGCGGGCGGTTGTCGCAGGAGGCGATCGAGGTCCAGGGCATCACGCCCGGCCTGATCCGCTTCGCGGCGGGGATCGAGAACACGCAGGATCTGCTGAACGACATCGAGTACGCCTTGGCGTAGACCCCCAAACTCACGCCGCCCCGATACACCTGACCGACACCCCGAGTTCACGGATCGCCGCCAACTCGGGCTCGTCATCCGCCGCGGTGGTGAACAGGGTTGCGATCGCCTCCGCGCCGGCAACGCGGTACGGCAGGCTATGACCGAGCTTGACCGCGGTCGCCAGGGCGATGGTGCGCCCGGCGTTGCGCACCATCGCCTGCTTGATGGCTTGCTCATCGAACTGGGCACAGCTGATGCCGCTGCTCGCACCGATGGCGCATACCCCCAGCACACACACATCGGCGCGGATCGACTCGACCAGGCGCAAGGCCTCGGGGCCACACACGGCGGCGCTCTGGCGGTTCACCCGTCCCCCGGCCAGGATCACCTCGCAGTGCTCGTGGTCGCACAGTGCCAGGGCAACCTCAGGGCTGGTGGTCACCACCGTGAACCGGACGTCCCGCGGCAGGCGCCGGGCCAGTTGGGCGTTGGTCGTGCCGCTGTCCATGAACACCACCTCACCGGGGTTCAACGCCTGCACCGCCGCCGACACCAGGACTGACTTTTCCGCCGTGTCGCTGCCCGATCGTGCCGACCAAGGGGCTTCGGGCGGTGTCCGGCTCAGCGGCATTGCGCCGCCATGGACCCGGCGCAGCAAACCTTGCTCGGCCATGTCCTTGAGGTCACGGCGCACCGTGTCTTCGGAGACGTCGAACAACTGAATGAGCTGCTGCGTCTTCACCTTACCCTCGGCGCCCAGCAACGCGAGAATGCGCGCCCGCCGTTCATCGGCCAGCAAATCGCTACCGTGTGTCATCGCATCTCCCCCTGCCAGCGGTCAGCAGGGTAACGCCCAGGCAGGCACCGAACACCAGCAACAGTGACGTATCCAGGGAGAACACCGCTGACCACAACCCCACGATCGGCGGCCCGACCAGAAAGCCGGTGAAGCCGATACCCGACACCATGGCGATCGCCTGCTCGGGCGCGCCCGCATGAGCACGCGGCGCCTGCGCGAACACGATGGGAATGACATTCGACAAGCCCAGCCCGACCAGCACGAAGCCGACCAGCGCCAGCTCGCGCTGCCCGCCGACCACCGCCGCCAACGCCCCGCCCGCGGCCAGTAAACAGCCGACCACCAGGACCGTCGATTCACCGAACCGCTGGCGCAGCCCATCGCCGGTGAAACGGCCCAAGGCCATCGCGGCCGAGAACAACCCGAAGCCTGCCACCGACACCGCCATCGAGGCCTCGAAGGCATGAACCATGTACACCGCCGACCAGTCGTACATCACCCCTTCACACAACAGGCACAGCAGCGCCGCCGCACCCAGACGCAGCAACAGCGGGTTGTTCAGCACGCTGGCCCCGGCCAGTAGCCCCCCCGTCGCCGGCAACGGCGGTGCCACCGCCGCAAGCGCCGACAAAGCCATCAACACCGCCGCCACGATCGCCAGCCACAGCAGCGGCCAACCGGACAGGAACAACACCGCCGCACCCCCTGCGGCAACCACCCCACCGGTGCTGAACATGGCATGCAACTGCGACATGATCGGACGGCGACGCACCCGCTCCAGCGCCACCGCACTGCTGTTGATCGCCACATCGAAGCCGGCACTGGCGAAACCGATCACCACGGCCGTCAACACCAGCGACACGGTGCCCGTTTCCACAAACGTCGCCACCACGGCGATCGCAGCCAATACACCCGCGCCGCGAGTGAAATGCGCCGATCCCACCACCCGCATCAGCCTGGCACAACTCAGGAACGCACCCGCCGACCCCATCGCCAGCGCCAGCAGCACTAAAGCGAACTCCTGGTCGGAATAACCGAAACGCTGCTTCAGCCCCGGCAGGCTCGTCGCCCAGCACCCCATCAGCAGGCCCAGGGCCAAGAACTGACCACGCACCAGCGAGACGGTATGGCGACCCGTCTTTTCGGCTTCAACGGAGCCCATGATGGATATTCCAGCAAAAACGCGCACAAAGTCGCAATAACGCGATTAAAGCAGAAAGCCACCACACCGACCACCACCCGACGCCCCCAGCGGTGGTCGAACTCGCCCCGCAGGCACTGCGCTAAACCCGCTTATGGGCCGGGGCAGCCAACAGCGGCAACCCCGTCAGGTGGCGCAAGTCGTCGAGGCTGACACCGTCCACCCGTTCGCCGACCACCACTCCGTCAGGCGTGATATCGAACACCGCCACATCGGTGTAGACCCGGCTGACGCAGGCCAAGCCTGTCAGCGGATAGGTGCAGCGCTCCACCAGCTTGCTCTGGCCGGACTTTGTGAGCAGTTCCATCATCACGAACACCTGCTTGGCACCGATGGCCAGGTCCATCGCCCCGCCCACGGCGGGGATGGCATCGGCTGCGCCGGTGTGCCAGTTGGCCAGGTCGCCCGAGGCCGACACCTGAAACGCCCCCAGCACACAGATATCCAGATGACCGCCGCGCATCATCGCGAAGGAGTCCGCATGGTGGAAATAACAGCCACCGGTGAGCAAGGTCACCGGCTGCTTGCCGGCGTTGATCAGCTCCGGGTCCTCCGCGCCCTTGGCCGGTGCCGGCCCCATGCCGAGGAGACCGTTCTCGCTGTGGAGGAAAATCTCCTTGTCTGCCGGAAGATAGTTCGCAACCCGCGTCGGCAAGCCGATCCCCAGATTGACGTACGCCCCTTCGGGAATGTCCCTCGCCACGCGGGCGGCCATTTGTTCACGATCGAGCCGGTTCATGCGGGTGTCCTCAGGCGACGGCTGCGGCATCGGCGCGGACCGCGACGACACGCTGGACGAAGATCCCCGGGGTGATGACGACTTCCGGGTCCAAAGCGCCCAAAGGCACGACCTCGCTCACCTGCGCGATGGTGCATTTGGCGGCCGTGGCCATGATCGGGCCAAAGTTACGGGCGGTCTTGCGGTAGACAAGGTTGCCCCAGCGGTCGCCCATCGACGCCTTGATCAGCGCGAAGTCCGCGTGGATGGGGTACTCAAGGACATAGTCGCGGCCGTCGATGCGGCGGGTTTCCTTGCCCTCGGCCAGCAAGGTGCCGTAGCCGGTGGGCGTGAAGATGCCCCCCAACCCCGCCCCCGCCGCCTGGATGCGGGCGGCCAGATTGCCCTGGGGAACCAACTCCAGCTCGATCTCCCCCGCCCGATACAAGGCATCGAACACCTGGGAGTCGGTCTGGCGCGGGAAGGAGCAGACGATCTTGCGCACCCGGCGGGCCTTGAGCAACGCCGCCAAACCCGTTTCGCCGTTGCCGGCGTTGTTGTTGACGATGGTGAGCTCTTTCGCGCCCTGGGCGATCAAGGCGTCGATGAGCGCCGACGGCATGCCCGCGGTGCCGAAGCCACCGATCATGACGGTGGCGCCGTCGAAGACATCCGCCACCGCCGCCTCCAGCGACGCGACCGTCTTGTTGATCATCGATCCTCCTGAGGCGATTACTTTCGATCGGCAAATGTTCGCTATTCGAACGTTAATGCGCATTTCGAACACACCTTAAGAAGCAACGCCCCGCCCTGTCAAGCGCCGTCAGGGCGTGCCGCGCACCATCCTGTGCGGCGTCCTACACTTGAAACTCTCGCCTCCGTCACCACGAACCCGAGCGGATCAAACATGCTCGAAGCGCTCACGTCGCTCTCCATCACGCGGATCATGTTGGCCTCGGCCGTCTGCTGCTTATTCAGCACCGCCGTCGCCGACGAGACTGTGCGCATCACCAACGGGGAGTGGCCGCCCTATCTGTCCGAACACCTGAAGCACTATGGCGTCGCCTCCCGAATCGTCACCGAGGCGTTCGCCCAGGAAGGTGTTCAGGTCGAATATGGATTCTTCCCCTGGGCCAGGGCCCTGAATGAAGTGAAGATCGGAACGTGGGACGCGGGCGCCGTCTGGTTCCGGAGCCCGGAGCGGGACATTGATTTCATCATCAGTGACCCTGTCGTTGACGTGCAGTACGTTCTCTTTCACCTCAAGAGCAAACCGATCGACTGGGACACACTGGAAGATTTAAAGCAATACACCATTGGCGCCACATTGGTATACGACTATGGCGAACAATTTCAAAAAGCTGAAGAGGCCGGCGAGATCAAGGTAGAGCGGGTTCCCTCGGATGAGCAAAATTTCAAAAAACTCCTCGCGGGACGGATAGATGTATTTCCCCTGGATATCGAAGTCGGCTACAGCATGTTAAAAGACACTTTTACGCCTGAGCAAATCGCGCTTCTCACCCATCATCCGAAACCGATCCGAACGGCATCGCTTCACCTCCTGCTATCAAGGAAAGTGGAAGAAAACGAGGCTCGCGCCGAGGTATTCAACCGAGGCTTGAAGACGCTGCGGGACGGTGGACAGATCGAGCAGTATCTCGAGGAATCCCGTCGTGGGGAGTACATTATCGTGCAGTGAAACCAAACGAGCCCTCTTGAGC
>CBFGWV010000133.1:0-12967 GCA_965652545.1 uncultured Candidatus Competibacteraceae bacterium | reverse complement strand
CCTGGCGCACTCCGTCGCAGTGTGCGTCGGATCTCCGGCAGGACTCTTGACGCGCCACCGCTGCTAGCCCTTTCGGGCCGGGTGGGACGGGGGAAGACCGTCGGCCGCAGGGATGCGGTCGTCGAGCGTACAGGGATGTATTCACAGCGCGTCTGACCCCGTCCCACCCGGCCCGAAAGGGCGGGGAAACCAGCGCCAAACCCGCAGGTTGGCACCCCTTATTGCCGGCGATCCACCAGTTTCCAGGCCAGGGGCAGGGTCGCGGCGGCCAAGGCGGTCTTCAGGATGCTGCCGGCGATGAACGGGTACAGACCGTTGGCCAGCGCGGCATCCAGACCGAACAGGTAACTCAGCCAAGCCACGCCCAGGGCGAAGATGATGACGTGCCCGAGGACCATGGCCAGCAAGGCCTTGCCCAGTGTACGGCCCCATCCGTGTCGCGCCAGGCTGCCGAGAACGGCTGCGGCAACGGCGAAGCCGAGGAGATAACCGGCCGTGGGACCGGAGAAATACGCCAACCCACCACCGCTGGCGAATACCGGCAGGCCCGCGGCGCCGACGGCCAAATAACCCAGCATGGTGGCCAACCCCAGGCCGCCCCCGTAGGCCAGGCCCAGTACCAGCACTACATACGTCTGCATGGTCATGGGCACGGGCCAGAACGGCACCTGGATCTTGGCGCTGGCGGTCATCAGGGCAATGCCGGCCACGACCAAGGCGATCTGGCGCAGCAGCGGCCGGTCGGTTCGGTGGGCCCAGACCTGGGCCAGGGCGGGCAGCGTGGCAGTGGTACTCATGGATTGTCGCTCCGGGTGGTGTTGGAGGGTTCGAAATGTTCAGGCTCGGGCAGCGGCAGGTCGCGCCACGGCTCGCGAGCGATGTGGACAAGCTGGTAAACCGACCAGGGCACGATCACCAGCACCGCCGCGATCCATGCCCATAGGTAGTACTGCCAGCCGCCCCCAGGGATGAAGGTGGCCGCTGCGAGGAAGAAGCCGGTGACGCCATAGAAGCGGTACGCGGCCCACTGGGTGTAATGGCCCACACGCGGGTCGGGGTGGTGCCGGTTGAGCGCGTAGACCAGCATGGAGGCGCCGAACCAGAAAATGATCAATGGCGCGATGACCACGGCCACGATATTGCCGATATCCATGATGGCGGCGGATCGGCGGCTCGATGCGGCGGGGAGTATGCGCTCCGACATGGCTGGCTCAGCGATAGAATGCGTGCCATGGAGAATGCGCGGGGGCGCTTCGCGCTGTCAACGGCATGGAGGCTACAATGCTTTACAATTGGCTAAAAAATGCTCTTCTTGGGCCGCAACCCTGTCTGCTGTGTGACGCGGATGCCGGGTACGATCTGGCTTTGTGCACCGATTGCCGGTGCGAGCTACCGGCCAATGACCCCGCTTGCAGTCGCTGCGCACGGCCGCTGCACGCCCCTGCCGCCTTGTGCGGCAACTGCCTACGCCGGCCGCCGCCGTTCGCGGCTGCACGTTGCGCCTTGCACTATGCGCCGCCAACGGCTGCCCTGGTGCTGGCACTGAAATACCGCGGCGTACTGGCCGCGGCACCGGTGCTGGGCGAGCTGCTGTACCAGCGGGTGCGCAATGAACCGCGACCGGATTGCCTAGTGCCCATCCCGTTGCACATCAGCCGCCTTCGTGAGCGGGGGTTCAACCAGTCGTCTGAACTGTCGCGGGTGCTGGGACGACGCTTAGGGGTTCCTGTGCGCCCAGGTGTGCTGGTGCGCCAGCGGGCCACCACAGCGCAGACCGGCCTCGAGGCCCGGGCGCGGCGGCGTAATCTCGCCGGCGCCTTCGCTGCCCGCGATACCGGCGGTATCAGGCGTGTCGCCTTGGTCGACGACGTCATGACCACCGGCGCCACAGCCGAGGCCGCGACCGTCGCGCTGCACCGCGCCGGCGTGGAGCACGTGGTGGTCTGGTGTGCCGCCCGGACGCCGGATTCCTGACGTTTTTCCGATATTTGGCGACGATTTCGGTATACTGCGCGGCCTTCGTTCCAGCACCAGAAACCGGCCCCATGATCGACCAAGCCCCTATCCGTCCCCGCCGGGCGCTCATCAGTGTGTCCGACAAGACCGGCGTGGTGGACTTCGCCCGCGCCCTGCAGGACTATGGCGTGGAACTGCTGTCCACCGGTGGCACCGCCCGGCTGTTGGCCGACAGCGGCTTGCCGGTGACCGAAGTGTCCGCCTACACCGGCTTCCCCGAGATGATGGATGGCAGGGTCAAGACCTTGCACCCGAAGATCCACGGCGGGTTGCTGGGGCGGCGCGGAGTGGACGAAGCGGTCATGGCCGAGCACGGCATCGAGCCGATCGACCTCGTGGTGGTCAACCTGTATCCGTTTGAGGCGACCGTCGCGCGGCCAGACTGCGACCTGCCCACTGCGATCGAGAACATCGACATCGGCGGCCCCACCATGCTGCGTGCGGCGGCCAAGAACCACGCCGGCGTGGCGGTCATCGTAAATGCCGCTGATTACACCCGCGTGCTGGCGGAGATGCAGGCCGACGAGGGGCGGATCAGCGCGGCGACGCGCTTCGATCTGGCCGTAAAGACCTTCGAGCACACCGCCCGCTACGACGGCATGATCGCCAACTACCTGGGCCGCCAGGTCGGCGACGGCAAGGACGGCTTCGCCCGCACCTTCAACGTGCAACTGACCAAAACCCAGGCGCTGCGCTACGGCGAGAACCCGCACCAGAAGGCCGCCTTCTACGTCGATCCGGCGCACGCCGAGGCCTCGGTGGCCACCGCCCGGCAACTCGCCGGCAAGGCCTTGTCGTACAACAACATCGCCGACACCGATGCCGCGCTGGAATGCGTAAAGCAGTTCGGCGATGCACCCGCCTGTGTCATCGTCAAACATGCCAACCCCTGCGGTGTCGCCACCGGCGCCAACCTGTTCGAGGCCTACGAGCGGGCGTACTCGACCGATCCGGAGTCCGCCTTCGGCGGCATCATCGCGTTCAATCAGGCCCTGGATGCGGACACCGCCCGCGCGATCATCGAGCGCCAGTTCGTCGAGGTGATCGTCGCCCCGAGTATCGACACCGACGCTGTTGCCATCGCCCAGTCCAAACCCAATGTGCGTCTACTCGCCTGCGGTGCCTGGCCGGCGGACGCCGCCCCCCGGCGCGAGGTGAAGCAAGTCAACGGCGGCTTGCTCGTGCAGGATGCCGATCTGCCGCTGGCCGACGCCTTTAAGGTGGTCAGCCGGCGGGCACCCAGCGATGCCGAAATGGCCGATCTCGTCTTTGCCTGGAAGGTGGCCAAGTTCGTCAAATCCAATGCCATCGTCTATGGCCGCGGAGGCATGACCATCGGTGTGGGCGCCGGGCAGATGAGCCGGATCAACTCGGCGCGTATCGCCGCCATCAAAGCCGAGCATGCCGGCTTGGTGGTCAAGGGTGCGGTTATGGCCTCGGATGCGTTCTTCCCCTTCCGCGACGGCATCGATGCCGCGGCGGCCGCCGGTATCGCCGCAGTGATCCAGCCGGGCGGTTCGCTGCGCGACGACGAGGTGATCGCCGCGGCGGATGAGCACGGGCTGGCCATGGTGTTCACCGGCATGCGCCACTTCCGGCATTGAGGGCGGACTCATGAAGATACTGGTTATCGGCGGCGGCGGCCGCGAGCACGCGCTGGCCTGGGCACTTGCCCGGTCGGCTCGCACCACACAGGTGTTCGTGGCCCCCGGCAACCCCGGAACCGCTGCCGAGCGGAAGGTCGAGAACGTGGCCATCGAGCCCGAGGATATCGATGCGTTGCTGGCTTTTGCCCGTGAGCAGACCATCGATCTGACCGTCGTCGGTCCGGAAGCGCCCCTGGTCGCAGGCATTGTCGACCGCTTCCGCGCCGCCGGCCTGGCCATCTTCGGACCCACCGCAGCGGCGGCACGGCTGGAGGGCTCCAAGGCCTTCGCCAAGGATTTCATGGCGCGCCACGGCATTCCGACGGCCGCCTACGGTGTCTTCACCGAGGTCGAGCCGGCGCTGGCGTTTCTCGATACGCTGGGGGCGCCCGTGGTGGTCAAGGCCGATGGGCTCGCCGCCGGCAAGGGCGTGGTTGTGGCCGAGACGCTGGATACGGCCAGGGCGGCGGTGCACGACATGTTGGCGGGCAATGCCTTCGGCGCCGCCGGCAGCCGGGTGGTGATCGAAGAGTTCATGGCCGGCGAGGAGGCCAGCTTCATCGTCATGGTCGATGGTGAGCATGTGCTGCCCATGGCCTCCAGCCAGGACCACAAGCGGGTGGGCGACGGCGATACCGGCCCCAACACCGGGGGCATGGGGGCGTATTCGCCGGCCCCGGTGGTCACCGATGAGGTCCACCAGCGGATCATGACCCGCGTGATCCAGCCGGTGGTCCAGGGCATGATCGCCGACGGCAGCCCCTATGTCGGCTTCCTCTACGCCGGCCTGATGATCGACGGCGACGGCAACCCGCGGGTGGTGGAGTTCAACTGCCGTTTTGGCGATCCCGAGACCCAGCCGGTGCTGATGCGCCTGCGCTCGGACCTGGTCGATCACCTGATGGCAGCGATGGACGGCCGTCTGGACACGCAAACGGCACAGTGGGACCCACGGCCCGCCGTGGGCGTGGTCATGGCGGCAGACGGCTATCCAGGTACCGTGCGCAAGGGTGACCCGATCGACGGATTGGACACCTGCGATGCCTCACCCGATGTAGAGGTCTTTCAGGCCGGCACCCGCGCCGAGAGCGACGCCGTGGTCACCAACGGTGGACGGGTGCTGTGCGTCACCGCGCTGGGTGACGACCTGCGGGACGCCTGCGAGCGCGCATACGCTGCATGCGCAGGGATTCGTTGGGCAGGTGCGTTCTACCGCCGCGACATCGGTTGGCGCGCGTTGGCCCGCTGAGCGGCCCTCAGCCGGCGTCGATCTGCGCATCCAGACGGGTGCGCAGGTCTGGATCCAGTTTGAGGCAGCGCGCCAACTCGTCCAGATAAGTGCGTTCCATGAAATTCTGCTGATCCACCATCAGCCGGCTGGCCAGATACATCTCGCTGGCAAGCTCAGGCGAATCGCCCAGGCGGGCGACCTCCGCGGGGTCGAGCGGCTTCTCCAACTCGTCATGCAGCCATTGGCGGGTGGCGGGGTCGTTGTCGAGCTTACCCAGTTCGTCTTCGATCAGCCCGCGCTCGCGTACATCGATATGGCCATCGGCCTTCGCCGCAGCGACCAGGGCGGCCAGAATCGCACGGCTGTGCGCTTCGACCTGCGGCGCCGGCAAGCGATCCACCGTCTGCGGCTCCGCATGGGCGCGCAGCGATCCGCCCGCCGACTGTTGTTGTTGCCAATCGTTGTAGGCGCGATAGGCCAGGGCACCCAAAGCCGCCAGACTGCCGTACTTGAGGGCGGCACCGCCCAACTTGCGGCCCGAACGACTGCCCAGCAGCATGGCCAGCGCACCGCCGGCGAGCGCACCGCCACCCATGCCGCCCAACCCGCTGCCGGAACGGCCGCGCTCGTTCAGCATGGACTGGCCCGAGCGCAGTAATTGGTCGAGTAATGACTTCGCGTTCATGAGGTGGCTCTCCGCAGGCGTAGTGAATGTACGGCGGATTATGACCGCAGCCTATTCCACGGTCGATTCGGGCTGCGGCAGGTCACGCTGTTGCCAGAGCGCATACACCGCTTGGCCAAAACCACCGCGCAGCACCAAGCGTGGGGACTCCGGCCCAGTGACACGCACGATCGTGTCGTCCACCCAGCCCATGCGACGAATCTCGACGCTGTCGATGGCCGACCAGGGAATCAACAGTGGCGGGTGAGTGAGCCGCAGCGGCCAGATGGGCGTGATCCACAGCGCCTGCGCATCGCAACCGGCCTTGAAGCGGCGGTAGCGCATGGGCAACCAGCCCTCGCCCAGTTGCACACTGGTGCGCCCCATCGATTCGCGCGGGGCCGGGCTGGCAAACCGCGCCGCCAGGATCGTCCAACCGCTCAGGCGTGGCAGCAACGGCAAGCTGACGACAACGACGGCGAGCAGGACGAGAAACGGGACCAGCCCCGCCATCAACGCTTCATGGAGTCGAAGAACTCTGCATTGGTGCGCGTGCTCTTGAGACGCTCCAGCATGAACTCCATGGCCTGAAGCTCATCCATGGGGTGCAGCAGCTTGCGCAATATCCACATCCGCTGGAGATCGTCGGCTTCGGTAAGCAGCTCTTCACGGCGGGTACCGGAACGGTTGATGTGCACTGCGGGGAAAATGCGCTTCTCGGAAATACGGCGATCCAGATGAATCTCCATATTGCCGGTGCCCTTGAATTCCTCGTAGATCACATCGTCCATGCGCGAGCCGGTCTCGATGAGCGAGGTGGCGAGAATGGTGAGGCTGCCGCCTTCCTCTATGTTGCGCGCGGCGCCGAAAAAGCGCTTGGGCCGGTGCAGCGCATTGGCGTCGACACCACCGGTGAGCACCTTGCCGGAGCTGGGTGCGACGGTGTTGTAGGCACGCGCCAAGCGGGTGATGGAGTCCAACAGAATCACCACATCTCGCTTGTGCTCGACCAGGCGCTTGGCTTTCTCGATGACCATCTCGGCGACCTGGACATGACGGGTGGCCGGTTCATCGAAGGTCGAGGCCACCACTTCGCCGCGCACGGAGCGCTGCATTTCGGTGACTTCCTCGGGCCGCTCGTCGATGAGCAGCACGATGAGGTAGCACTCCGGATGGTTGGCCGCGACACTCTGGGCGATGTTCTGCATCATCATCGTCTTGCCCGCCTTGGGCGGCGAGACGATGAGGCCGCGCTGTCCCTTTCCGATGGGCGAGATCAGGTCGATCAAGCGAGCGGTGATGTCCTCGGTGGAACCATTGCCGCGCTCCATCTTGATCCGCGACATGGCGTGCAGCGGCGTGAGATTCTCGAACAATACCTTGTTCTTGGAGTGCTCGGGCGCCTCGAAATTGATCTCGCTGACCTTGAGCAGCGCAAAGTAGCGCTCGCCGTCCTTGGGCGGCCGTATCTTGCCGGAGACGGTATCCCCGGTGCGCAGATTGAAGCGCCGGATCTGGCTGGGCGAGACGTAGATGTCGTCGGGGCCGGCCAGGTAGGAGCTGTCGGCGCTGCGCAGGAAGCCGAAGCCGTCCTGAAGGATCTCCAGCACACCGTCGCCGTAGATGTCCTCGCCGCTCTTAGCCAGTGCTTTGAGAATCGCAAAGATCACGTCCTGCTTGCGCGAGCGGGACATGTTCTCCAGCTTCAGCTCCTGGGCGATATCAATGATTTCGGCAGCGGATTTTCGTTTTAGCTCGGTCAGGTTCATCGGGGGGGTCGTCAGTTGGGCATTGCGGCGTCGCGCACCGCGTGCGTGGGATGCACATGGGCGGGCAGCTTTGGATAGCTATTCAAAGGGTACGCCGCAATGGCCGGCGCGAGAATAGATAGAGATTGGATAAGCACAAGGAAAGTAGCATGCCAGGCAACCGGCGTCCACTTCCCACGCGCGGCGGGGATAGCGGACGCCGACGTCGCCGGCAATCACAGGTTTTCGTTCAAGAATGCGGTGAGCTGAGACTTGGACAGCGCACCGACTTTGGTCGCCTCGACGTTTCCACCGCTGAACAGCATGAGGGTGGGGATTCCGCGGATACCGTACTTGGGTGGGGTCGCGGGATTGTCGTCGATGTTCAGCTTGACGATCTTCAGGCGATCGCCGAATTCCTCGGCGATCTCATCCAGTATCGGTGCGATCATCTTGCATGGGCCACACCATTCGGCCCAGTAGTCCACCAGCACTGGCTGCTCGGCTTTCAGCACTTCGGTTTCAAAGGAGTCGTCACTGGCGTGTACGATTCGATCACTCACGGCTTGAGCCTCCTGCGCACAGATCATTTGAGACGGGAAGCGACAACGCGTTGAGGCCGACAGAGCCCGCTTGACCGGGCGCAATCGACACGGCGTTGGTCGGTTGGAGAGACGTGGGCAAGCCTTTTACGTCCTGATGGTATGGGAATGCATCGCCGCACGCTACAATACCGGTTCATTTGAGCCCAGTTCCGGGCCACTTTCAAGTCCTCGGCGAATAACGGGGACGCGCGAACGAGTTGCATGGAAAAAAATCACTTAACGAGTATCCCCTTCGCCTCGCTGGGTCTGCACCCCGCCCTGCAGGAAAGTCTGGACGACGCAGGCTTCACCCATTGCACCCCCATACAGGCCGAAACGTTGCCTGCGGCGCTGCTGGGCAAAGACCTGGCAGGCCAGGCGCAGACGGGCACGGGCAAAACCGCGGCCTTCCTGCTCGCCACCTTGCACTACCTCATGAACACACCCGTGTACGAGGATGCGCAAGGCCCTTGGGCGATTATCCTGGCACCCACCCGCGAGTTGGCGCTGCAGATCCACCGAGACGCCGAACAGCTCGGCCGCTACACGGGGCTGAAGTTCGCCGCTGTCTATGGCGGCACTGGCTACGACAGTCAGCGGCGACAGCTCGAACAGGGCGTGGATGTCATCATCGGCACGCCCGGTCGGATCATCGACTTCTATAAGCAGCGGGTCTTCCAGCTCAAAGCCATCGAAGTAGTGGTCCTCGATGAGGCGGACCGCATGTTCGATCTTGGGTTCATCAACGACATCCGCTACCTGCTTCGGCGCATGCCGCCGCCCGGTCAGCGCATGAATTTCCTGTTCTCGGCCACCTTGTCGCAGCGGGTGATGGAGCTGGCCTACGAACACATGAACGATCCGCAGGTGATCCGCATCGAAAGCGATCAGATCACCGCCGACAAGGTCACCCAGTCGCTGTATCACGTGGCCACTCACGACAAGCCGCGGCTGCTGATCGGCCTGATGAACAAGTTCTCACCTCAACGCGCCATGGTGTTCGTCAACACCAAGCGCGCCGCCGAGCGGGTGTCCGAGTCGCTGGCCGGCAATGGTTACGATGCCGCAGTGCTCTCCGGGGACATTCCCCAGACCAAGCGCGAGCGGTTGCTGAAGAAGTTCCAGGACGGCGAGTTGAACATCATGGTCGCCACGGATGTCGCCGCCCGCGGCCTGCATGTGCCGGCGGTGACCCATGTGTTCAACTACGACCTGCCCCAGGACGCCGAGGACTACGTCCACCGAATCGGTCGTACGGCGCGTATCGGCGCCACCGGTGATGCAATTTCCCTGGCCTGCGAGGAGTACGTCTACTCCCTGCCGGACATCGAGGACTTCATCGGGCAGAAGATCCACGCCGAACCGATCGATGAGTCCCTGCTGCCGGACATCAAGCCGCCCAAGCGCGCGGCCAAACGCGATGGCGTCGACGGCCCCGGTGGTGGGAATCGCAGCGGCGCTGGTCGCCCACGGCGACGCACCAGCAGCCGCGACGGCGGCGGGCGGGGCTAGCGCCTGTCGAAACGGGCGCCTTGAGACGCAAGGCGCTCCATGAACCCTATGGGCTTCAAAGGTCAACGGCCCGACAGATGGCCGTCGAGGAGCGACGTCAGCCGGGTCTGGGCACGGTTGGCGTCACGCTCGCCCTGATCCATCAGCGCACGACAATAACCGGCTTCGAACAGCAGGTAGCTGGCCAGTGCATGTCCTTCGGGATTCAGCGCGCCAAGGCGTTTGAGCATGACCCGCATAGTGGCGGGCAATTCGTCGATATGACCGCCAACCAGCCTTGCTGGATCCTGGCTGGGAAAGAGCCCTTCGACACGCACTTGCCGGAGCGCAGTGCGCTCCACGCCGGTAGGCGGAAGCAATGACACCGTATGGTTGACCCGCTTCAATCGCTCGAGATCCGTGGCCGTAGCATCCATGAAGACCGCATCCAACAGATAACCGGCCACTTGGCCCAGGGTCGGCGGGGTCATTGGCACCACCCGCTCGCTTTCCGATTCGGGGCGAACGCCAATCACCAGCACCCGGTCGGCACCCAGGTGCAAGCCGGCGCTCAGGGGCGCCAGTTGGCGCAAGGCCCCGTCGCCATAGAATTCATACCCCAGGCGTACCGCTGGGAACAGAAACGGAATCGATGCAGACGCCATGAGGTGATCCACGGTGATCGGACGCGGAAGACCGTTGCGCCGCTGGCGCCGCCAACCCTCGAGTCGATCGTGGCCCTGGAAGAAGGTCACCGAACCGCGGCCGTGATAGGCCGTTGCGGTGACGGCCAGCGCATCCAGGTAACCCTGGTCGATCTGCTGCTGCACGCGCGATAGATCGAGCTCCCGCTCGACCATCCGACGCAGCGGC
Source organism: uncultured Candidatus Competibacteraceae bacterium (assembly GCA_965652545.1). Taxonomy (GTDB): domain Bacteria; phylum Pseudomonadota; class Gammaproteobacteria; order Competibacterales; family Competibacteraceae; genus CBFGWV01. Next base: position 2,714 of record CBFGWV010000133.1, on the reverse strand, counting down.
GTGGGATCGAGCAGCGCACGCGGTGCCCAGCGCTTACCCGCACCCAGCATCAACGTGGCCATCCAGCGCAGCATCTGAAAGCCCGCTCGCCAAGGTTCCACCCGGTAAACCTGGCCGGCGTGGAAATGGCCCCAGACTCGCTCGAGCATCGCCACGCTACCTTGGAAATCGTCCGCACCGGCTGCCAGCGCCGCAGCGTTGATGGCGCCGGCGGAGGTCCCGCAGACCACCCGGAACGGTAAGGGAGAATGACGCGGCATCCAGCGGCGGATCGCCCGTAGCACGCCGATCTGGTACGCGGCCCGGGCACCGCCGCCGGTCAGGACCAGCGCAATCGTCGGCCGGCTCATCTTTAAGACCCGTGGCCGGCGTCCTGTCCCACTGAGGCGGTGTGGACTTTGCGGCGCATCAGGCGTGCCAACAGAACGCCGGCCTCGAACAGAAGCCACATCGGGATGGCCAGCAGTGTCTGGGAGATCATGTCCGGCGGGGTCAGCAACATGCCGATGACAAACGCCCCCACGATGACATACGGGCGCTTCTTCGCCAGCGCCTCGGGCGTGGTGACACCGGTAAGCACCAGCAAGATGGTGGCGATCGGCACTTCGAAGGCGAAGCCGAAGGCCAGGAACAAGGTCAACACGAAGCTCAGGTACAGCTTGATGTCAGTCATCACCGCCACGCCCGCCGGCGCTGTCGCGGTGAGAAAGGCGAAGAACAAGGGCAGGATAACGAAGTAAGCGAACGCCATGCCCGCGTAGAACAGCACGGTGCTCGATATCACCATCGGCAGAGCGAGCTTCTTCTCGTGCTTGTACAGGCCTGGGGCGACGAAAGCCCATAACTGGAACAACACCCAGGGGATGGCGATGTAAAAGGCCAGCACCAGCGTGAACATCAGCGGCGTCAGAAACGGCGAGATCGGGTCGATCGCGATCATGCTGCTTCCGGCCGGCAGGTGACGGGTCAACGGGCCGGCCAGGGCGCTGTAGATGGGATTTGCGAAGGGCAACAGGCATACCCAGATCGCCACCACGGCGACCACCACCCGGAGTACGCGGTCACGCAGCTCCAGCAGATGGGTCAGGAACGGTTGTTCCTGATCGACGGGGTCGGTCATGGGGCGGAATCCTGGCGCTCGGCGGGGGCGGCGGGCTTGGCGGCCGTGTTCTTGTCATCGGCCGGCGCGATGGCCGGCGGCGGATCCGACAATGCCGCGGCGGTCGCCTTGCGGGTTTGCTCGGCGGATTGCTCCACATCCTGGCGCACACCGCGCAGCGAGTCGCCCAGCTTGCGCAGTTCATCGGCAGGGACTTGATTGCGGATGGAGCGCTTGACCTCATCGAGCTGAAGCTCGCGCTCGACCTCGGCACGCACGCCAGCCACGATGGCGCGGGCCTTGCCCACGTACAAACCGATGGTGCGTACCACGCCGGGCAGCTTGTCCGGTCCGACCACCAGCAGCAGGACGATGAAGATCAGCACCAGTTCCCAGAAACCGACATCAAACATGGTGTGCGGGCGCCCCGTGGTCAGACCTTGTCGCGGGTGTTCTCGCGCTGGTGGACTTCGCCCTCGATGACCTCGCCATCCTTGAGCTGCTTGGCGTCTTCGGCCTTCTTGGACTCCTCGCCTTCTTTCATGGAGTCCTTGAACCCCTTGACCGAGGCGCCGAGATCGGCACCGAGGTTGCGCAGCCGCTTAGCGCCGAACAAAACCAGGACGATCGCCAGGATGATGAGAAGCTGCCAGATACTGATACCCATGATGAACCTCACAGAATGTGGGATCGACGCCGGCTAGTCGGCGTCCCCGTTTGACTGGTGTGGATCGGGCGCGCTCCTTGCGGCTTTCTCATCGTGCCCGGACAAGCCGAAGCGGCGCGCCAACTCGGCCAGCACAGCCTGCGGCCCGGTTCCCTGATGCGCCAGCAAAACCATCGTATGGAACCACAGATCCGCCACTTCGTATACCAGCGCATCCCGATCCCCGGCCTTGCCGGCGATAACTGTCTCGGTGGCCTCTTCACCGACCTTCTTAAGGATAGTATCCAGGCCCTTGGCATAGAGGCTGGCCACGTAGGAGCTGTCGGGGCTACCGAGCTTGCGTGCTTCCAGGATCTCGGCCAATTGCACCAGGATGGCTTCCGGCTCAGTGGCCATAGATGTGATCCGGGTCTTTCAATACCGGTTCCACGGGCGTCCAGCCACCGGCATCGTCCAGGCGCTGAAAGAAACAATGGCGACGGCCGGTATGACAGGCAATGCCGCCGTGCTGGGTCACCGACAGTAGAACCACGTCATTGTCGCAGTCCAGGCGGATGTCGTGAACCGTCTGAGTGTGCCCGGAGGTCTCGCCCTTGTGCCACAGCCGGTTGCGCGAGCGCGACCAGTACACCGCCTCACCCCGTTCGCGCGTTGCCGCCAGCGCCTCGCGATTCATCCAGGCCATCATCAGGACCTGCCCATCAGCGGCATCCTGGGCGATCACCGGTACCAGACCGCGACTATCCCAAGCCACCTTGTCCAGCCAATCGTCGCTCACAGGCGAACCTCGATGCCCTTGTCGCGCAGATACGCTTTGGCTTCGCCGATGGTGAACTCGCCGAAGTGAAAGATGCTGGCCGCCAGCACCGCATCGGCCCGCCCCTCGGTAACCCCTGCGGCCAGGTCATCCAGGCTGCCCACCCCGCCGGAGGCGATCACCGGCACCGG
>CBFGWV010000132.1:0-12985 GCA_965652545.1 uncultured Candidatus Competibacteraceae bacterium | reverse complement strand
TGCTATCTGCTGTTCCGGCCCGATACGCAGAAGGCACAGTTGGTGCGTGCGTTCACCGCCGCGTTGTACGAGGAACGCAATCGGTTCAGCGGCGCGCAGACCTGAGCAAGCGCCGGCTGCCGATCGATGCGGTGCTCGGCTCGATGGATGCGCAGTTCGTCCCAGGCCTTCGCCTTCGGCAGTCTTCAGGTCGCCTGGTCGGGCGAGTTGCTCGCCGCGCTGGCGTACCTGGTGATCGGTGAGGAAGGGTGTCCGCCATGGTGGCCGGATCCCTATTGATTCAATTCGTCGGCTGCGGCGTCGTGGTGCATGGGCCATTGAATGTAATCGTGCCCACGGGGGTCACCGTCGCACCCTCGTTCGCAGCGGAGAGAGCTGCGGTACTCGCCTGCGTGATCTGCAGAACTGCCGACCCGGACTGCTGGAGTGTAATTCCCGGTACCCCGACACCAGTGAGCGTATTCCCCGTAGTATGGGTACAGACCTCCGTGCCGGGGTCCTGCGAGATGATAACGATCGTATCCGGGACACCGATGTTGGTGAACGTGTTGGCCGCGATTCGAACATTGTTACCCGGCCCTCCGCCCGCCACATCGTCGTCGGCGAAGTAGCGGATGCCTTCCGATGCCGTGTTCGCAATCTGATTGTTGCTGATCGTCAGGTTAAGCTGCTTCGTTCCATCCCGATGCAGCACCTGGATACCGTCGTCGCCGATCCCGGTATTGCCGACCACGTTGCCGATGTTGTTTCCGTCGATCAGGATCGTCATCGTGTTACTGCCGGTGGCATCGGAGTCGAGACGGATACCATCTCCAGTCTGCATGCCACTGATGTCGTTGCCCGTTATGCGGCCCATGATCGACCCTTCATGACCGACGAAAATACCGTCCCCGGAGGAGTCAAGGATATCGTTGTTCGTGATGTCGAACGTGAATGTCGAGCTCCCTCCCTCCGCAGATAGCGTGATTGCTGGAGGCGTCGGGAAGTTATCCGGGCCGCCCGTGCCCGTAATAGTCGTACCGTCGATATCTAGATCGATCGACCCAGAGCCAGAACTGACGAACACGTTGAAGCCGCCACCTTCAAGGTTGTTGAAAGTTCCGCCGCTGACATCCAGGGTGATGTTCGCCGTCCCGAGGGCTTCCACATCGACGCCCTCCTCGCCATTGGTGTCGCTGTTGTTGTCGATGTTCAGGTTGGTCAGCTCGATCGCGACCGTTCCAGAGTTATTGCCAACGTGCACTCCGACGTCCTCGAAGTTTTGGATCGTCGTGTCCGACACCACCATCCGACCGGAAATGTTGACAACCCCTGGCGAGTCGAAGTAGATCGCCGACTCGTTGTCCGCGTCACCGGGGCTATCGAGGAAGCTGTTCTTGAGCTCGAACGTCGGATGCACTCCGCCCGTGGCGTCGGCCATCGTGGTGCCCAAGATTCCGTGCGTTGCTCCGTTGAGGATGTAAACCTCGGTGAACGAGACGTTGCGGGTATTGGTCAGCGAGATGGCCGCACCCGTAGAGTTCTGAATCGCGCCTCCGGCGCAGGTCGCAACACTGTTGCATGCGCCGCCCACCACCGGCCCGACCACCAGACGCCCTGTCGAGCCCGTGTTGCCGTTGAGCACCACGCCGTTTACCGCCCCGTTGGAACTGATACTCGCGAACCTCAGTCCGGCAGCGCCGATATTCGTCGTCGTCACCGTCAGCGGTGTGCCCGTGGTCGTTGTCAGTTTGCTCGTTGCATCCGTCGCCGTCACTGTGCCGCCGCCGGTGGCGGTGAACGCAGCGTTGGCTCCCGTACTGAGCGTCAAGGCGCCCGAAAAACTGATCGTCGCGCTGTTGCCGGTCAGCGAGATACCACCGCCATCGCCGTCATCGCCGTCGGTGATCGCGCCGGTGAAGAGCTTCGCCGCACCGCCGGAGCCGTTCACCACGACCAGTTGGCCGACGTCATCGACGATGGTCCCGCCGTAGGTGACCGCGGCGGTGCTGCCGCTGATCACGAAATCGGTGACCCCGGCGTCGGTGATCGTGCTGCCGCCGGGCGCCGAGAAGGTGCCGCTCACGTTGCTGAGCGAGACGCCGGCGCCGGGGCTGTTGGTGCTGGTGAGCAGGCCGAGCTGCAGATCCACATCCGCCGCACCGAGCGCTGCCGCCGCACCGCTGTTGGCCACCAGCGTCCCGGCACCGGGTGTGACGTCGAACTCAAAGCCACCCAAGCCCCCACGACCAATGCCGCGGCGCTGTAGATATCCAGATCGCCGGCGCCGATCGTGCCGCTGGCGGCGTTGGCGAGGTTCAGCGCCCCGGTGACGTTGAACAGATGCAGACCGGCACCGGCCACGGGGTTGCCGCTGTCACCGATATCGGTGTCGCCGCCGGGGACCGGTTGGATGCCCGCCGTGGTGGTGCTGGCATCGAAGGTCGCGTTGTTGACGACCAAGCCGCCGAAGCTGTTACCACTGACCTGGTTGTCGTGGAAGGCGGTGATGGTGAGGCTACCGGTACCGATCTCCTGGGCATCGAGCGCGGACATCGTGCCGGCGGTGAGCAGGTTGTCGTGGAAGGCCAGCGTGCTGGCCCCGGTGCTGTCCAGATTGATGTCGACCCCCTCTAGCCCGGTGGTGGCATCGCTCTGAATCGTGTTGTCGCTGATCGTCATTCCGACGGTGTTGGCACCGGTGGCCGTCACGTCGATGCCGTTGTCACGGCCGGTGAGATCGAGACCGCGGATCTCCACGCCGCTGAGGCTGCCGGCGGTCGCCTCCACCGTGACGGCGTTGTCCTCGCCGGCGTTGTTGGCCGTGACCACCAGCCGCGGCCGGGTGCCGGCCGGCACCAGGGTGCCGAAGCCCGGTACGGTCAGGCCCACGCCTTCGCCGTGGAGTTTCACGCCGGTGTCGTTGATGAGGATCTCATCGCTGTAGGGGGTCGCGGCGGAGTTGCCGGCGAAGACGAAGAGGTAATCCTCGGGGGTGAGCGCCGCGGCGGCCGCCGCGGTCGTCTCGAACGCGTTGCTCGAGCGCCCGTCGCCACCGGCGGGGTTGTCGGCATCGACGACATCGCGCACGTACCAGACGGTCTCCGAGACGGTCACCTGTACGGTGCCGACGGTTACACCCGCCGGGGTGCCGTTGTCGGTGACCTGGTAGGTGAAGGAATCGACCCCGGTGAAGCCCACCGGCGGCAGGTAGCTGAAGGCACCGGCGCTGTCGATGCTGAAGCTGCCGCCATTGGTCGAGGCGCCGGCCGCGGCAATCACCGCCAGCGGCCCGGGGCCATCGGCATCGGTGGGGGCAGCCTTGGTGAAAGCGCTCTGGGCATCGGTGATTCGGGCCACACCGGCCAGTGTCGCGCCGGCCACCTCCAGCTGTGTATTGCCCGCGGTGGTATAGGTCACCGGGTTGGTGGTCAGCGCCGGGGCGCTGTTGACCGCGGTGACCTCCACGAACGAGCTCACCGCGGTGCTGAGGTTGTTCGCCGCCTCGCCATCGTCCACCACCCAGGTGACGGTACGGGTGAGCTCGCTGGGGGCGACCGAGGTGTTCTCGTAGGCGATGCTGCGCAGGGCCGTCTGATAGTTGGCCACCGAGGCGGCGCCGCTGAGGGTCAGCGTGCCGCTGGCGGCGTTCCAATTGCCGGTGATGCCCAGCATGTTGGTGAAGGACAGCTCGTCCTCGCCGTTGACGTAGTTGGCGCTGATCTGGGCGGTGGCGCCGGCGAGCGTGGTGCTGTCCGGGTCGCTGATGAAGATGCCCCCATCGATGGCGGTGGGTGCATCGCCTTCGGTGTAGGCCAGGGTGCTGCCGGCGGTGACCACCGGTACATCGTTGAGGGCGGTGACGGTGATGGTGCTGGTCGCCGGTGGGCTGGCGAGCACGCCGTCGTTGACGATCCAGGTGACCGTGCGGTCCAGGGTGTCGGGGGCCTCGGAGCCGTTGGCGTAGCGCACGCTGCGCAGCGCGCTCTGGTAGTTGGCCAGGGTGTCGGAACCGCTCAGGGTCAAGGTCCCGCTGGGGGCGTTCCAGAGGCCGGTGATGTTTACGGTGTCGACAAAGGACAGCACGTCCTCGCCCACGGCGTAGTTGCCGGTGATCTGCACCGTGGCACCGGCGAGGTTGGGGCTGTCGGGGTCGCTGAGGGTGAGCCCGGTGTCGATGGCCGTGGCCGCGTCGTTCTCGGTATAGGCCAGCGTGCCGCCGGCACTGACCGTCGGCGGCACCCGTTCGATGATGACCACTGCGGTGCCGGTGATGGCGCCGATGGGGTTGCCGGCCGCGTCGGTGCTCGGGTCGCCGGGGTTGGCCGCCAGGGCGTAGTCGAAGGCATCGACCCCGACGAAGCCGCTCGCGGGGGTGTAGACGAGGTGCCCGTCGGTGGCGATGTCGACCACCCCGCCCTGCGCGGTGGCTTGAGCAGTCACCGCGACGGCGGTCAGTGCACCGCCGGTGGGATGGACGTCGTTGGCCAGCAGTGACGGCAAGGTCTCCGCGGCGCTGTCGAGCGGGGTGTCCACCAGTGCCCGGTAGGCATCGCGCCGGGCCAGCGGGGTGGCGCGCAGCGAGCCGCCGACGAGGCTCAGGTTGGGGATGGCGGACAACAGGTCGGCGACATCGACGCCCTCGGCCCCCGCCCCGGGGTTGGTCACGGTGATGCGGTAGCGGAGGGTCTCGGCCGGCTGCACCGCCCCGGCAATGGGGTCGCCCGCCGGGGTGCGGTCCACTTTGAGCGCCGCGATCGCCGGGGCGGCGGTGGCGATCTCGCTCAGGCGCAGCGTGGGGGCCGGGTCGGTGTCGCGCCCGCCGACCAGCACGGTGATGGCGCCCACGCTGGTGAGGTCGGCCGGACCCACGGCCCCGGGCACGGCCTGCAATTCACTGAAGTCGATGAACACCTCGATGGGCGCGGCGATGGCCGGCAGGACACGGGCGGCGCGTGACACATGATCGGCGTCCTCGTACACGCTCAGCAGCAGGTAGGTGCCGGCGCGGGCCTGCTCGATCCTCAGGCGCAGGCCACCCTGGGTCCCGGCCGCGGTGAGGTCCACCCCGCCGAGGCCCGTGGGGTTCAGCGCGGCGGCGTCATCGTCATTGCCGTCCCAGGTGAGGATCAGCTCGCCGGTGGTGGCCGCCGCGGCGGTAAAGACCAACTCGCCGCCGGTCACCTCCGCGCTGACGGCGCCGGCACCGGCGCTGCGCAACACGACCATGTCCCGCTCGTTGCCCAGAATATCCGCGCCACCGCTGTCGGCGGTGGAGGCGGCGCTGCCGGGCACGCTATTGGGGCCTTGCGCGGTGGTGAAGTCATCGATGATCACCTGGGCCTCGCTGCGCCCGGGCAGCCCGGCGACGACGCCGGACAGCAGCAGGAGCGCAAGCCCTGCCCCCAGGCGACCATGCGGCTGACGGCGCAGGCGCCACAGGCCGATGAGCATCAACACCCCGATCATCGACAACAACCCGGCTTGGCCCACGGTCGGAATCTCCAGGAAGAACGCCCGTGTGAAGGTCAGTTGGACATCCACGCCGCCACGCAGCGGGTTGCCGGCCAGATCCCGAATCGTCGTCGAGCCGCAGGCGAACAGCCGGTACGTCCCGGCGGGCAGCAGCTGGCCGAGATCCAGCGTGGTGGTGAACCCGACCGCCTCGTAGGCGGCCGCCACGATGGGCACGAGGGTGTCGTCGCCCGCCGGGCCGGCCAGGCAGCTTGCCGTCTGGATCGTGCCGTCCGCACCGGCACCGACCAGCAGGTAGTTGGCGGGGTTGCCGGCATCGTCGGCACCGGCGCCGGTGTTCTGCACCGCCTCGGTAAACACGAGGGTGAAGCCGGTCACCGGGCTGGTCACCGTCTGCCCGGTGAGCAGGCCGCCGCGGCTGGGCACCGTGTCGACGGTCGCGACATCCGGGGGCACGTTATCGAGCGTGGTGACTTCGGTGGCCTGGTTGTTGTCGAGGTCCGGGTCGAACTGGTCACCGGTGACCGCCGCGGTGTTGCTGATCGACACCGGCGGGGCGGGGTTGATCGAGACCACCACATCGCAGGCCACGCTGGCGCCTGCGGCGAGGCTGCCGATGGACCAGGTCCAGGGCGGCACGTCGGCCCCGCCGCAGGTGTCGCTGACATAGCTCACCGCCGCGGGCAGCGTATCGGTGACCACCACGCCGGTGGCATCGGAGGCGCCGCGGTTCTCGACGGTGAGGGTGTAGGTGAGGTCATCGCCGGCGGCCGGCGGGTTGGCATCGCCCACCTTGGTGATCGACAGGTCCGCGGCCAGGGTCACCGAGGTGCATTCGGTGGCGCTGTCGTCGCCGGTGTTGATCCGGCTCGGGTCGGTGGCGGTGATCGTGGCGGTGTCGCAGATGACATCGGTGCCCGGGGCGGCGGTGGCATCGGCGGTGAGCACCACCGTCAACGTCGCCGAGGCGCCGGCGGCCAGATCGCCCAGGCTCCAGGCCGGGTCGGCAAAGCCACCCTGAGAGGGGGTGATCGAGTCGGCCGTCACACCGGCGGGCAGGGTCAGGGTCTCGGAGACCGAGACGCCGCTGGCATCGGAGGGACCGGCGTTGTCCACCGTCACCACGTAGCTGAGGTTGCCCGCACCGCTGCCAGCGATCACCGGATCGACCGATTCGCTCTTGCTCACGATGAGGTCGAACTCGCGGCTGACCGAGGTGCATTCGCCGGCGGCGTCATCGCCGGTGTTGATCAGGGCTTCGGCCGCCCCGGTCAAGGTCGCGGTGTCGCAGATGACATCGGTCCCGGCCACCGTGGAGGGCGCCACGGCCAGGGTCACCGTGAGCGTGGCGCTGGCCCCGGCGGTCAGGGTGCCGACGCTCCACGTGGGGTCGGTAAAGCCGCCCTGCGAGGGGGTGATGGCATCGACCGTCACACCGGCCGGCAGGCTCAGGACGTCTGAGACGCTGACCGCACTGGCATCGGAGGGGCCGGCGTTCGCCACGGTCACCACATGGGTGAGGGTGCCGGCACCGGCGACCACCGGGTCGGCCGACTCGCTCTTGGTGACGATGAGGTCCACCTGCCGTGCCACGGTGGTGCACTCGGTGGCCGCATCGTCGCCGGTGTTGACCAGGGTTTCGTTGGCGCCGGTCACCGTAGCGGTGTCGCACACCGAGGCACCGTGCGTGGCGCCCGAGCCTGCGGTCAGCACCACGGTGAGGCTGGCACTGGCGCCGCTGGCAAGATCGCCCAGCGTCCACACCGGGTCGACAAAGCTGCCGGCCGAGGGGGTCACCGAGACCACACCCACGCCTGCGGGCAGGCTGAGCACCTCAGACAGCGTGACGCCGCTGGCATCCGAGGGCCCGGCGTTGGTCACGCTTACCGTGTACGTCAGGTTGCCGGCACCCGAGCCGGCGGTCACCGGATCCGCGGACTCGCTCTTGGACACGGCCAAGTCCACCTGGCGCGCGATGGACGTGCACTCGGTGGCCGCATCGTCAGCGGTGTTGACCGGCGTTTGATCGATGCCGGTGACCGTGGCGGTGTTGCAGATGGCATCGGTACCGGCGGCCGCCGTGGCCGCGACGGTGAGCACCACCGTCAAGCTCTCGCTGGCCCCGGGGTTGAGCGTGCCGACCGTCCATACGGAGGTCATGCCATCGAAGCTCGTTGCGCCGCTGGGGGTCACCGAGTCCAGCGTTACGCCCGCCGGCAGGCTCATCGCCTCGTTCAACAGCACGCCGGTGGCGATATCGGCGCTGGCGTTGAGGACCGTCACCACATAGGTGAGGTTGCCCGCACCGGAACCGGCCACGACCGGGTCGGCCGATTCGGTCTTGGTCACCACCAGGTCGATGGGGACGCTCAGCGGGGTACAGGTCGGGTCCGCAGCGCCGGCCTGCGAGGGGTCGTCGGTGAGCACATCCGGGGTGAAGTTATCGCCCTCGATGCTGCCTTGGTTGCACACCTCGGTGGCCCCGACGCTCACCGGCTGGTCGACCGTGGCCAGGAACTCGATCGTGATCGCCCCGCCGCTGTGCAGCTCGCCGATGGCAAGATTCACATCCTGGGCCATCGCCGGCAGTGCCTGCGCGGCCAGAAGCACCAGACCCAGGGCGCACGCACGCCGCAACCACCGCCGTAGGCGGCCACCATCGATAAGCTGCGGCATGCGCGCGGGGCTCCCCGGTTTTATTGTGCTTTGCGCCGCTTGCCCCCGAGTCGTCGTTGCGCGATATCCACGGGGCGGGCGTGTTTGATCTGAAGCCTAGTCCTTCGCCGTGCAGATGCAAGCAGCGGTTGGGCGGCCCATCCGACGGCTCACGTGTCGCCGGGCTCAGGCCCGCCGCTCAGAACATCTAGCCGCCGGTCGGTACGGCAATCTTCGCCACCATCGCCTGCAATTGATCGCGCTCCTCGAGGGTCAAGGCCGCCAGCAATCGTTCCTCGGTCTGCACATGCGAGACGACCAGGTCATCGGCAAGGGCAAAGCCTTCATCTGAGAGCACGATACGCAGCCCACGACGATCGGCGGGGTCGTCCTGGCGCTGGATCAACCCGCGCTTCTCCAGCCGGTCCAGGCGATTGGTCATGGCCGAGCTCGATAGCATCATCTCTTTGGCCAGGGCCGAGGGCGAGAGCGAGGCGCCGCGCCCCTGACGACGCAGGGTGAGAATGACGTCGAACCCCGCCATGTCCAGCCCGCTGGCGGCGAGGTTGGCCACTACGCCCTGGCGCAATCGTTCGCAGGCGCGCCACAGCTCGCCACATATCGCCATCACCGACGGATCGATATCAGGGCGCTCACGCCGCCACTGCGCCAGGATCGACGCGAGTGACGCGCCCTGTTCGTGCCCTTGCTGCATGGTCGTCTTCCACCTTCCCGCATCGCGGGGCCGCGACAGATCCGCACCGCCCCCACCGAAAGGTGGAGCTTACCGGGCTCTCCGACCCAAGGGGAGCACGCGCCACCGACGCCGAGATTGACCAAGGTAGAAGACGTGATTTATTATTTCGACATCGAATTATTCGATATGGAATTACACGACGATGAACAATCGTACCACGACCTTGTTGACCACGATGCTGGCGCCGAGCCTTTGGGGCTCGACGTACATCGTTTTCAGCCAAACCTTGCCGATGGACCATCCCCTGCTGGTCGGCGCGCTCCGTGCCCTACCCGCCGGGCTCTTGCTGATGGTGTTCGGCCCCGGCCTGCCGCCGTGGCGCAAGCTCCTGCCGCTGACCGTCCTGGGTCTCGCGAACATCGGGTTGTTCTTCGGTCTGCTGTTCGTTAGCGCCTCGCGCTTGCCCGGCGGGGTGGCGGCCACGGTGATGTCCGCGCAACCGCTGATCGTCGGTCTGCTGGCTTGGCCGCTGTTGCACCGTCGGCCCGTCGCCGGCCAGGTCGTGGCGGCGTTGGCCGGCTCGCTCGGTGTCGGCCTGTTGATTCTCGACCCCACGGCCCACCTGGATGTCATCGGCATCGCAGCGGCCCTGGCGGCAGCCGGATCGATGGCCCTGGGTACCGTGCTGATCGCGCGCTGGGGGCGTATGGGTTCGCCGCTGGCGCTGGCCGCCTGGCAACTCACCCTGGGCGGGTTGGTGCTGCTGCCGCTGGCCCTGGCCATCGAAGGCCTGCCACCGGCACCTGACGGGATGAACGCCCTGGGGCTGGCCTACCTGATCCTGCCCGGTACGGCGCTGGCGTACTGGCTTTGGGTACGCGGCATCGGCGTCATCGGTGCGGATGTCACCTTCCTCTCGCTGCTCAGCCCGCTGGTGGCCACCGTGCTCGGCGCCGCCTTGCTGGGCGAATGGTTCAGCACCGTTCAGATCGCCGGTATGGCGCTGATCCTCGGCGCAACGCTTGCCGGCGTGTCCCTGGCCCGTCCCAGCGCCCATTGACTCAAGGAGACCTCGAGATGCTCGACAGACAACCCGATCACCCTATCGACCCCATGTTCTTTCAGCGCTGGTCGCCGCGCGCCTTTGACGGCCAGCCGATGCCGGAGGCCGACCTGCTGTCGCTGCTGGAGGCAGCACGCTGGGCGCCCTCGGCCTACAACATCCAGCCCTGGCGGTTTCTCTATGCTCGCCGCGAGGATACGCACTGGGCGGATTTCGTGAGCCTCCTGGTGCCGTTCAATATCGCCTGGGCACAGCAAGCCTCGGCACTGATCTTTGTATTGTCCGATTCGCTGATGGATGGCAAAGCCGACGAGGCGCCGACGCCCTCACGCTGGCACAGCTTCGACACCGGGGCGGCCTGGGCGCAGCTTGCGCTCCAGGCGATCCGCCTGGGCTATCACACCCGCGGCATGGGCGGGGTCGACCTGGAGCGCGCCCGCGAGCGGCTTCGCGTACCGCCGCGTTACCGCATCGAAGCGGCCATCGCCATCGGCCGGCGCGCTGACGCGGCACGGCTGCCGGCAGCGTTGCGCCGGTCAGAAGGCCCCACGCCACGCCGCCCGCTGCACGAGTTCGCCTTTGCCGGCGCGTTTCCGGACCCTCAGACTTAACGAAGCGTGGCCAGCGGGATCTCAAGTTGAGTCACGCTCTTCAAAGTAGGATGGGTTGAGCGAAGCGATACCCATCAGCCACACTTGATCGCAGTCGCGTCCCCCATCTGGATCGCCGCCGCTCCATGATGGGTATCACTGTGCTCAACCCATCCTACATATCGTTGGACATGGACCTCGGCGGTCTGAGGCGTAGCCTCTCCGGGAGCCCAATCAGCTCATGCGGCGTCGGAGCGCCGCGGGAGTTTCCAGTTGGGGCGGATGAAGTGGCAGGTATAGCCGTTCGGATGACGCTCCAAGTAGTCCTGATGCTCCGGCTCGGCCTCCCAGAAGTCGCCCACCGGCTCCACCTCAGTAACGACCTTGCCTGGCCACAGCCCCGACGCCTCCACATCGGCAATGGTGTCTTCGGCCACCGCGCGCTGCTCGGCGCTGGTGTAGTAGATCGCCGAGCGATAGCTGGGGCCACGGTCGTTGCCCTGTCGGTTGGGCGTGGTCGGGTCGTGGATCTGGAAGAAAAACTCCAGCAGCTTACGGAAGCTCGTCACCGTCGGATCGAAGATGATCTCGATCGCCTCGGCATGGGTCCCATGATTGCGATAGGTGGCGTTCTTCACATCGCCACCGGAGTAACCGACACGTGTCGAGAGGACGCCGGCCTGTTTACGCACCAGGTCCTGCATACCCCAGAAACAACCGCCGGCCAGAACGGCACGCTCAGTGTTGGCAGTCATTCTTGTGCTCCTTCATGTGAGAACAGCGTAGTGCGGCATTCCAACCCGTGGCGCAAACGCCGGTAGACGGCAAACCCGCCCAGGCGGCACAACACGGTGTGAAGACGGACACGCAGCGCGATGCGAAGGTTCACCCAGCGGGCATCGGGCAGGTGCAGCCGGTTGGCCAGGTACAACTCGTCAAGCCAGCGCTTGCGATCGCGGGTGCTGATGCCGCCGGGCGCGAAGTCGACCAGCACGCTCTCGATGAAATGCAGGCGGTGCGAGGTCAAAGACCGCAGCCAGAACTCATAGTCCATGCAGATCCCAAACCGCGTATCGAACTCCCCGCAGCTGTCGAACACGCGCCGGTGGATAAAACTCGCCTGGTGCGATATCCAGGCCCGCCGCGGCAGGCGATGACGGTTCGTTGCCGGAAACGGCGGCGACACCGTGCCGTCGGTCGTGGTCTGCCCGGTCACGATGGCCGCCTCAGGCAGATGCGGCACGACACGGGCAAGCACATCCGCATCGACGAAGCAGTCCCCGGCGTTGAGAAAGTTGAGCCATTGCCCCGAGGCCAGCCGCAACCCCTTGTTGAAGGCATCGGCGATACCGCCGTCCGGCTCGCTGATCCAGTGACTGAGCCGGCCCGCATGGGCGTGAATCACCGCCACACCCCCATCGACGGACCCGCCATCGATGACAATGTGTTCGTAATCGGTGAACGACTGGCAAGCCACGCTGGCCAGCGTGCGCCGCAAGCCCTCGCGATCATTCTTGACGATCGTAATGATGCTGATCAGTGGCATATTCGGTGGACGGACGGCATTGGGAGCCCGTCTACCTTACGCGATCGGGCAGGTTTTTCCCTAAGCGCCCATCAAACCTGACGAGAGGCGTCCATAGAATGCCCACCCCGGTGCGCGATCGGTTCGGGGTGGTGGCAAATTTGCAAGGTTCGCCACCATCTGCGGGAATCGCCCTGAGGGCAGGGCTCCTACGGGTGCCTGGGTTCGGTGGTACTGGTTCGACGAGGGCTCGGGACTGGCCGCCGCTCGTGCCGGTGGGGTGGTTTTCGACGCGCTGCGAAGCGCCGATTACACTTATCCGTCAACGCCCTCCACGAGTGACATGCCCATGAACCGTACCCTGCTTGAACGGGCCGGTGGATATGCCGGGGTAGCCGGCATGGTCATGGCCTTCTACGACCGGGTCCTGGCCTCGCCCCGGCTGGCACCCTACTTCGCCGGTGTCGACATGCGTCGCTTGATGGACCATCAGGCCGAATTCATCGCCTCGCTGCTGGGCGGGCCGGTGCGCTTCTCGCGCAACGACCTGGCCGAAGTGCACGCGCATCTGGGCATAGCCGACGATGTCTTCGACGAAATGACCCACCATCTGGAGATCACCTTGACCGAGTCATCCCTGACGCTGGACGAGGTGGACAGCGTGATGGCCGACGTGCGCGCGCTGCGGAGCGACATCGTCAGCGCAGCCTGAACAGATCGCATACAGGCACCCGCAGGAGCCCTGCCCTCAGGGCGATTGCCGGAAGACGCCACCGCACCAAGCCCTCTGGACCGGGGTGTCCGGGGGCAGACCGTCGGCAGCATGGATGCTGCCGTCGAGCGTACACGGACGTATTCACAGCGCGTCTGCCCCCGGACACCCCGGCCCAGGGGGCGGAACCCGAGCTCCGAGCCCCCAAGCCCCGAGCCACCCTGGCGCGCCGGTTCACGATCTACATCACCGCCAACACCGCCTCCACGGCCTCGGCGCGTCGGTCCAA
>CBFGWV010000131.1:0-13002 GCA_965652545.1 uncultured Candidatus Competibacteraceae bacterium | reverse complement strand
TGCGCTCAACCCATCCTACATATCATTGCCCTCGGGGGTCCGAGGCGTAGTCTCTCTGGGAGCCCGTCGGCAAGCCGTTGCGAAACACCGCTGGCCGGCCTATGTTCGATCCGGTTTCCACCGGTGATGGCCAGACCCGACATTATGAATGTGCTTCTTTGGTCCCCCGGTGGCGCCGGTCTGCACTACAACGGCGCGGGTACCAATGCGTACCGCCTGTACCGCTCGGCCGCCATGGACGGGTTGCGGGTCACGCTGGTCTGTGCCGGCGACAAGCAGTCCTCGGATACGGTCTTCACCGACATTGTCAGGCTTCACGATACCAACAGTGCCCGCGCGTGGGATCAGGCGGCATTCCTGTACAAGGCGCATCGCTGGTTGCGGACCAACGCGCGACGCTTCGATGTGTTTCACGGAATCGATATTTTCGAGAGTACGGTGCGACCGGCGGTTTGGGCACAATCCCTGGGCTTGCCGGCTATCGTAAAGCCGGCGGCGCACGGCAAGGGGTTGGTCGCGGGGACCAGTTGGCGGCGGGTGTTCCGGTTACCGCAGCGGCGGCGGGCGTTGCTGCGGCGGTTGTCGGCGGTGGTGGCGATCAGCTCGGCGATCGAACGCGAGCTGGCCGGTTTCGGTATCGGCAACGTGGTGCGCATTCCCAATGGTGTGGACAGCGTTCGCTTTCGGCCGCCGGCGGCAGGCGAGCGGGCGCGCCTGCGCGCGCAACTGGGCTGGGCGGACGATGCGTTTGTGGTGTTGTTCGTCGGGCTGGTCAATCCGCGCAAGCGGCCGCGCTGGGTTCTCGATGCACTGGCGCCGTGCTTCCCCGCGCACCCGAATATGCAGGCGGTCTTCGTCGGGCCGCAGATAGGTACCTACCGGGACGAGCTCCAGCAACGGGTCGTGTGCGAGGGGTGGGGACGGCAAGTGGTGTTCACGGGGCATCGGACGGAGGTCGAGCCGTATTACCGGGCGGCAGATGTGTTCGTGTTGCCATCGACGGTGGAAGGCATGCCGAATGCGCTGCTCGAAGCGATGGCCTCCGGGTTGCCCTGCCTGGCCACGCGTATCTCAGGCTGCGAGGATCTGATCGACGAGGGCGTGAACGGGTTTTTCGTCGACAGCCCGGAGGCCATTCGCCAGCGTGTGCTGGAGTACATGACGCACCCGGCCTTGGCCGCCGCCCACGGCGCGGCCGCGCGTGAGACGGTGTTGGCGGGGTATGCGAATCACCTGGTGATGGCGGCGTACGTGCGGTTGTTCGAGTCGGTGCGACGGGCTTCAGCCACGTAAACCGGCGAGCAGTTCGGGCACCGGCTGCCCTTCGTAGCGCGCGTGATCCACGCCCAGCACGGCGGCGATGGTGGCGGTGAAGTCGACGATGGGCAGGGTACGCGTCAGCTCGCCCGCCGGCTCACCCGGGCCGGTGGCGATGAAAAACCCCTCGCGGGTGTGGTCGCCGGTACGGCCACGCATCGGGGGGACCTGGATTGTGCCGATGCGCGGCGATGCCATGGCGCGCACCGGTCCGCTACGCCGCCACTCGACCAACAGGTCGGGCAGTTCGTCGAGGTAAGGCCCCGAATAGCACTCGGCGCTGGCGTAGACCTCGGCGACGATGGGCTCGCCGGTGTGCGGGTCGACCAGGGCCATCAGTGCCTCGCGCAGTTGCCGACACAAGGCCTGGTAGTCCGCCCCCGGCTGGACGATGCCGTGCGCCTCGCGCCCGACGACGTTAAAGCGTATGGCACCGGCGTGAGCGTTGTACGGGATGGTGAAGCAGCGTCGCGACTGGCGCTCGGGCACCAACAGCGAGGTTTGCAGGCCGCGCTGCATGCGCCGCTTGGCGATGCGCAGCAACGGCAGGCCGCGCACCTGGCGCGGCAGCAGGTACCAGGCGCTTTTCAACCGCGAGAACAATGATGTTCGCGTTGGACGCTCGGCCCGCTCAAGGCGTTTGAGAATCTCATCCAATACGACCGACTCGTTGTTCTGCGGCCCCATGCCGTGGCTGCCGAGCACGAGAATGCGTGCATCGGGGCCGGCCGCGTCGATCACCTCGCCGATGCTGCGGTCCAGCGCGGTGTACACGGCCTTGAGCGGCGCGTCCAGCGCCGCGGCCATGTGTGGGTCGTGGTCCGGATGATCGGCATCGTGTAAGTGCCACCAATGGTGTCCGGCACAATGCGCCTCGCCGAACACAGCCAGAAACAAGTCCCAGTCCTGCGTCTTGAGAAAGTCGGTGGCGATGGCCGTCTTCAGCCGGATGCGGTTCTCCAGGTGCTGCTTCAAATGGGTGTAGGCCGCTACCGTCGGCGCGGTGAAGTCGCAGAAATCCGGCACCTCTTTACCGAAACGCGCCGTCAGCTCCGCGGCCAGCGCCGCGGGCACGGTCAGGCCGGGCCCGAATTCAGGCTCATGCGCGGTCCAGTCCACCAGTTGGATGCCGTTCAATGCCTCGCCCGAGGGTTTGGCGTGCGGCACATCCAGTACCGCCACACGCCGGCCGGCGGCGCTCAGGTGTTCCCAGAACTGGGCACCTTCGGTTTCTGTTGGCTTGAACTCGACATCCAGGTACTCGCCCAGTCGCGTCTGGCGGCGGAAGAAGCGCCGATGATGCGCGGGGGACACGCCGGTGCTGAATGACGGCCACACGGCCCCGGCATAAAGCCCCGGCGGACCCTCCGCGGTGCCCCAGGTGGCTTTACCCAGTAATGCGTCCAGGTTGGGCAGATCGCCGCTGCGGGCCCACCTCAGCAACAGTGATTTCTCGAACGCATCCAGACCGATGACGAGGATTTTGGTGGGCACTGACGAGTCTCCGGTACGACGGCGCGAGGCACATGATAGACACCACAGGCAACGCCCGCAGGCCTATCGGACACAGGAACGAACGACAGGGCGGCCGGTCGGTAAGGTATATCCCCGCGATTCGCTCGCCCACGTGAAAGGACAAACACATGTTCGATGCGCTACGCCGCCCTTTACCGCTTACGCTGCTGATCATTGCCCTGGTGGGTTGGATCGTGGCGATTTCCTCCTCGATGACGCACTCGTCCACCGAAAGCGAACTCACAGCCCGTATCGAGACGCTGGAGGCCGAGCGCGACCAGCTACGCAGCCAGTTGGATGAGCACACCGAAACCGTCGGCGAGCTCGAGTCACTGTCCACCGAGCTGTCGCGAGTGCAAGGCGAGTTTGACGAGCTGTCCTCCCAGCGCGACGAGGTCCACACGCAGTTGGAAGAAGCCCAGACCGAACTCACCGCCCGTCAGGACGCACTGGCACAGGCCGAACAGCGCCTGGGCGAGGTTCAAACCCGCACCGATGAGCTGCAAACCCAGGCCAAAGAGGCCGGTGAGCAGCTGAACGAGGCCCGCCAGGCCGAGGCGAGCATGCGCAAGGAGCTCGCCGGCCTGGGCGAGCAGATGGAAGCGGCGCGCGACCAACTGGCACAGACACGCAAGACCATCGCCGAGCTGTCCGAGGAAGCGTCGACCTTGTCCGACCAGGCGGCTGAGGCCGAGGCCCGTACGCAAGAAGCGCGCGAGGCGGAGGCATCCACCCAGGATCAACTGGCGTCGATACAGGAGGAAGTCCTTGGCCTTAGCCAACGGCGCGACACCTTGCAGAAGGACGTCGAAGACCTCGAGACCCAGCATGCGCAATTGGCTGACAACGTTGCCAAGGCGCAGGAGCACCAGGCCAAGCTGCAAGAGCAGGTGACGGAGGTGACCTCACTGCTCGAGACGCGCTCGCAACGCTTGTCCGAGCTGGAGCAGGGCATAGCCTCGGCGCAGGACAAGCAGGCCGAAGCCGGCGCGATCCGCGGGCATTATCTCAGTGAGCAGATTTCGGTCGATCTGGCTGCCGACGGCAGCTTCCGCATGCAGGAGCGTAACGGCAGTCAGGCGGTCAGCGGGCGCTATACGTTCGAAGAGGGCCGCATTACCTTGACCGACGCACAGGGCGACCTGGGCGCAGCCCGCTTCCCGATGACGTGTGAGGTGGAGGAAACCGACAACGGCTTTACGGTAAAGGCCACCGAGGGGTCGTGCACCGTGCTCGATGGCCTTACCTTTCAACGCTGATGCGCGTGCCTGTCACTCCAGAGGGTCTGGTGCATCCAGCGTGGGTGGCGGCTCAGGTGTGGGTGGCGGCTCCGGCGTCGGCGGCAGCTCCGGCGTCGGCGGCAGGGATGGGGTGGACCGCTGAGGGTCCGGGTGACGCGGGCCCAACTGCGGCGGGATACCCGGTCCGGGCGACGAGCCCGGCAGTGCCGGATCATCCATGTCGTCCCTCGGCAAACCCGGCTCGAACCGATTACTGTCCTCATCGAACGACTCATCCGGCTTCAGTCCCGGCTGGAACCGGTTATCGTCATCGCCGAATGCTTCATCCGCCGCAGTCGGCCCCAGATCGAGGCCCGACTCATCGGACGTATCGGTGTCCGGTGCGGACAAACCCTGCGCCAGCGCCGGGCTTTGTATCGCGACCAAGCTCGCACATACCGCCAGCAGGCCGAGGCCTCGTATGAGGCGATGGGGTTTAAGGTGTTGGGCATTCACTTGCATGATCGCTACTCCTTAAAATGCTGCCAAAGAGGCGCTCATCCAAACCGACAGTGTCGCCGACCAATCGTTTCCGATGGCTGCGGGACCTGGAGATTGATTCCATGAAACGACTCATCGGCTTGCTGGCCGCCGCTGCGCTTACCGTGTTTACCGTGCAGGCGCTGGCCCAGGCCCCAGAAACGGAGGCCAAGGGCTATGTCATCTCGGATGACCTGAAAGCACTGCCTGAAGCCGTGCGCAAGACGCGTCGGCAGTTGCTGCGTGCGGCTCGCTCGGGTGATATGGCCCAGTTGAAGGCGGTCTTCGATGCGCAGCCCCAGCCGCCCAATGTCAGCTTCGGCCGGCCGGACGACCCCATTGCCTATCTCAAGCAAGAGTCCGCTGACGGCGAAGGGTTGGAGATTCTCGCCATTCTGGTTCGGATTCTCGAATCGCCTTATGCGGTCATGGACACCGGCGACGGCGAGCCGATCTACATCTGGCCGTATCTCGCGGCCATGGATGATCTGCAAGCACTCACACCGCAACAGCGGGTTGATGCCTACCTGATCGCCGGGCACGAGCGTTTGGAGACGATGAAAGACTTCGGCGGCTGGATCTACTGGCGCGCGCTTATCGGCCAGAATGGGGCCTTGATGGCGTTTGTCGCCGGGGACTGATCCTCCGCGCGACGGCGATCGCGTATGCTCCCTGCGAATTTCGTTGAGGGCGTGCAATGCGCAGCCTGAGAGCCCGAGTGGCTGAATACCTGTTGCGTCGTACCGGGGGCGTCGACGCACAGTGGTACCTGACGGAGTATCCCGAGGTCGCCCGCAGCGGTGTCGACCCCCATCGTCATTATGCCGAGCGCGGTGCGGCCGAGGGGCTGCTGCCCTGTCCCATACCGTTGCTGGACGATGCCCGCTGGGCGGCGCTCATCCGCCGTGGCATCAACCCGCTGCTCCATGTGCGTTACGGGCCTCTGGCCGCGCTGCTGCGCCAGCCGGGCCGGCAGGTTCGGCCGTCGTACCGCGATGCCTGGCACACTAACGGGCTGACGCCGCGTACGCTGCGCGGGGCCACCGCCCTCGACCGGCC
This sequence comes from uncultured Candidatus Competibacteraceae bacterium, assembly GCA_965652545.1. GTDB lineage: Bacteria > Pseudomonadota > Gammaproteobacteria > Competibacterales > Competibacteraceae > CBFGWV01. The sequence goes on along the minus strand of CBFGWV010000131.1, from coordinate 7,351 downwards.
GCCCGTGGCGGGCAGTCCGCGCATCACCGTGGTCATCCCGTGCTACAACAGCGCCCGCTACATCGGCAGCCGCCTGGCCTCCGTCCTTTGGCAGCGGTATCCGGTGCATCAATTGCTGATCCTGGACGATGCCTCCACCGACGATACCCTGGGCATACTGCGGGGCCTCGAGCACACCTGGGGTCGCAGCTTTCCGGTACGGCGCCGGGCGCGCAACAGTGGCTCCCCGTTCATTCCCTGGCTGGAGGCGCTGCCGCACTGCACTGGCGATGTGGTGTGGATCGCCGAGGCCGACGACATGGCGCACCCGGATTTCCTCGCCACACTGGCTCCGGCCTTCCAGAGCGCGCGCACCGGCATCGCCTATGCCAACTCGATGAGCATCGACGCCCAAGGGCATATTCTTCACGCCGACATGAGCGCCTGGGTGCATGGCAAGACGGGGGCTCTCGTGCGCTCGGCATTCACCGCGCCGGGGCCGGAGTTCGCCGCCTGCCACCTGTCCGTCCAGAACTGCCTGCCGAATGTCAGCGCGGTGTTGTACCGGCGTGAGGCGCTGGCAGCGGCGCTGGCGCGCTGCGAGGACGACCTGCGCCGCCTGCGTCAGACCGGAGACTGGCTGGTCCATGCCGAATGCCTGCGCGAGCATGACATCACCTATGACCCGCAGGTGTTGAACGCCTGCCGTCGCCATGGCGCCTCGCACACCTTCAACTTCGACCCCCTGGGGCATCTGGCCGAGGTCTGCGCGGTCCAGGACCACGTACTGGCCGAGTTCGCCAGTGCGGATGCACACGCCGAGGCCGCCCATTGTCATCGGTTGCGACTGGGGCGGCATCTGAAACTGGACGACGACGCCATCGCCCGCGTGTGCGGAAGCCCTGTAGCGTCCTAGTCCGATAGCCTCCTAGCCTTTGCGCAGCTCGGCCAGCAGCTCCTCGGCCACATCCACGCGCACACTGCCGCGTGCCACCATGGCCGCGGCCACGTGGCCGATCTCATCCCCGCTGGCACCGGCCATGATGGCGATGTTCTGGGCGTGCAAGGCCATATGGCCTTTCTGGATGCCGGTGGTGGCCAGTGCCTTCATGGCGGAGAAATTCTGAGCCAGCCCGATGGCGGCGATGATCCGTTGCAGGCGCTCGGCCGTGGCGACGTCCATGATGTCCAGCGCGGCGCGGGCGGTGGGGTGGATGCGCGTGGCGCCACCGATCAGCCCGACGGCCAGCGGCATCTCCAGGCTGCCGACGAGGTTGCCCTGGCCGTCGATCCCCCATTGACTGAGCGAGCGGTAGCGGCCGCTGCGGGCGGCAAAGGCGTGGGCGCCGGCTTCGACGGCGCGGGTGTCGTTGCCGGTGGCCAGCACCACAGCGGTGACACCGTTCATGATGCCTTTGTTGTGAGTGGCGGCGCGGTAGGGGTCGGCGTCGGCGAACTGAAAGGCCGCAACCATGTCGTCACGCACCTGCTCGCCGCCGATGGCCGCGGGCGTCCACACCGCGCGGGCGCGTGCCAGGCGCCGGTCGGCCAGGTTTGACAGGATGCGCAGCAGCGCCCGCCCGCCGGTCCATTCGGCCAAGTGCGGCGCCAGGGTTTCGGCCATGGTGTTGACCGCGTTTGCCCCCATCGCGTCGCGGGTGTCGGCGATGATGTGCACCACCAGGATCGGCCCGCCGGCGGTGTCGACGATGCGCGCCTCCAGCTCGCGGAAGCCGCCGCCGAGCTTGACCAGCACCGGGTCGACGGCATCGCAGATGGCTCGCACGTCGGCCTCGCGCTCGAGCACGGCCAAGCGTGCGCCGTAGACGTCCGTCAGCGCCAGGATCTGAATCTGCGCAATCATGTACGGCGGCGAGACGGAGGTGACGAACCCGCCGCTGTCGCGGTTCTGGCGCGCCGCATTGCACACCGCGGCGACGACCGAGCTCTCCTCGGTGGCCATGGGGACGAGCACGTCCTCGCCATCGATGATCATGTTGGTGGCCAGCCCAATCGGAATGCTGATGGCGCCGATGGTGTTCTCGATCATGCGATCGGCGGTGTCCTCGCCCAGCGCGCCGAACTGCGCCAGCACATCGAGCTGCGCTTCGCTCAGGCCCGCAAGTTCCGCCAGCCGGGCGCGGCGCTCGGCCACCGGGAGCTTGTGAAATCCGGAAATACGCGACGACATCGAGGCTTCCTCCGCGGCCCAGCGGCCGATACCAAAATCAGTCAGCGGGCCAGCATGGTCCGCGGCAAGAACGTCACCAGCTCCGGCCAGATCACAAAGCCGACCAGCGCCAGGAGCTGCAGGACAAAGAACGGAACGATGGCCTTGTACACCGTACCCATGCCGATACGCGGTGGCAGCACACCTTTGAGGTAGAACAAGGTGTAGCCGAAGGGTGGGGTGATATAGGCCATCTGCGCGGTGACCAGGAACAGCACACCGAACCACAGCGGGTCGAAGCCCAGGAACTTGATGATCGGCAGGAACACCGGCACGCACAGCAGGATGATGCCGATCTCATCCAGGAACAGCCCCAGGAACACCAGCACCAGCATCATGAAGGCCAGCACCACGTAACGATTGGCGTCCAACCCCTGGATGAAGTCGAGCAGGAAGTCCGCCCCGCCGGTGGCGGTGAAGATGGCGACGAAGGCCTTGGCCGCCATTGTGATCCAAAGGATCATCGCCGCCACGCGGATCGTGTCCATGGCCGCCTCGTGCACCAGCGAGAAGGACAGCTTGCGTTCGACCAGGGCCGAGAGCAGGGCGCCGAACACCCCGACGGCGGCCGCCTCGGTCGGGGTGGCGATGCCGAAGTAGATCGACCCCAGCACGCCGAGGATGATCAACCCCGGCAGGACCAGGGCGCGCAGCACCTTGAGCCGGTCCACCCACGGGGTGGCCTGGGCCGTGCGTTCGGGCACCGGGGCGGTCTCGGGCCGCAGCCACGACAGCACCAGAATGTAGACGATGTACAGCGTGGCGAGTACCAGCCCGGGCACGATGCCGGCGATGAACATCTGGCCGATGGAGATCTGCGCGGTCACCGCGTACACCACGGTGATGACCGAGGGTGGAATGAGAATGCCCAGCGTGCCGCCGGCGCAGATCGACCCCAGCGCAAGCTTCTCGTCGTAGCCGCGCCCCAGCATCGAGGGCAGCGCCAGGATGCCCATGGCCGCCACCGCCGCACCGACGATGCCGGTCATCGCGGCCATGATGGTGCAGATGACGATGGTGCCCACCGCCAGCCCGCCGCGCAGCCGCCCGAACCACACCTCCATGGCCTTGTAGAGCGCCTCGATGACGCCGGAGCGCTGCAACACCGAGGCCATGAGCACATACAGCGGAATCGCCAGCAGCGACTCCGAACGCATGGTGTCGAAGGTCTGCAACACGGTGACGACCAGCGCCTGCTCGCCCCACAGGGCGATGGTAAACACCAGTGCCAGCGCGCCCAGTGTGAAGGCCAACGGCAGGCCGGTGAGCATCAATGCGATCAGCGCGACGAACATCGCCGCCAGCGTCAGGTGCGAGGCCATGATCAGCGCGGCTCCAGCATGGTGTCGGCTTGCACCGGGGCAGGGCAGGGGTCGGGCAGGCCGGCCAGCGTGCAGGCCGCGCGGGCCATCTCCGCCAGCGTCTGCAAGGCCAGCATGACCAGGGCCAGCGGCAGGAACAGCTTCACCGGCCACACCGGTGGGTTCCAACTGGAAAACGACGTCTCGCCCATGGCGATGGCGTTCTGCACCAGCGGCCAGGACACGGTGGCGAGCAGGCCGGCGAAGACCAGGATCACCGGCAAGGTGATCAAGTCCATGATGGCGCGGCCGCGTGGCCCCAGGTGTTGGACGAGAATGTCCACGTTCACGTGTCCGCGAACGTGCAGCAGATACGGGCCGGCGAGCAGGAAGTACGGCCCGAACACCAGCGTGCACAGCTCCGTGGCCCAACTGGTGGGGCTGTTGAAGAGGTAGCGCATGACCACCTCGAGCAACAGCACCGGCACCATGCCCACCGCCAACCAGGCGGCGGACACGGTGCACAGCCGGTTGAACCCGGTCACCGAGCGGCAGTACAGGCGACTGAGGGCATACATGCGCAGGGTCAGAGCAGGCCCAACTCGTCCATGAAGCCGGTGATGCTCGCCAGCGCCCGCTTGGCCAGTTCATTGTCGCCGGCCGCTTTGGTCCAGGCGTCTACGGCCTTGGGCCGGTTGTCGCGGATATCGGCCTCATCGAGACGGATGATCTCCACACCTTGTTCCTGGAAGGCCGCCAGGGCCGATTGGTCCTGCACCAGGATGTGCTGGCGCAGCGCACCGGACACCTCGCGCGCGGCGACCTCCAGTGCAGCCTTGTAGGCCTCGGGCAGTTGCGCCCAGGCCTGCGCGTTGGCGGCATACGCCGTTGCCGTGGTCGGCTGGTGCACACCGGGCAGGATGATGTACTTGGCGACTTCGCCCAGGCCGGCCTCCAGGTTGGCGGTCAGGTCACCGCGGTCGGCGAAGTCCACGATGCCGCGCTCCAGTGCCGAATACACCTCGGAGGTCGGCAGGGGCGACACGGCCACGCCGAAGGCGCCCATGACTGACGAGGCCAGGCCGACGAAGCGCCCTTTCTTGTCCGCCATTTCGCCGATGCTGCGGATCGGCTCGCGGCTGTGCATGGGCTCCTCGCCGTACACCGAGGGCGCAATGTAGTGGATGCCGGCCTGGCCATAGGCTTCGCGGGCGATATCCAGGCCGCCCTTCTCGTAGAACCAGGCTTCGTACTGGTCGCTCTGCGGGAAGCCGAAGGGGATCGTGCTGGTGAAGGCCAGCGCGGGGATGGCCCCGGCGTTGTAACCGTCGAAGTTCTTCATCATCTGGAAGGCGCCGGCACGCACGGCATCGAACATCTGCGCCGCCGGTACGATCTGGCCGGCTGCGAAGAGTTGGATCTGGAAACCGCCGCCAGTGAGCTGGCTGACGCGTTCGACGAAACGCTCCTCGAACTTGTAAGGGGTGGTGCCCGGATCCCACAAGGCCTGCATGCGCCAGGAGACTTGCTCCTGGGCGTGGGCGCTGCGGATCAGGGCCGGTGCGGCGACGGCGGCGCCGGTGGCGGCCAGTGACGCTTTCAGGAAGTTGCGACGGGTCTTCATACCAGGGTGTCTCCTCACAGCAGTGGTGGTGGTGTGGTTGTCGTTATGGTTTTCGTCGTGGTGGTGCGGGTGAGCCGGGCGGTGGAATCACCACCGCAAGCGCAACCGCTGTCACATCGCCATGGGCATCGCCGCGATGGTCGATGGAAGAGTCGAAGTACACCGTGTCGCCGGCCTCGAGGACGTACTCCTCGCTGCCGTAGAGAAAGCGGCACCGGCCTTCGAGAATGAAAAACAGCTCTTCGCCGGCATGGCGGTAGGGGTGCTTGCGCGCGACCCCCGGCGGCATAGTGACGATGAAGGTCTCGACCATGCGCTGGGTTTTGCGAAAGGCGATGGCCTCGAAACGGTAACCGGTTTCTGAGCCGTCGCGGATGATCTCCAGGCGCTCGTTGGCACGAACCAGCGAGAAGGCATCGTTGCCGCCGCCGGCATCGAAGATGGCCCCCATGGGCACGCCGTAGACCGCCGCGAGGCTGGAGAGGATGGCGATCGAGGGGCTGGAGCGACCGTTCTCGATACGCGACAGATAACCCTTGGTGATGCCGGCCTGGCTGGCCGCCACATCTAAGGTCTTGCCCGCTGCGCGGCGCACGGCGCGCAAGCGCTCACCCAACCCATCCATATGCGATCGTCCTTAAAAAGTTTCCTAAGAGTTTCCTAATAGGTAACTACAAGTCAACCTTGCACCGCAGCAGATCGCCACGTAGCCAGCGTGCGATGCCCTGGAGTAAGGTTTCGTCCACACCGCGATCCACACGGTCGTTTCATCCAAAGGACCCTGCTCCCATGACATTCACGGCCTGGCTGTCGGTTGCCACCATTTGCGGACTGGGCGCGATAACACCGGGTCCCAGCTTGGCGGTGGTACTGCGGCATTCGCTGCATCAGTCGCGCCAGGCCGGTCTGGCCTGCGCGGTGGCGCACGGGGCGGGCATCGGCTTCTATGCGCTGATCACGATGGCCGGCCTGGGGCTGGTGTTCCAGACAGTGCCGGCGGTGCGCAATACCATCAGCGTGCTGGGGGCGGCCTATCTGCTGTACATGGCCTGGAAGGCGTGGGGTGCGGCAGGCGAGGCAGGGCGGTTCGAACGGGCGCCGGGGCAACCGGTCCATCGCAATGTCGGGCAGGCCGCACGCGACGGTTTTATGGTCGCTTTCCTCAACCCCAAGGTTGCGCTGTTCTTTCTCGCCTTGTTCAGCCAGTTCATCTCGCCCGATTTCAGTTGGGGCGCAAAACTGGTGCTGGCCCTGACGGCCGCGGGCATTGACACAATGTGGTATTGCCTGGTGGCCGTGGGCTTGTCGCACGGCGCCGTCCTACCCTGGTTGCAACGCCACGCCGGGGCCATCGAGCGCACCATCGCGGTGGTGTTCGTCCTGGTGGCCGGTCGCGTTCTGATGGGTGTAGTGGCGGGGGGATAGCGCCATGACAATGCAAGCCAATGCGGCACAGATGCCGATGCCCGCGCGTGCCGACGAGCCGCTGGGCGGCCACGTCTACTACAACCTGCTCCCGGTGTATCAGGCCGACCCGGCCAAACCGCTGGGCGTGGTGGTGGAGGACGATCGCTTCGAGGACGGTTGGGGGCTGGTGTTCGGGGCATCGCTGGAGGACGGCAATGCCCAGTTCCGCTTGGACAGTGGGACGAAGGGCGGGGTGCAACTGCGCAGCCGCAACAGCGGCAAGCTCGTCTTTGCGGCCAATGGACGGATGATCCAGTGGGTGCGCAAGGATGCGGAGTCCTTAGCCGATCTGGAGCTGGTGCCGGCGGGCGGACACCGTTACCGCATCGTGTGCAAATGGCAGCCGACCGCGCAGTGGCGTGTCCCCGGCAACGGCGTACCTACGGCCGGTGCGATCTTGGAGGTGGCGGAGGGGGAGGGATCGTTGTTCTACCTCGCACCGGCCACCGGCTTTCGCTGGCTCGATGGCGGTGAAACCGCCGTCAGGCCCTACCAGGACGCCACTGAGCTGGCCTTGCGTGCGGTGATCGGCGGTGTGCTGGGCTTCGGCGGGGACAAGCTGTCCGAAATGACCGGCATCCCCGGCGGCGCCATGGCGTTGAAGTTCGCGTTTTCGCTGATCTGGCCGGAGAAGACGCTGGATCAGACCCTGCAGGCGTTCCGCAAGGACCTGATCGAGGACATGCGTCGCCTGGCCGCCGGCGAGGCCACGGTGCAGGCGGCGAACACGCTCCAGGACCTGCGCCGCGA
>CBFGWV010000130.1:0-13058 GCA_965652545.1 uncultured Candidatus Competibacteraceae bacterium | reverse complement strand
TCGAAGAGAGCACCGGGAGCTTGTGCGCCGATGCCCCGCCTCTCGCCCGTCAGGATGCGTTGAACGGCCTCGCAGACCAGCGGCGCCGAGAAGGCGTAGATGTCCTGCCCTTGGGCGACGATGCGGCGCGTATCGGCGCCTTGTCTGACAATGACCTCCATCAGGAACCGTTGCGCGGACCGGCCTGAGGCATCGGTGGGGCTGGGGGGCGGCGTGCTCTTGTCTCTGATGTCCCGAAGCGCGCGTTGGCTCAGATAGGTGTGAAGCTCGGTTGTGCGCAGGTGTTGCGCCATGACGATCACCTCCGAAAACGGCAGTTCGATGACCTCCTGCCGGGCGAAGGGCGCGGGAAACGCCCACGGCCTCTCAGCAGCGGGTAGCGGCAGCGGTGTGAGTCGGCCATCGGCGATGATCAGGCGTCGAGCCGTGTTTCGCTCCCCTGTTACACGGGTACCTCGTGTCGGGTGCCAACTGTCCAGCGCTATGGCGATGCTGATCTCGTCGGCGATATCCCAATGGCCCATGGCGGTGGTGGCGAGCAGGTCGGCAAAGCCGCCGTAGAACCCCATGGCCGGTATCACGACGACACCTGCCTCGCGAGCCGGTGCGTCGAACGTCTCGAACGTCGCCTGGGCACTGGGCTGCTCGGCGGTCACATCCAGGTAGTGGATACCCAGGCTCAATGCGACCGATGCCACCGGGTGAGCAGTGTCGAGAAACGGACCGGCGCAGTTGATCACCGCAGCGACGCCGGCGAATGCCCGGCTGAGCGACGCGGCATCGTCAATCGAGGCGACGCGGACAGCGATGCCGCGATCGGCGTAGCCTGCGGCAGCCAACTGTGCGCTGTCGCGTGCAACGGCGATGGGTGTCAAGCCCCTGCGCAACAGTTCAGCGATGACGAACCTCCCTGTATGCCCCGTGGCGCCGAACACCGCGACAGAGTGACCGCGTTCCGCATGTCGCAACCCATGAATCTGCATTTGCTTCTCTCCGATACAGACCTGTTTGTTTTGTTAGCGTACGAACAGGTCTGTAGTGTGTCAAGCAGACGTATGTTATGTTGCCGGCATGGAGGTACCATCGATGCCCAAGAACCCTATCCGCTCAAGCCCGCACGGCAGCCTGGACGTGAGAGACCGCATCCTCGATACCGCCTCGGCGCTGTTCTATCAGCGTGGTGTTCGCGCCGTGGGGGTGGACCTCGTGGTGGAGGAAGCCGGCGTTGCCAAGACCAGTCTCTATCGCCATTTCCGCACCAAAGACGACCTGATCGCCGCGTTTCTCGAACGCGAGGACCAGGATTTCTGGGGCACATGGGATAGCGTCGCGCAGAAACACCGCGACGATCCGAGCGCGGAGTTGGATGCACATTTGGACTGGATCGGCGAGCGGGTCGGACGCCCCAACTATCGCGGTTGCCCACAGATCAATGTCGCCGCGGAGTTCCCCGAAAGCGACCACCCCGCGCGCAAAGTCGCGGCGGCCCACAAGCGCGAAATGCGGCGCCGGTTGAAAGGCATCGCCGAGCGACTGGCCGTCCGGCATCCGGACGAGCTTGCCGGACAGTTGGCGGTGGTCATCAACGGCGCCTTCGTCAGCTCGCAGCTCCTCGAGCCGGGCGAAGCCACGCCGCTACTGCGGCGCATGGCGCACGCGCTGATCGACGCCAGCCGCGGTTCATCGCCAGACCATGCCTGACGCTATCGCTCTGACTGTCTTCCACGCCCGCACAGCGGACCGCAATGCACGTGCGATGGCCGGTGCCCGGGCGCTTGGGGATGCTTTGGCAGCGCATTGCGGGCTGAAGACCACGGTGATCGGGCGGCCGGAGCCACCGATCCGCGGCCACTGGGATGTGGAACTCGCCGCCGCCCGTCCCGCGCTGACGGCCTTACGCAGTCGCTTGGATGACGTGCTTGCCCGCGCCGCGGTACCGCTAACGACCATGGGGCGTTGCGCGAGTGCACTGGCGACCCTGCCGGCGGTGGCGCGGGCCAATCCGGAGGCCTGCATCGTGTGGTTCGACGCGCATGCAGATTCGAACACCCCGGCCACCTCGGATTCCGGCTATCTCGGGGGCATGGTGCTGACCGGTGCGGCGGGGCAGTGGCACTCGGGGCTCGGTGACCAGTTGCAACTGGCCAATGTGGTGCTCGCCGGCAGCCGCGATATCGACCCGGCGGAACAGGCGTTGATCGACAGTGGTGCATTGAGGCATGTGGCGCCCGGTGAAGACTTTTCACAGCGGCTCGTCGACGCCGTCGGCGGGCGCCCGGTCTACATCCATCTGGATTGCGACGTTCTCGAGCCGGGCATTGTGCCCACCGAGTATGCCGTACCTGGCGGGCTGTCCCGGGATGGTGCGCAGGCAGCGTTCGCTGCGTTGGCCAGACTGCGCGTGCTGGGGCTGGAGGTGGCCGAGTTCGAGTCGCACTGGCCGGATGGGCAAGCGGGCGATCCGGCTATGCTCATCGATATGCTCAAGCCCCTGCTGGACGCGCTGCCGACAACTTCACGCACGGCAGGCTCCTAAACCGTCACCGTGTGGATACCCGAGACGCTGGCCTGCCCACCAACCCAGGCGATGCCGGCTTCATCACGATGGACATACAGGCGGCTGATACTCGGCGGGTCCATGTAGCGGCCTTGCTCCAGCACCAACCGATTGGCCTGGTCATTCAGCAGGACGGCGCCCAGCGGGGCTGCCGCCATGCCGGTTGCCGCCTCCTCGGCGATGCCAAAACGCGGTGCGAACATGCGTGTGCTCGCCGCCAGCGCCGCATCCTGGACATCGGCGGTATACGCATAGATACCAATGAGATCGAGTTCCTCACTGATCGCCTCAATGCGCCCGGCGTCTGGCCTCAGTGCCGCCAATGCGGTGGCGGACGGTAGGGGCACGAGCAGGAAGCGGTTGCCTGTGCTGGCGATACGGGCGCCATTGATCACGGTCGATCCGAGCGCCGTAGCCAGGGGCGACGTCAGGCCCGGCGGCAAGGCTTCGTCCACCAGTTCGCCCTGGGCCATAAAGACGGTATCGCCCTTGCGTCTGATGACGCGGACCCCATCGACGGTATGGTGCCGGTAATCGCCCTCGGCGAGCGACCCCTGGCTGGCGAGGACGGCGAATGCCGCCAAGGTGGCGTGCCCGCAGTGCGGGATGGCGCGGGTGGGGGTGTGAAATGCCAGTTCGAAATCGCCATCGGGTCGGCGGCGGGCGAAGGCGGTCTCAGACAGGCCCACCTGCGCGGCAATGTGCTGACGCCGGTCGAATGCCAATGCGTCGGCATCGAGCACCACGCCGGCCGGGTTGCCGCCGGTGCCGGCATGTGTAAAGGCGTTGGCCAGATGGATTCGGATGTCGCTCATGCGGGTGTCCTGTCGTTCGCTTGGGCGGCATTGTCGGCACTATGACGCCATGCCGGTAGTGGGCAGCGGTTCTGGATTCATGAGCTGAATCGATGAATCGCCGGCAAACTTCTAGACTCAGAAGACCGTTGCGCACCGATTAAGATAAGAGACGTTTCATGGACCACACATTACCGGACTACGGACCTTACGCGTTGCCGTTGAGCGGTTTGAGCTGGTTCCATGCGGTGGCCCGCTGCGGCAGCTTCACCGCGGCTGCGGAGGTGCTCGGCGTAAGTCAGAGCGCGGTCAGTCATCGGATTCGAGAACTCGAGCGGGGGCTGGGCCTGTCCCTGCTGCGGCGGACGACGCGACGGCTCGCCCTCACTCCCGATGGTGAGCAACTCTATGCCAGCGTGGATCGGGCCTTGGCCGGTATCGGGCAGACGCTAGCCGACCTGCATGCCCGCCATGAGACCGGCATCCTGCGGGTGCAGGTGCTCTCCTCACTGGCGCTGCGCTGGCTGATCCCCCGTCTGCCGGGGTTCCATGACCAGCATCCGGGGTTGCGGGTACATCTGGAAGCCGATGACCGGCTCAGCGATCTTTCGGGGGTGGATGTCGCCATCCGCTTCGGCACCGGTGGGCAAGGCGGCGAGTACACGCGCTTTCTGGTGCATGAAGATGTCTTTCCGGTGTGCAGCCCGACGCTGAGTATGGACCCGTCGGCCGGAGTCACGGCCTTGGCAGACCAACGGCAACTCTATGACAGTACCGGCGAGCGTGATGGCAGCGGGTTTTCCTGGCGACATTGGTTCGATCAGACCGGTCTTGCCGTGGTGGAGGGGCGCGAGCGCATGGCATTCGGGCGCGCCGATATGGTCCTCCTGGCCGCGGTGGCCGGGCAGGGGGTGGCTCTGGGGCGCAGCCTGCTGGTGGTGGACGATATGGCCGCCGGCCGTCTGCGGGCACCGTGGGGACGGGCGGTACGGGCAGGCTTCGACTACTACGCGGTCATGCGGCCCGAGGTGCGGGGCTGGCCCAAGGCGGCGAATTTCGTGGACTGGCTGGCCGAGGAAATGCGCGCTAGCTACCACCTGGTGCAGGACTACCTGTGACCGTCTTCAGGCCTTGCGAAAACGGTCGTACAGTCGTTGAACGAACCGGCCGGCCGGCCGCTCCCGCAGGGGCGCCATGACCTCGCGCATGGGTTCGGTGACCGCATCCAGTGTCGGCAGATGACCGCCATAGCCGCGCGCCAGCACCATGGGGGCGGCCGAGGCGGCAAAAGCCAGGTCGGCGTAGCCGAGCCGATCGCCATACAGAAACTCGCGCCCGTCGGCCAGTAGCGCATCGACTTGGTCGAAGCCTTGGTGCACGGCATCCAGCCCCTGCTGTGCGCGTTTGGCATCGAGTTTCAGCGCCTTGGTCATGGCCAGGCGGATGAGTGGATAGCCGACGGCCACGCCAACGACCTCGTACCAGGGCACGCCGGTGGTGAACGACGCCCAGGTGAGGCGCCGATGGGGCAGGAAGTTGTAATAGGCCCAGTCTACGACGCCACCCCCCATCTTGAAGCGGAAATCCCGTCCCGCGTCGATGACCGTGGCGCGCAGTTGCGCATCGGCCGGCAGCAACTGTCGCTCGGCAGGAACTTTGGGGTCGTAAGTCGGCAAGATCTTGTCGATAGTCGGCACCTTGCGCTCGCCGAGCAGCAGCAGCGGGTAGTCGTCGGCGCCGACACCGTGCCATTTCAGAGCAAAGACATGGAACACCGGTGCGTGCGGGCTTTCCCGGTAGTCGACGCCGTAATGCTGAAGCAACCAGCGGCCGAGGTCTACATCGGTGCTGGGCAGCAGCGTGACCAGTACGGGTGTGGCCTCAGTCATCGAAGTGCACCATCAAGTGTTGCGGGAACGGGGTGCCGCCGGTGTCCACCCGGCCGCCAGGGCCCCTGGCGCGGGCCAGGCCGCGGCGCTTGAGCAGGGGTTTGAGCAGTGCCGGAATGACCGCCTGATTGATTTGTGCCCCGAAGCAGGTGTGCAGGCCGTAGCCCCACAGAATGTAGTGGTGCGCCGGGCGACCCGGACGGAACGCCGCCGGGGCCGGTACCTCGCGTCGGTCGAACATGGCTGAGAGATTGGCGGCGAACACCATGGTGTCCTTGCCGATGGACCTTGCCCGCGCCGTACCGCGGGCGATGACGGTGTCGCGCACGGCACGGCGGAAGATCACCGGGTTGATCGGGTTGAAGCGCAAAGCCTCGAATACCACCGCAGCCAGTGTTGCGTCGTCGTCGGCCTGCGCGGCGGCCTGGGCCTGGCGCAGCGCCTCGGGTTTGTCCAGCAATACGTCCAGCGCCTGGATCGAGGCCTTGTTCAGCGTCGGAATGGCGCCGATGATCAAGCCGATCAGGTTGTTGCGGATATCGAGGTCGGCGTTGCCCGGCATGTTCGCCGCCTGCAGGGCCAGCACCCGGTTGAGGACGTCGTCGGCGTCGCTGGGCTGGGCCTTGCGCTGCGCGATGGTGGCATCGAGATAGGTGCGTGCCGCCGCTGCGGCGGCCTCGGCGCGGCGGCCGACGTCGGGGTCGGCGTTAAGGTCGATGAACAGGTACCAGAACAGCGTCGTGGTCCAGTCGATGATCGTCTGTTCATCCGGTCCGGGCGTGCCGAAGTACGCCGCGACCATGCGTGCGGGTACCGGCAGGGTGAGCTGGGCCGGCACGTCCAACTCACCTCCGCAAGCGGCCACGATGTTTTCGGCCTCGCGCGTCACCAGGGGCAGGATCGTCTCGGCGACATCCTCGCGTCGCGCCACCAGCCGCATGTTGGAGACATCGCGGGTGTAGCGGGGTGTGTTCTGCATGCCGAGGAAGAAGTTCTCACCGCCCGTGACGACCGCCATGCGCGGCTGGTAGACCACGGCGAAGTCCTCTTCTCTGTCGAGGACCTCGTGCATGTCGTCGAAACGGCTGACGATGGCCGTGCCCGTGTTGGGGTAGGCGCTCACAAGCTGACGTTTGAGCGTGAGATTGGGGGCGAAGGCCCGCAATGCGGAGAACGCCGTGCGCTGCCCGGCGGGCGAGGTCAATCGCCCGACCAGACGTGATGTAAATGTCCCGCCGGAGCCGGTCAGCGCGCCGAGCGCGGCCCCGATGAGCGCCGCGACAGCAGCCAGTCCTTCGCCGACGACCACGATGGTGAGCCAGATGCTGCGAAGTCCGTTGATCAGCCAATGCATGGTCGAGTGTGTCCCTGCTGTCTCATGTGGGGTCCACGATACCCATGGCGATCATGCGCAGGGCGGTGATGCTGGGGATGAAGAAGTAGTCGCCTCCGTGGGCGGTGACGAACTGCGGCAGGTGATTGCAAATGAACGGTGGCTTGCCGCCCTTGGGGTCGTTCTGGATGACGAAGCGATCACTCTGGTCGCGGTTGCCCAGTACCGGACAGGTGTCGTTGCCGGCGTTGAAATCCAGTCCGTAGTGAATCCATTGCTGTTGGATGAATTCGAACTGCCGGAACAGGCTGGCGCACATGACGATGAAGGCGACGCCGTGCTCCTTGTCGTCGCCGTCGTCGGCCGGGTCGAAGCTACCGTAGGGCAGGCCGCGGCGCAGGATGCGGCGACGGTTGTTCAGGGCCGACCCGCTGAGTTGGGATACATCCTTGCTGGTGATTTTCGGGTCCAGCAGGTCGCGGGTATTGACCCGCCGGATGTGTGCGCCGACCGGGCATCGGCTGCCGGCGAGGTCGTCGCGGAATTTGAAGTCGATCAGCGCCTGTTCGAAGGCCAGACGGTTCTCGGGCTTGGACAAGTCGCCGAAGCGCTGGCCGAAGGCCTTCCAGTCCGCGAAGGTGGGAGCGGCGATCAGTGGCACGCCGTCCGACCAGCGGCCGATGAATTTCGCCATGACCGTCTCCCGCGCCTCGGGTACCGGCATGTTCATCTCGCGGGCGAACACCGCGGCGGTTTCGTCCAGGTACTCGTTGAACGCCGCGACGTTCTGGTGCAGCTTGCGAAAGGCCATGAATGTGCCGTTGCGCAGAAAGTCCGCCGGTGGCGCGGTGGGCGGCAAGGCCTGCGACTCGTCGGGATAGCCGAGGATGAACTCGCCCGTGGCCAGCGGTGCCCAGGTTTGGTCGGGTAACAGCTTGCCGCGGCCGATGACTTGCTGGGCTTCGATCTCTGGCTCGTACTGCCCGCTGAAAACCGGGTTGCCGATGCCGTCGGTGTAGCCGAAGTGCTCTTTGCCCGTGGGCACCTGGTTGCCCTTGCCATCGCTGGCCATCAAGGCCTTGGCGGCTTGGTATTCGGCGTTGTCGGGGCCGTGGCCGGTGAGCATGCGCACGCCGCCGGCGGACTCCTTGCACAGCCGGCGCAGCCAGTCGGTCTTGGCCTCGAGCTCGGGTACCGCCGAGCCGTCGGGCTCGGCCTGGGCATTGACGCTGACCCATATGTGGACGACTGAATCCGGGCTGGCCGGCGCGTACTGACAGCCATCGCGCCATACCCGGTCCCAATGCTCCACGCCGCTGGGGCCGGTATCGCCGATGATGATGGCCCGCTTGGCCATCCCATCGATGAATTCGTCGGGCATCTGGCGCAGGGTACGGGTGGGCAGGTTGAGGCTCATCAGGCCGCGGAAGGTGAATGCGATGTTGACGGTCACCGGCGGTCTGGGGACGGCGTCCTCGCCGCGGTAGTTGCGACTGCCGCGGGCCCAACGTTCTGCCGTGGTGACCTGTGCGCGCAGGTTGTCCACAAACACGCGCCCGGCTACCGGGCTGCTGACGTTGAAGCAAAAGTAGCGCGCGTGAGGGTAGCCGTACTGCCCGTAGGCACGAACCACGTTGCCCTGGATGTCGGCGAGGTCCAGTTCCCGCTTCATGATGCACTCCCTGATGATCGGATCACACCGCGCGCTTGTGTCGGCGCGTCAATGTCGGCGGGTCGGTTGGCGGCCAAAAATTGCCCGAATGCGTTCTTCACGGCCTCATCCGGTTTGCCCTGCTGATCGATGACGAATTGTGTAAACCGCTCCTGGAGGTACAAGGCTTTGAGTACGGCCGGCAGGTCGGAGTCCGGAGCGGTCGGGTAGGGTTTCTCGCCGCGGTGGAGGATGAACCGGTAGAGCCCGTACAGCAGCGCGGCGGTGACCAGCGCGGCCAGCACGGCCGTCCAACCCCAGCGCGCGCCCGCGCCGACCAGCCAACCGATGGCTGCCACGATGGCGATGACGCCGGTCACGAGCGCCGGTGCCACCATGGGCTTCAGCGGCAGGTCCGACAGCGGCGGCGAACCCACCCAATAGTCGTTGAACGGCATGGTGGTTTCGACCTGACAGCGGCAGATGTACGCAGCGAAGCCTTCTGCGCTGTTCACCCCCTTGAAGCCGTGGCAATGGCGGAAGATCAGCTCCAGCTCCTCGCTCAGATCGTTCCACAGCTCGCGCAGATAGCCCTCGAGCGTCTCCACTGACCCATCCGCCGCATCGAAATCCGCGGCGAAGACGAGATAGGGGCAGTTGAGCCGATCTACCGGCTGTGGTGTAAGCGGGTTGTCCCCGGTCGCCGCGGCGACGATGGCATCGCCCGATACCCGGCCGTTGTAGATCACATCCTCGATGACGGCGAAGCGCACGAAGTGCGTCCGCGGATTGCGCGCGAAGGGGCTGTTCAGGCTGCCCGCCTCGCTGGCCGGCGATTGCCGCGCGGTGGGCAGGGTCGAGAGCACATTGCGTACCCGCTGGACACCGTCGCGCCGCTCGCCGGTTTCGTCCGGGGTGATGGCATCGTCAATGGGGGCCAGTACGGTCAGAAAATAGTGACCGCCGTCGAAGTTCGGCATGGCGTCCGTTCCTTACGTTGAGTGGAAATCAGGCGACTTTGGCGGCGTCCGACGACGGCTTGGCCCAGCGTGCCTCGATGTACGGCTGGCGATTGATGGCGGCGGCCTCGGTGTCATTGCTGGCCACCGGGGCATAACCCGGCGAATAAAAGCAATGCTGGAGCCGTAGGAGCGCCTTGCGATACGTCTTGGCGAAGGTCTGGGCGTCCTCCCGGGCATGGGCCTCGGCCAGGCGCAACAACGTCTGGCGGACCTTCAACGCCCCTTTTATGTCGCGCTGCGCGGCCCCCGGGGTGGCGTTGTAGTAGTAATCGGTATCGACCTGGTTGTGGACGATGTAGTTCTTGAATGGCGTTACCGGAATCGAATGAGGGTATTTGGTGCTGGAATACCAGAACAGGTCCAGGCCATTGGGAATACCGTCCGAGAAGGCGTCGATGTACTGGTCCCAGGTACCGTTGAAATTGCTCAGAAACAACATGTAGTCATTATCGAGCGTCTGCTTGCCCTGGCCCAGATCCGGCCACTGGTCGCGTTTGATCAATACCCAGCGGGCAAAATGGATAAGCGACAGACCGAGCAGCCCGGCAAGGTTACTCGGCATGACCCGGGCGAACATGAACAGAAAGCGATTGATCCACGTGAGTCTCGGCCGCATGGGCGTGATCACGTTCATCGCATAGGCTTTACCGGCAATATTAGACATCGCTGCCGCGGCTCCCTGGCTGATGGTGTGTAACTCCAAGGGCGTTGCGTGACCCGCCCCCCGCAGTACGCGTTATTGAGCCTAGACCAAATCGCGCAGTAAACAAGGCGTTACGTTTCGCAGCAAAAATGTGCGGAAATTGGCTTGCGCGGACGTGGCACACTGCGAGGATCGATGCTGCATCAATCATTTTAGGAGCGACTGATGTTTGTCAATGCCGTGGCATACGAGGATGGGCGACGTCTGGGGGAGGTCGGGTTCGATGAATTGCCCGCCGTCTTGGACCGGCCCGATCGTTTCGTCTGGATCGCATTGCGCGAGGCCGATGCCGACGAGCTTGCGTCGGTTCAGAGCCATTTCGGCTTGCATCCCCTGGCCGTGGAAGATGCGCTGCATTTGTTGCAGCGTCCAAAGCTGGACGAGTATGCGGACACCTTGTTCGTGGTGATGCATACAGTGGAGCTCGACGGCGATGCGCTGTGGTTGGGTGAGATCGACGTATTCGTCGGCCGCAACTACGTCATTTCGGTCCGCAACCGCACCCGCGAGGGTTTCGCCGATGTACGCCGACGATGCGAGCATGAACCGCAACTGCTGCGTGAGGGCCCGGCATTCGTGCTCTATGCGTTGATGGACGCGGTGGTGGACCGCTACTTCCCCGTACTCGAGGTGCTGGAGAGCGAGCTCGATGCGCTGGAGGACGCCGTATTCGAAGGGGGGAACCACCGCCGGAGCATCCAGCAACTGTACGCACTGAAGCGCAAAGTCGCAGTGCTCAAGCATGCGGTCGCACCGTTACTGGAGGTCGCCCGGCGGTTGCACGGCAGCCGCGTCCCGGAGCTGTGCCGCGGGACGGCGGCCTATTTCCGTGACGTCTATGACCACTTGGATCGCATCGATACTGGTGTCGATGCCATTCGAGACTCCATCGCCACGGTCATGCAGGTGAACCTGTCTCTGGTGGCCATCGAAGAGAGTGAGGTCAGTAAGCGCTTGGCCGCCTGGGCGGCCATATTCGCTGTGGCTACGGTCTTCGCCGGCATCTGGGGTATGAACTTCGAGTTCATGCCCGAGTTGGACTGGCGGTACGGCTATCCTGCGGCGCTGCTGGTCCTCGGTGGGGTCTGCGCGTACCTGTACTATCGATTTCGCCGGGCCGGCTGGGTCTGAGTTGACGTGTACACTTGTTCTGGGAACGGATGCCGACGTTCAACGCCTCTTGAGCAACGGTAAATATGACGCCGACCGGGATTCCCAACTACGACATTCTGCGCCGGGTCGGCAAGGGCGGCATGGCGGAGGTGTTTCTCGCCAAGCACAAGACGCTGGATCGCTTCGTCGCGATCAAGGTCATCGACGAGCAACTGGTGGACGATGCCGAAGCCGGCTTCGTCGAGCGTTTCCGCCAGGAGGGCAAGATCGCCGCCAGCCTGCGCCATACTGGCATCGTGCAGGTATTCGACGCCGACTCGGCCGATGGCAGTTATTACATCGTCATGGAATACCTCTCCGGTGGCTCGCTGGCCGAGCGTATCCGCCAGGGCCTGTCGCCGGCTCAGGCCGTTGCCATCGTCCGCCAGCTCGCCGAGGGGCTGGAGGTCGCCCATGCGCGTGGCATCGTCCATCGGGACATCAAACCACGCAACATTATGTTCCACGACGACGATACGCCGGTGATCACGGACTTCGGCATCGCCAAGATGCTGACGCCGCAGATGCAGATGTCGATGACGGTCGCTTCGGTCGGTACGCCCATCTACATGAGCCCGGAACAATACTGGGACAGCAGCCATGCGGATGCGCGCAGCGACATCTACTCCCTGGGCGTGCTGTTCTTCGAGATGTTGGCCGGTTGGAAGCCGTTCGCGGGCACCTCCCCGGCCATGGTGCAACAGCAGAAAGAGAAGGAACTGATCCCCAGCCTGCCGGAGCCGGTCGCCCGGTTCCAGCCGATCATCCTGCGTATGTTGGCGCGTGAGCCGGCAGCCCGCTATCCCACCATCCGCGCATTTCTGGATGACCTGCAGGCGGAACTGAGTGCACCGCAGGCGCTGGAGGAGACCGGTACCGCGGTGCGGGAACCACAGCCCGCTGAGGCGTCTCATCATCGTCGCCTGCCGATATGGCTATGGGCGATTGCCATTTTGGGCGTCATTGGCCTGCCGATCGCCTGGGTTCTCGCATCGCGTGAGGCCCCCTCGGATGCGGTGGCTGTGCAACCGCAAACCGCGCCCCCGGCGGCAGTACCGTCGGTTTCGCCACCGGTGTTTTCCAGCCCCGCGCCGACACCTGCACCAGCCGCGATCCCGGCCCCGGCGCCAGTCCCGTTTTCGATCGTCACGGCCGAACTGTTGGACGGCCGCCCAGCGGCCGAGCTGATGTACCTGCCCGGTGGGACGTTCCTGATGGGCAGCCCGAGCAGCGAGGCCGAGCGCTGGCCGGACGAAAGCCAGCACGAGGCGAGGCTGGGTGGCTTCTACCTGGGTGTGCACGAGGTGACCGTTGGGCAGTTCACCCGTTTTATTGCGGCGACCGGCTACCGCACCGACGCCGAGCGCGATCCGGCACAGGGTTGCTGGGGCTGGGCGGATGGCAAGGACGGCGGCGACTGGGCATGGCGCGCCGGGCGCGATTGGCGAAACCCCGGTTTCGAACAGGGCGACGATCACCCCGTGGTCTGCGTCAGCTGGGCGGACGCCATGGCCTATGTGACCTGGCTGAACGGTGAGACCGGCGGTGGGTTCCGCCTGCCCAGCGAGGCGGAATGGGAATACGCCGCCCGCGGCGGCACGGCTACGAGCCGCTTCTGGGGTGACGATGCCCTGGCGGCCTGTGGTCATGCCAACGTCGGCGACCGGGCGATCGAGCTGTCCGGTCCACGCTGGAACGGCAATCACGGTTGTAATGACGGCCATTGGTTCACCGCACCGGTGGGTGCGTTCACCACCCATCCCTGGGGCTTGGCGGACATGCTGGGCAATGTTTGGGAGTGGACCTGCTCGGGTTGGGACGAGCGCTACGAGGGTGCGCACCTGACCTGCGCCGAGCCCGCCGCCGACGGCTGGCGTACCCTGCGTGGCGGGGGGTGGGATTCCGACCCCCGCAGCGTGCGTGCGGCGGCGCGCTTTCGCAACACGCCGAGCTATCG
>CBFGWV010000129.1:0-13101 GCA_965652545.1 uncultured Candidatus Competibacteraceae bacterium | reverse complement strand
GACAACTGCCAGTGGGCGATCTTCCTGCGCAACCACGACGAACTGACGCTGGAGATGGTGACCGACAAGGAGCGCGACTACCTGTGGGATACCTATGCGGCTGACCGGCGGGCGCGCATCAACTTAGGGATACGCCGCCGGCTTGCGCCACTCATGGAACGCGACCGGCGCCGCATCGAACTGATGAATTCCCTGCTGCTGACCATGCCTGGCACGCCAGTGATCTATTACGGCGATGAGATCGGCATGGGCGATAACATCTACCTGGGCGACCGCGACGGCGTGCGCACCCCCATGCAATGGTCCAACGACCGCAATGGCGGGTTCTCGCGCGCCGACCCGGCCAAGCTCACCCTGCCGCTGCTCATGGACCCGCTGTACGGCTACGACGCCATCAACGTGGAAGCGCAGCAGCGCGATTCCAACTCCCTGCTCAACTGGACGCGGCGCATGCTGGCCGTGCGTCGCCAACACCCGGCCTTCGGCCGTGGCGGCATACGTTTCCTGCACCCGGCAAACCGCAAGATCCTGGTCTTCCTGCGCGAGCACGAGGGCGATCGTATCCTCTGCCTGGCCAATCTCTCGCGCCAGGCCCAGGCGGTGGAGCTGGAGATGTCGGCCTTCGCCGGCCAAGTGCCTGTGGAGCTTTCCGGCGGCGTGGCGTTTCCCACCATCGGGCAGTTGCCCTACCTGTTGACCTTGCCGCCCTACGGCTTCTACTGGTTCGCGCTCAGCGCCGAAATGGAGCCGCCGGAGTGGAGCACGGCCACCGCCGGCATGGAGCCCGAGCACCTGACCTTCGTACTGCGCCAGTCGATGACCGAGGTGTTGGCCGGAAAAGACGGCAAAGCACTGGAGGGTGAGGTGCTACCGGCGTATCTGCCGTATCGGCGCTGGTTCCAACGCAAGGACGCCGGTTTTGTGTCCGCGGCAGTCGCCTGGTCCGTGCCGCTCACCCATGAGGGCGATACGCCCGTACTGACGGTGGTCAGCGTCGAGACCGATGCCGGGACGGATCGCTACGCCTTGCCGTTGGCAGTGGCCTGGGACGATGACGTGCTGCCGCCGTTCGCACCACAGCTCGCCCTGGCACGGGTGCGCAAGGGTCGACGCGTGGGTTACCTCACCGATGGCTTTGCCGTGCCGGCGTTCGCCCGCGCCGTCCTCGACGGCTTGCGACGACAGGCGCGAATCCCCTTCGAGGGCGGTGAGATCCGCTACCTGCCGACCTCGCGGCTGGATGCGCTGGAGCACCCCGAGCAGATGGACATCCAGTGGCTGACCGCCGAACAGAGCAACTCCACTCTGGTGGTCGGTCGCAGCCTGGTGCTGAAGCTGTTGCGCAAACTCACCGCGAGTGTGCACCCGGAGGCGGAGATGTGCCGCTGGCTGACCGATGCGGGTTTCGAGAACGCGGCTCCCTTATATGGTGAGCTCGTCCACGATGGGACGGATGGCACGACCACGACCCTGGCCCTGGCCCAGGGCTTCATCGCCAATCAGGGCGACGGCTGGCAATGGACGCTGAACTACCTGGACCGCACTATCGAGGAACTGTCGACCACCACCCCCGATGGGTTGGCGGCCGGCGACCTCGAGCCCTTTGCCACCTACGCGGCGTTTGCCGAGACCCTGGGGCGCCGCTTGGGCCAGATGCATGCCGTGCTCGCCCGCCCGAGCGAGAACCCGGACTTCGCCCCTGAAGCGGCGGACGGACCGGCGGTGTCCAGATTGCGCCAGAGCGTGCGCGGTCAGTTGCATACCGCCTTCGATGTACTGCGCAAGCAGACCGATTGGAGCGATGCGCGCGATACGCAGCGCGTTGCGGCATTGCTGGAGTGCGAGGCTGCCTTGCTGGCCATGGCGGACGGATTGGCCGGCCGGGTCGATGGAACGCTGTACTCGAGAATCCATGGCGACCTGCACCTGGGCCAGATCCTCGTGGCCGGCTCAGATGTGGTGTTCATCGACTTCGAGGGCGAGCCCTCTCGCCCCTTGGACGAGCGCCGCGCCAAGGCCAGCCCCTTGCGCGATGTGGCCGGCATGCTGCGCTCTTTCGACTATGCCGCCGCCAATCTGAAGAAACACCGGCTGCCGCCGCACGGACCCTTCGGCACGGACATGGCCGAGCGACTATGCGATGTGTTCCGCTCCCTGGCGCAGGAGGCTTTCCTGGCGGCGTATCGGGAGGTCAACGGCGATGTGCTGGCCGAGCCCGCCCTGCTTGATCTGTTCATCCTCGAGAAGGCCGCGTACGAGCTGGGCTACGAGGCGGCGAACCGGCCCACTTGGCTGAATGTGCCCTTGCAAGGCTTTGCCAGCGTTGCGCAGCGCCTGCTCAATCGACAGGAGGACGACGCTTGATCGACCAAACCACTCACGCTGCCATGGCAGGTGTCGAGGCAGCCGCCATCGAAGCGTTGGCCGGACGGCTGAACGATCCATTCGCCTTCCTCGGCATGCACGAGACCGAGCGCGGCACGGTCGTGCGGGCGTTCCAGCCCGGTGCGCGACGCGTCGAGGTCATCGCTCGCGAGGACGGCACGCCACTGGCGGAACTGACCGATGTCGGCGATGGCTTGTTCGCCGGTGCAGTGCAGGCGCGCCGACCGTATGCCTTACGCGTCCATTGGCCCGATGCGGTGCAGGAGACCGAAGACCCATACGCCTTCGGCTTGCTGCTGGGCGAGTTGGACCTGCACCTGCTGACCGAGGGCTCGCACTGGGACCTGGCCGAGCGCCTGGGCGCCCGTCTTGCGAGCATCGATGGCGTCGAGGGGGTGTTGTTTTCGGTCTGGGCGCCCAATGCCCGTCGGGTATCGGTAGTCGGGGATTTCAACGCCTGGGACGGTCGCCGCCACCCCATGCGCCTTCGTCACCCCGCCGGGGTCTGGGAGTTGTTCCTACCGCGGCTGGGTGCCGGTGAGCGTTACAAGTTCGAGATCGTCGGCGCCCACGGGCACAGCGTGCAAAAGGCCGACCCGTTGGCCCGACGCACCGAAACGCCGCCGGCCACCGCCTCGGTCGTCGCCCCGAGGTGGGACTTCCGCTGGAACGATGAGGACTGGCTCGAAGTCCGCGCCGCGCGTCAGGCGGCCACGGCACCGATGTCGATCTACGAGGTGCATCCGGCGTCCTGGTTGCGCCCGGACAACGACCCTGCGGACATTCTGGACTGGGATGCTCTGGCTGCGCGGTTGATCCCCTACGTCGCCGACCTGGGCTTCACCCATGTCGAGCTCCTGCCCGTCAGTGAACACCCCTTCGGCGGGTCCTGGGGGTATCAACCCCTGTCGTTGTTCGCCCCCAGCGCGCGCTACGGGACACCGGAGGGTTTCGCCCGCTTCGTCGATGCGGCACACCGTGCCAACGTGGGCGTCATCCTCGACTGGGTGCCGGCGCACTTTCCCACCGACCCGCACGGCCTGGTGCGCTTCGACGGCACCGCGCTGTACGAGCACGAGGACCCGCGCGAAGGGTTTCACCAGGACTGGAACACCTGCATCTACAACATGGGCCGGCGCGAGGTGCGCGGTTTCCTCATTGCCAGCGCGCTGTACTGGCTGGAACGCTTCCATGTCGATGGGCTGCGTGTGGATGCGGTCGCCTCCATGCTGTACCGCGACTACAGCCGCGCCCACGATCAGTGGATCCCCAACCGCTTCGGCGGTCGCGAGAACCTCGAGGCGATCGACTTCATCCGCCGTCTCAACGAGGTGGTGCACGAGCGCTGTCCGGGTGCGGTGATGATCGCGGAGGAGTCGACCGCCTGGCCGGGTGTGTCGCAACCGGTGAGCGAGGGCGGCTTGGGTTTCGACTACAAATGGAACATGGGCTGGATGCACGACTCGCTGCAATACATCCAGCGCGAGCCGCTGTATCGCTCGTATCACCACCACGAGCTGACCTTCAGCCTGGTGTATGCCTTCTCAGAGCGCTTCGTTCTGCCGATCTCGCACGACGAGGTGGTGCACGGCAAGGGCTCGCTGCTGAACAAAATGCCCGGTGACGGCTGGCAGAAGCGCGCCAACCTGCGGGCGTATCTGGCCTTCATGTGGACGCATCCGGGCAAGAAGCTGCTGTTCATGGGGTGCGAACTGGGCCAGCACGGCGAGTGGAGCCATGATCGCCAGATCGACTGGTCGCTGATCGGCGATCCGGCACATGCCGGCTTGCAGATGCTGGTGCGCGATCTCAACGCGGTGTATGCCGGCGAGCCATCGCTGCATCGGACCGACGCCCAGGCCGCGGGCTTCCAGTGGGTCGTTGGGGACGATGCGGCCAATAGCGTGTTCGCCTACCTGCGTCGCGCACAGGGCGACGCGGCGCCAGTGCTGTGTGTGGTCAATCTCACCCCGGTGGTGCGCCAGCGGTATCGCGTCGGCGTGCCGCGGGCGGGCCATTGGCGCGAGATTCTCAACACCGACGCGGGCCTCTATGGCGGATCGAACACCGGCAATGGCGGCGGATGCGATAGCGATGCCATCGCCGCACATGGGCAGGGGCAGTCGCTCGAGCTGACCCTGCCGCCGCTGGCGGCGGTCGTGCTGCGGTTGCACTAGGCCATGCCTGTGCGACCTGATCACCTCGAACCCGGCTCGCCATACCCGCTCGGTGCCGTATGGGACGGGCTGGGTGTGAATTTCGCCGTGTTCTCCGCCCATGCCGAGCGCATCGACTTGTGCGTGTTCGACCCCTCCGGGCGCCGCGAAATCGCCCGCTACACCTTGCCGGAATGGACTGACGAGGTGTGGCACGGTTACCTGCCCGAGGCCCGCGCCGGGTTGTTGTACGGCTTTCGCGCCTTCGGGCCGTACGACCCCAGTGTCGGGCACCGTTTCAACCCGCACAAGCTGCTGCTCGATCCCTACGCCCGCGCCTTGTCCGGCAAGACCCGCTGGACCGATAGCGTGTATGGCTATCGGCTGCATTCCCCGCGTAGCGACTTGTCCTTCGACCGCCGCGACAGTGCGCCGTCGGTGCCCAAGTCGGTGGTGGTCGGCGACGATGCCTTCAGCTGGGGCGACGATCGGGCACCGAACGTGCCGTGGTCGGAGATGGTCATCTACGAAGCCCATGTCCGCGGCTTGACCCGGCTGCTGGACGCGGTGCCGGCGACCGAGCGCGGCACCTACGCGGCGCTGGGCCACCCGGCGGTCATCGAACACCTGCGCCGTCTCGGGGTGACCGCGATCGAGCTGCTGCCGATCCACGCCTTTCAACAGGATCGCTTCCTGCTCGAGAAGGGGCTGCGCAACTACTGGGGCTACAACACCATGGCGTTTTTCGCGCCCGAGCGGCGTTACATCGCGCGCGAAGGGGACGAGAACGACCTGCGCGTGGCCGTGCGCCAGCTCCATGCCGCCGGTATCGAGGTCATCCTCGATGTGGTCTACAACCACACCTGCGAAGGCGATGAGAGGGGGCCGACCCTGTGCTGGCGCGGCCTGGACCATGCCAGCTATTACCGCCTGCTGCCGGAGAACCGGCGCCATTGCATCAACGACACCGGTACTGGCAATACGCTGAACCTGTCCCACCCACGCGTGTTGCAAATGGTGATGGACAGCCTGCGTTACTGGGCGACGTCGTTCCGTGTCGATGGCTTTCGCTTCGACCTTGGCGTGACCCTGGGACGCGAGGCGCACGGCTTCGACCCCGGTGCCGGGTTCTTCGATGTCTTGCGCCAGGACCCGATTCTCTCGCGCAAGAAGCTGATCTCCGAGCCCTGGGATATCGGGCCGGGCGGTTACCAGCTCGGCCATCATCCGCCGGGGTTCGCCGAGTGGAACGACCGCTTCCGCGACGGGGTGCGCCGCTTCTGGCGCGGCGATCCGGGCGTGCGCCCGGACATGGCCGCTCGTCTGGCCGGTTCGGGCGATGTGTTTGACCGCCACGCCCGCCGGCCGTGGGCGTCGGTCAACTTCATCACCTCGCATGACGGCTTCACGCTGGCCGATGTGGTCGCCTACGAGCGCAAGCACAACGAGGCCAACGGCGAGCACAACCGCGACGGCCATTCAGAGAACTGCTCGCGCAACTGGGGTGTGGAGGGGCCGACCGACGACCCGGCGGTGCTGCAGCTCCGCCAGCGCGTGGTGCGCTCCATGCTCACCACGTTGTTCGCCTCGCTGGGCACACCCATGCTGCTGGCCGGCGATGAATTCGGCCGCACCCAAGGGGGCAACAACAACGCCTACTGCCAGGACAATGAAACCTCCTGGTTGGACTGGAAGAAAGCCAAGTCACCCGAGGGCCGGGCGCTGACCGCGTTCATCTCGCGCCTGGCGCGGGTGCGGCGCGATCACCCGATCATCCGCTGCCGCCGCTTTCTCTACGGTGAGGAGGTCGCTCCCGGCATCCTCGATATCGACTGGTTCGACGAGTCCGGCAAGTCGCTGGAGCCGGACGACTGGGAGGACCCCGAGCGGCGTGCGTTCGCGATGCGTCGGGCCGAACGCCTGGACGACGGCTCAGTCACCATGATCATGCTGTTGATGAACGCTGCCGACATCGCGTTGGAGTTCCACATGCCCGACACCTCGGGCGGGTGGTGGCTGCTGGTGGACAGTGCGCGCCCGGATTTCGGCGGCGCGGCGGTCAATCAGGCCGTGTATGCCGTGCAGCCCCACGCCGCTGTGCTCCTGTCGACCATGCGGCGGGAGCCTGAACCATGACCGCGTACGCCTTTCCCCTGAGTGCCGGGGCCACGCCGGTGGCCGCCGGGCGAACCCAGTTCCGCTTCTGGGCGCCTGCACAGCGCGCGCCGCAACTGGTGATCGACGGTCGGGAGCCGATGGTCATGACGGCGACCGGAGATGGGTGGTTCGCCTGCGAGGCCGCCTGTGGTGCCGGTACGCGTTACCGTTACCGCCTCGACGACGGCCTGGACGTGCCCGACCCCGCATCGCGGGCGCAGGCTGGCGACGTTCACGGCGCCAGCGTCGTCGTCGATCCGCACGCCTACCGTTGGCGGTGCGCCGACTGGTGCGGCCGCCCGTGGACGGAGTCGGTCATCTACGAGTTGCACCCGGGGCTGCTTGGTGGTTTCGCCGGCATCGCCGACCGCCTTGCGGCCTTGGCCGAGTTGGGTGTCACCGTGGTCGAGCTGATGCCCATCGGCGCCTTCCCCGGACGGCGCAATTGGGGTTACGACGGAGTGCTGCCGTACGCGCCGGATGCCGGCTATGGGTCGCCGGAAGCGCTCAAGGCGCTGGTCGACCGTGCCCATGCGCTTGGCCTGTCGATCATGCTCGATGTGGTCTACAACCACTTCGGCCCCGATGGCAATTACCTGGCGCACTATGCGCCGGCGTTCTTCCGTGACGATCTGCAGACCCCCTGGGGCGGGGCCATCGATTTCCGCCAACCCGAGGTGCGTCGCTACTTCACCGAAAACGCCTTGTACTGGCTGATGGAGTACCGATTCGACGGCCTGCGCTTCGATGCCGTGCATGCCATCGCCGAGCGCGACTGGTTGTTCGAGATGGGCCGTACGCTTCGCGAGACGGTGGAGCCCGGCCGTCATGTCCACCTGGTGCTGGAGAACGAGCACAACGACGCCGGTTTGCTGCAAGGGCCTTTCGATGCCCAATGGAACGACGACGTCCACCATTGCCTGCACGTCATGCTCACTGGCGAGGGCCACGGTTACTATGGCGGCTTCGTCGATGACACCGCCGGACAACTGGCACGCGCCTTACGCGAAGGCTTCGTCTACCAGGGCGAGTGCCCGCCGGGCGGTGTGCCGCGCGGCTCGCCCAGCGCCCACCTGCCGCCGGCAGCGTTCGTCGACTGTCTGCAGAACCATGATCAGGTCGGCAATCGTGCCTTGGGCGAGCGCCTGAGCGTCTTGGCCGATCCGCAATTGCTGCGTGCGGCGGTCGGGCTGTTGCTGCTGTCGCCGCATATTCCGCTGATCTTCATGGGTGAGGAAACCGGCGCGCGGGAACCGTTCCTGTTTTTCACCGACCATCATCCCGGTCTGGCTCCGCTGGTTCGCGACGGGCGGCGGCGCGAGTTCGCGGCGTTTCCGGGGTTTTCCGATCCCCTAGAGCGTGAGCGCATTCCCGACCCCAACGCACCGACCACGTTCGAGCGCTCGCGGGCGCCGGTTGCGGGCGAGGGTGGCGATCCGGCCGTCATCCGCTTGTACCGAGAGCTGCTCGCTTTGCGTCGCGAGCAGATCGTCCCGCGTCTGTCCGGCGCCTGCGCACTGGATGCCGAGGTCTTGGGACCCAAGGCCGTGCGTGCGGCCTGGCGCCTTGGCGACGGGGCACGGCTGACGCTGATGAGCAATCTGGATCGATTTGCCGTTGAGATCCCCGCGACCCCGCCGGGCGTCGTGCTGTGGGCGACCGGGCAAGGGGTGCTCGAGGGTGCGCTGGCCGGCGGGTCCACCCTGCTGTGGATCGAGGAGGCGGTATGAGCGATGCCCTGCTGCGCGAGGTCGCAGCGTTGGCCGGTCTGGCGCCGACCTGGACCGACTACGGCGGACGCACGCACACGGTCGAGGCGCGGACACTGGAGGCCGTGCTCGATGCCATGGGCCTGCCTGCGGACACCGTCGCGGCCGCCCGAGCCAGCCGCGATCAACTGCACAGCGAGCGTGAAGTGCCCGGCGATCTGCTGACCACCGGCGTCGGCAAGCCGACGCCCGTGCCCGGCGCGATGGGCGTCACCGGCGCGCACCTCGCCCTGGAAGATGGGAGCGAGCGTGAGCTCGCCCTGACGGCGGGCGGCGAGGGGTCGATGCTGCCGCCGATCGAGGAGGCCGGTTACCACCGATTGGACATCGGTGGACGCCGCCTGACCCTGGCGGTGGCGCCCGTCTGCGCGTTGCGGCCGACAGAACTCACCGGCAGACGCAAAGCCTTCGGTCTGGCCGCGCAGATCTACGCGCTGCCGCCTGCGCCCGGCGAGGCGTTCGGGGACTTTGGCGCCTTGGCGCGGTTTGCCGAGGATGCTGCCGTGCGCGGCGCCGATGTACTGGCCATGAGCCCGACACACGCCTTGTTCGCTGCCGACCCGGGCCGCTACAGCCCGTATGCACCCTCGACACGCCTGTTGCACAACGTGTTGTATGCCGACCCGGCGGCGCTCTTTGCCGACGCGTTCACCGCGAAAGACGAGGCGCCCGCGGCTCAGGTCGGCGGGCTGATCGACTGGCCCGAGGCCGGTTCGCGCAAGATGACCCGGTTGCGCGCCTGCTGGCGGCGTTTCCAAGCCACGAACGATGCGGATCTGGCGCGGGCGTATGCGGACTTCTGCCGCCGCGGCGGCTTGACACTCGAGCGTCATGCGGTGTTCGAGGCCTTGCATGTGTATTTCTTCAAACGCGATGGTACCCGTGGTTGGCCCGGCTGGCCGGCGACCTATCACGACCCGGCCGGCGCGGCGGTGGCGGACTTCGCACGCAAGCACAGCGACGAGGTGGCCTTCCACACCTTTCTCCAGTGGCTGGCCGAGCATTCTTTGGAACGGGCCCAGGCCCGCGCCCGCGGTGCCGGCATGGCCATCGGCCTCATCGCCGATCTGGCGGTGGGCATGGACGGCGGCGGCAGCCATGCCTGGAGCCGTCCCGACGATGTCCTGCACGGGGTGAGCATCGGTGCGCCGCCCGATCCGCTGGGGCCGCACGGGCAGGGGTGGGGCCTGACCACGTTCTCGCCGCGCGCATTGCGGCGACGCGGTTTCGCCCCCTTCCTGGAGACCCTGCGCGCGGCGATGCGCTCCACCGGCGGAGTGCGGATAGACCACGTCATGGGCTTGGCGCGTCTGTGGGTGATCCCCGACGGAATGACGCCGGACAAAGGCGTCTACCTGTCCTACCCGCTGGACGACATGCTGCGCCTGGTGGCCTTGGAGTCGCATCGCAACCGCGCCATCGTCATCGGCGAAGACCTGGGCACGGTTCCGCCGGGTTTTCGCGAGCGGCTGGACGAGGCGGGCATCCTGGGCATGCGGGTGCTGTGGTTCGAGCGCACCCGCAACGGCGGCTTCCGTGCACCGGGGCGTTGGGGACGGCGCGCCGTGGCGATGACCACCACGCACGACTTGCCCACGGTGGCCGGCTGGTGGCGGGGCAACGACATTGCCTGGCGCGCCCGCGTGCAGCCGCTCGAGGAGGCTGGTGCGCACGACGAGCAACGACAGACACGCGAGCGCGACAAGGCGCGACTGTGGGCGGCCTGTGCCGGGCAGGGCATCGTCGGCGGCGACACCCCGCAGACTGACGACACGCGACCGATCGTTGATGCGGCCCTGGACTACGTGGCCGCCACCGCCTGTGATCTGGCCATCGTTCCGGCCGAGGATATCCTCGGCCTGGTCGAGCAGCCCAACCTGCCGGGCACGACGGACGAGCACCCCAACTGGCGCCGCCGCCTGCCGGCCGCCGATCTCAGCGGCATCGACGCGCGGGCGCGCATGGCCCGGCTCGCCCGCGCCCGCCCCGGCAAGCGGGGACTGCCGCAGTGACGCCGAGCGCGACGTATCGCCTGCAACTGCACGCCGACTTCACCTTTGCAGATGCGGCGCGCCTCGCCCCGTATCTGAATACCCTGGGCATCAGCCACGTCTACCTCTCGCCGATACTGGCCGCGCGGGCCGGCTCCGTGCACGGCTACGACGGTATCGACCCGACCCGGGTGAACCCCGCACTCGGCGGTGAGGCGGGGTTGCGCGCCATGGTGGCGACGCTGCGCAGCCATGACTTGGGCGTGATCGTCGATATTGTCCCCAACCACATGGCAGTGGGCGGGGCGGACAATCCCTGGTGGCTGGATGTGCTGGAAAACGGCCCGCAAAGCCCGTTTGCACGTTACTTCGATATCGACTGGGCGCCGTTGGACCCGGCGCTGCGCGATAAGCTGTTGACGCCCTTCCTCGGTGTGCCCTACGGCGAGGCCTTGCGGGCCGGTGACATCGGCTTGGTTTTCGATACCGACCTGAAGCGGTTCGCCGCGGCGTATTTCCACCACCGCTTTCCCATACGGCCTTGCGATTATCCCGGGATACTGGCCCACGGCGGGGCCGCCTGCCGGCGGCTGGCCGAGCGCTTCCGTGCGGTCGGCGATCGTGTCGGCTTCGCCCGCGCCTGCGAGGCACTCGCGTCGGAGACCCGGGCACTGGCCCCCGCCCTGCAGGCGTACACCGCCCCGCCGGTGTTGCACGAGCTGCTCGAGCGTCAGCATTTCCGCCTTGCCCACTGGCAGGTTGCCGGTGACGAGCTCAACTGGCGCCGCTTCTTCGATATCACCGAACTGGCCGCGCTGCGGGTGGAGGACGAGGTGGTCTTCGACGCCGTCCACGGGGTGATCCTACGGTTGTATTCCGAGGGACTGATCGATGGCCTGCGAGTCGATCACATTGATGGCCTGCGCGACCCGGCGGGGTACTGTCGGCGCCTGCGCGCACGGCTCGACGCTGCGGCGCCTCGGCGCCCGTCGGCGCTGCCCGCGGGGCCGGCTTATCTCATCGTCGAGAAGATTCTTGCTGCGGGCGAGGCGCTCAACGTCGACTGGCGATGCGATGGCACCACCGGTTACGACTTCATGAACACCGTCTCGGCGGTGCAGCACGACTTGGCCGGCGAGAAGCCGCTGACCGACCTGTGGGTGGAGCTCGATGGCGGTGCACGCCATTTTGAGACCATGGAACGTGAAGCGCGGACCGAATTGCTGGTACGTGACTTCGCCGGTCAGCTTGCCGCCTGCGCCCGCAGCCTGCACCGCATCGCCCGCGCCGATCCACTCACCCGCGACCTCACTCGGCAGGCGCTGGGGCGCGGGTTGGCGGCCTTGCTCGCCGCTTTTCCCGCCTACCGGACCTATGCCACCGGCGAGGGTTTGCCGCATAGCGATGCACCCCTGCTCACCCGTGCGATGGATGCCGCCCGCCCACTGAGCGCCCCGGGGGAGGGGGCGGTCCTCGACTTCATCGTCGCCTGCCTGGATGGCCGGCACACGGCCGACGGACGGGCGTTGGCGGAGGTGCGGGCACAGTTCCAGCAGCTTTCGGCCCCCATAGCTGCCAAGGCGGTGGAGGACACCGCCTTCTACCGTTACGGTCGCCTGCTCTCGCGCAACGATGTGGGCTTCCAGCCGGGGTGTTTCGCGCTGTCGTCGCGCGCCTTCCACGACGATGCCTGGCAGCGCGCGGCGACGTACCCGGCCGCCTTGCTGGCCACGGCTACACACGATCACAAACGCGGTGAGGATGTGCGCGCCAGGCTGGCCGCCATCAGTGAGGATCCGGCCGGCTGGTCCGCCCGCATCGGTGGCTGGATGAGCATGAATGCCGCCTTCACCGACGGGGCCGTGGATCCGGAAGACGAGTACATGCTTTATCAGACCCTGGTCGGCGCCTGGCCGCCGGATCTTGCGCCCGACGATGCAGCGGGGCTTCGGGTCTTTGCGCAACGGGTGGCCGGCTGGCAGACAAAGGCCGTGCGCGAGGCCAAGCGGCGCTCTTCATGGCGGGCGCCGGACGAGCGCTATGA
The DNA here is from genome assembly GCA_965652545.1 of uncultured Candidatus Competibacteraceae bacterium. Classification (GTDB taxonomy): domain Bacteria; phylum Pseudomonadota; class Gammaproteobacteria; order Competibacterales; family Competibacteraceae; genus CBFGWV01. Next base: position 599 of record CBFGWV010000129.1, on the reverse strand, counting down.
ACGCGCCTGCCGTGCACTGCTCGAGGCGATCACCGATCCGCATCGCGGCGCGGCCTTTCTCGATGACCTGACCGACTATGTCCGTGCGCTGTCGGTCATTGGCGCGGCCAATGGTTTGGCGCAGGCCTTTCTGCGCTGCGTGGCCCCGGGAGTGCCGGACTGTTATCAGGGTGCGGAGTTCTGGGACCTGAGCCTGGTCGACCCGGACAATCGCCGCGCGGTGGATTTCCGCGCGCGCGAGGCGGCGTTGAGTGCAGCGGTGCCCTGGCCGGCATTGATGCAGCGCTGGCCGGATGGGCACCTCAAGCAGCTTGTCATCGCCACCGCGCTGCGGGTGCGTAGGCGCATGCCGGCGTGCTTCAGCGTGGGTGACTACCTTCCGCTGGAGGTGAGTGGCGCGCGGGCGCAGAACATCATTGCTTTCGCCCGGCGGCGCGGGGCGTCGGTTGTGGTCGCGGCCGCGTGCCGCCTTATCGGCGCGGCCCTGCGTTCACGGGCGCAACCCTTGCCGGATGCCGGCTGGTGGCAGGACACCTGCGTCCTGCTGCCCGAGCGCGTCGGTGAGGGCGGGTTTGTCGATGCGTTCGCAGGCGAGCGTG
>CBFGWV010000128.1:0-13127 GCA_965652545.1 uncultured Candidatus Competibacteraceae bacterium | reverse complement strand
GCCGGCCCAGATCACCAGCACCCAGACCATGGCCGGGTACACATGCGTCGTGGGCGCCATGCCATGAGCCCAGGGGCCGAGACACAAGGCCAGCGTACCGGCCAGCGCAAGCGCCATGGCGGCAAGCAGCCACAGGCGCATCCGGCCCACCGCCGCGGCGCGATTGGCCGACTTCGCCATCAGCGTCGCCCCCCAGGCGGCAAGCAGCAGGGCCGCGGCGAGCGCCGGCCATTGCCACCCTGGGCCGGCGATTTCACGTGGGGGAAAGTCCGTATGCACCGTCCAATAGAACAGATAACCGAAGATCAGGCTCAGGAAGGCCGTCAGGTCCCCGGTCATGGTGATGAACATGGCCCACCAGCCGACTGACTTGGGCCCGGACTGGTAGAGCGGTAGATACTTGCCCAGGCCGACGTGCTTCTCGGCCTTCTCGGGGATGTCCCCGGTACCGGTCCACACCCACGCGAAGATGGTCCCCAGGCCAAGCAGGCCGCTGATCAGCGTGGCCCACCACCAGTGATAGGTGGCAAAGATGAACACTCCGCCGACGAACACGGCCGCGAAGAACGTCAGGAACGTCGGCCCCGGCACCCGCATGCACTGGACCGGTTCGGCATCGAGCACCGAGGTGACCAGCGTCTCGCGCCGCCCCTCCTCGGCATCCGGCAGGTAGAAGCGCCCCTCATCGACCCGGCGCACGAAATCGGGTTGGTCCCACAACGGATAACGGCTCTCGATGATGGGGATGGACCGCACTCCCCAAGGCTCATCAGGCATCTCGGCCAGCCACTCCAGCGTGCCGGCGCCCCAGGGGTTGCGCTTGCAGGACGGTTGGCTCGACTTCGGCCGGAGCACGTCGATGACGACGACCGCCACACCGGCGGCAAGCACGAAGGCACCGATGCTGGAGGCGAGGTTCAGCCCGTTCCAGCCCAGATCCGGCGCGTAGGTGAACACCCGTCGCGGCATGCCCAGCAAGCCGGTCAGGTGCATGGGCAGGAAGGCCAGGTTGAAGCCGATGAACATCAACCAGAACGCCCGCCGCCCCCAGCGGTCTGACAGCATTTTCGCGCGGGCGAAGGGATAGAAGTAATACAGCCCGGCCACCAAAGGGAACAACACCCCACCGACCAGTGTGTAGTGAAGGTGCGCGACGACGAAGTAGCTGTCATGGGCCTGAAAGTCGAACGGCACCACGGCAACCATGACGCCGGTGAGCCCCCCGAGGACGAAAATGGCCAGCGCCCCCATGGCGAACAGCATGGGTGTAGAACGCACCACCCGGCCCAGCAGCAAGGTCGCGATGAAGACAAAAATCTGTATACCGGTGGGGATCGCCACCGCCTCGGACGCGGCCGAGAAAAAGCCCAGCGATATCGCCGGCAAGCCGGTGGTGAACATGTGGTGCACCCACAGGCCGAAGCTCAGGAAGCCGGTGCCCACCGCCGAGAGTACGATCCACGAGTAGCCGGCGATCGGCCGCCCGGCGAAGGTCGGGATGATCATCGCCAGCAGGGCAATGGACGGCAGGAAGATGATGTAGACCTCCGGGTGGCCGAAGATCCAGAACAGGTGCTGCCACAGCAGCGGATCCCCCCCGCGGGCGGGGTCGAAGAACGGCCAGTCGAATGCCCGCTCCATCTCCAGGAGGATGTCGCCGGCGATCAGGGGCGGAAACGCGAACAGGATCATCCCGGCGACGATCAGCACGTACCAGGCATACAGCGGCGTCAGGTTGATGTGCATGCCGGGCGGGCGGCATTTGAGCACACCGACGATGAGCTCCACCGCCGCCGCAATGGATGCGACCTCGATGAACGACAAGCCCAGCAGCCAGATATCGGCCCCGATGCCCGACTGGCGCAGGTCGGTCGACAGCGGCGGATACATGAACCACCCGCCGTTGGGTGCGGCATCGAAGAAAATCGACCCGCAGACAAAGATGCCGCCGATCAGGAAGCACCAATAGCCGAATGCCGACAGGCGGGGAAACGGCAAGTCCCGCGCACCCAGCATCTCCGGCAGGATGAGGATGGCCACGGCCTCGAAGATCGGCACCGCGAACAGAAACATCATCACCGTGCCGTGCAAGGTGAACACCTGGTTGTACAGCCCGGCTGATACCAGGTCGTTCTCCGGGACCGCCAACTGGGCTCGTATGATCAGGCCCAGCACACCGGCGAACAAAAAGAACGCGAATGCCGTGGTGATGTACCACAGACCCACCGTATCGTTGTTGACCGCAGACCAATACCGCCAGCCGGTGGGCCGTGCCCAGGCCGCGATCAGCCGCTCGGCCTGGGCACGACGAACGGCCGGCTCGTCCTGTGGCGACGAGGCATTCGACAGCGGTGGTGAGGTGCTCATTCCAAACCGGCCAGGTAGGCGGCCAGGGCGTCGATCTCTTCCTGCGCCAGCATGGCGAACGCGGGCATGAGGGCACCGGGCTTGATGGCCTGCGGCGAGGCGATCCATTGCGTGAGGTTGTCGCGGGTGTTGGGCAGAGTGCCGGCACCCAGCGAGGCACGCGTCCCGACATGGGTCAGGTCCGGCCCCACCCGCCCGGTCTCGGTGTGCCCGCGAACGGTGTGGCAGGCCGCGCAGCCGGTGCTGTGGAACAACTCGCGGCCGCGTCTGGCCGGCTCGTCCGAGGCCTCGTGTGCCGGCGCGGCTTGGGCGCGCAACCAACGCGTAAAATCCCGTGACGGCATGACCACCACGTCGAACGCCATCAGGGCATGGGCGGTACCGCAGAACTCGGCGCACACGCCGCGATAACGGCCCGGTTCCAACGGCGTCAGCACCAGCCGGTTGGTACGCCCCGGGATCATGTCCAGCTTGCCCCCCAGCGAGGGGATCCAGAACGAATGGATCACATCGGGGCTATCGAGCTCGAACGCCACCGGCCGGCCGGCGGGCACGCGGATCTCGTTGGCGCTCTCGATTGGCGCATCGAACGCCTCATGCACATAGCCGATACGCCACCACCACTGCTCGCCGCTCACCCGCACCGTCAGTGCCGGCTCGGCGTCGGCCTGCGACAGCAGGCTCAGGCCATAGGTGAGCAGAGCGGCGAGAACAGTCACCGGAAAGACGACGCCCCCGCCGATGATGATCCACCCCGCTGCGCGTTCCCCATAGCGCGCCGGGTCGGCACGCAAGGCCCAATGGGCGCCGGCGATCACCAGCAGCCAGATCGCGGCCGCCGCGATCAACATCGCCCAGAACAGCGTCGCCACCTCGTCGGCCTGGCGGCCAGCCGGGGCCAGGGCGGACTGTACTCCACCACAACCGGTCAACACGCAGCAGAGTGCCACTGACAGGCGGGCACCGTTCATAGGCGGCGTGAACACGGCAGCAGCCGCGTGCGGATGATCCATTCCACATCGAGTCCCGGGCAACAGGTCCTTGCCTGTTGGCAGCGCGCGCTCGAAAAAGTTTTTGGCTAACCCAGACGCTCGCGCAGCCGGGCGACGCGCGCCATGACCGGCTCGCGATCGGGCGGCCAGTGGATCGTGCGCTCGGCAAGTGCCTCCAGGGCATCGATCTGGGCAGTCAACGCGCTCTGGCGATCGTGTTGCATGGCCGCGTCGACCATGCCGCCCAGCACATCGAGCAGCCGCACCATGACCGCGACATTGCTCGCTGCGCTCTGGCGGATCTGGTTGAACCCCGCCGCCAGGTGGTCACTGAAGGCCGGTTTGGTGAGCACTGCCCGCAGCTCGCCGTCCTCTTCGAGCCGGGGCGACGGAAACGGCCGCTCGGCGAGCTCACGCAGAATGACCCCCAACCAATCGATGCAGATAATCGCCGTGGTGGTTTCATTGACGCCCGGCGACAAGGCCTTGAGCGCGACATCCACCAACTGGCGAATGCCGAAGCCGACATCCTGCTCCAGCGTCGGCTCGGCACCCAGCACCGCGACCCGCGCCAGGCGCGCGGCCTGTGTCTCATCCGGCGCATCGCCCCCGCACAGGGTAAGGATCTCATCACCGGCGGTGATGAACTCGCCCACAGCGCGGCGGACATGGATGACCGTCTTGAGCTCCCGCGCCAGTTCGCACAGTGCCGTGTGGTCGAAGATTTCCACGTAGCCGCTGTAGTGCGCCCGAACCGTATGCACTGGCGCCATGAGAGCCGGCCCGTCTTGCGGGCCCGACCGGCCGTCCGGCGGATAGAGCCGGTTCACCGCCGCCTGGGTCTCCAGCGCGATGGCCTCGGCCATGCTCGAGGCCTGCAAAGAGCGAGCGATGTGATGGACGAAATACACCAGCAACGAGACGGCGAACAACGTCAGCAAAACGGCGCCCAGGACGGCCAGCACCGCCGGTTCGCCATCAGTGGATATGGCACCGAACACCAGCAGGCAGTACACGAACACCCCCACCAGCGCCCCGAGCACGGCCTGGGTGATCCGGTCGCGCAGGTAGCTGCGCAGTACCCGCGATGTGTACTGCGCACTGGCCTGGCTGATCGCCGCCGTCGTCAGGGTGCAGACCAGCGCGACCACTGTGATCATCGACCCGGCAATCGCCTGCAGCATGCCGGTCGCCCGGTCGCTGCCCAGGCCGCCAAGCAGGCGCGAGAGCCAGCCGCCCTGCCATAGCGCGCCCAGAAACCCGTCCAGCCACAGCAGCAATGCGGCAAGCAGTGCCGAGGCGACAACCATGATCACCGGAACGAACCACAGGCTGGTGCGCAACCGATCGGTCAGCAGACTCACTGGGGCCATCGTTGCCTCCCTACGCGGCCGGCAGGGGCCGCCTTCGCACCATACGGTACCGAGCTTGCGCATTCTGGAACAGTTTCGTAGCATTCGGGCCAAGCACGAAAATGCCGCGGTGGTTTGGCCATCGCGTATTTGCGAAAAGACAAATGCATTTTCGGCCCTACGCTCCGACCATCGGCATTATCCGGCGCTTGTTACTTGCCCTTGCGGGACGCTCCATTCGTCCTCCCAGGCAGTAATCGGCCGCGCGCGATTACGACTTTCGTCTACCGGTACGGAGCAATCATGGCTGCGCTTTTCTCGATGCTTTTCAGCTTTCCCACAGCGCTGTACTCCGTGCTCATGGTGCTGTGCCTGCTGTACTGGCTGCTGGTCATCATCGGCTTCGCGGATTTCGATCTGGATGTCGACGTGGACGTCGACGGGAGCCTGGGCAGCGCAGCCGGCCTGCTTTCGGCGCTGGGTCTCAAGGGCGTTCCCCTGCCCATCGTCTTCACCCTGCTGGTGTTCTGGGCCTGGGTGATCACCAGCCTCGTCTCGCTCAACCTGCTTGCCGGTTTCGACGACGCGCTGCGCTATCCGCTGGGCCTTGCGGTCCTGGTCGGCGCGCTGCTGGGGTCGATCGCGCTGACACGGCTGAGCGTGCACCCCTTGCGGCGACTGTTCGTGCAGCAAGGCCATGCCTTGAGCAATCGCGAGCTGGTCGGCCGGATCTGCGTGGTTTCCAGCACCGCGGTGGATGACACCTGGGGTGAGGCGCGGGTAGCCGACCGCGGTACCGAGCTGGTGTTGCGCGTCTACAGCAACAAAGCACCACTGAGCAAAGGCGACACCGCGTTGATCGTCGACTACGACAACGCCAGGGACCGCTACCTGATCACCGCGCACACGATCGACATGTCGGTCCTGTAGGCGCAACCGGATTCAATAAATTCTTTTTGTCGAGGGAGGTCGTCATGAATGTGGAATTGATATTGCTGATTGCGGTTATTGCATTCGTCCTGTTTATCGGTGTACTGGTCATGATCGCCAAGTTCTTCCGCAAGGTCGAACAAGGCACCGCCTTGATCGTCAACACCATGAAGGCCGAGCCGGTGGTCACGTTTACCGGGCGAATCGTCATACCGGTGATCCACAAGGCCGAGATCATGGACATCTCGGTCAAGCGCCTGGTGATCGACCGTCGCGGTAAGGACGGACTGATCTGCAAGGACAATATCCGCGGCGATATCTCGGTGAACTTCTTCGTGCGCGTCAACCCGACGGTCGATGCGGTGCGCAAGGTGGCCGGCTCCATCGGCTGCAACCGCGCCTCGGACGAGACGACGCTGAACGACCTCTTCGCGGCCAAGTTTGCTGAGGCCTTGAAGACCGTCGGCAAGCAGATGGAATTCGAGGAGCTCTACCAGGCCCGCGATGCGTTCCGCGATGCCATCAAGCGCATGGTCGGCGATGACCTCAACGGCTACAGCCTCGAAGACGTGGCCATCGATTACCTGGAACAAACCCCCATCGCCCAGTTGGACGACTCCAACATCCTCGATGCCCAGGGTATCCGCAAGATCACCGAGTTGACCGCCACCCAGCGCGTGGCCGCCAATGACGCCCGCCGCAACGAAGAGAAGCAGATCCGCAAGCAGGATGTCGAAGCGCGCGAGGCCGTGCTCGCGCTCGACCGTCAGCAAGCCGAAGCCGAGGCCAAGCAGCGGCGTGAAATCGAAACCGTGCAGTCCCGCGAGCAGGCCGCGGCCAAGCTGGTCTCCGAGGAAGAACGCCTGCGCATGGAAACCGCCCGCATCCGTGCCGACCAGGACATCGCGATCCAGGAAGAAAACAAGCGGCGCGAGGTGGAGGTCACCGAGCAGGAGCGCTTGAAGATCCTCGGCATCAAGCAAGAGGAGGTCGATCGCTTCCGCCAGGTCGAGATCGTCGCCCGTGAGAAGGAAGTCGCGCTGAAGGTCATCGAAAAGGAAAAGGCGCTGGAGGTCGAGCGCAAAGCCATCGCCGATGTGGTGCGCGAGCGGGTGGCGGTGGAGAAGACCGTCGCGGTCGAGGAAGAGAAGATCAAGGAAGTCCGTGCCATCAGCGAAGCCAGCCGGCAGAAGCAGGTGCGGGTGACCGCCGCCGAGGCCGAGGCCGAGGAAGGCCTGGTCAAGGAGCTCAAGCGCGCCGAGGCCGACGAGAAGGCCGCCCGCTTCGAGGCGCAGAAGCGTATCGCGCTGGCTGAGGCCGAACTGGAGGCCTCCGCCAAGCTCGCCGAGTCGAAGAAAGTGCTGGCCGAGGGCAGCCAAGCCGAAACCGCAGCCCCCGGCCTCGCCGAGGCGCGGGTGAAAGAGGCGCTCGCCGTGGCCGCCGAGAAGCAGGGCAAGGCCGAGGCCAACGTCACTTACGAAACTCTGCATGCCCAGGCCAAGGGCGAAGAGGAGCGCGGCATGGTCCGCGTGCGTGTCCAGGAGGCCGAGGCCAAAGTCATTCAGGAAAAAGGCTTCGCCGAGGCACGGGTCAAGAAGGAAGGCCTGCTCGCCGGCGCCGAGGGCGAGAAGGCCAAGGGTCTGGCCCTGGTGGAGGTGCAGCGTGCCGAAGCCGATGCCATCGAAGCGCGTGGCCACGCCGATGCGTCCGCCATCCTCGAGCGCTACAAGGCCGAGAGCCAAGGGCTCAAGGAGAAGTTCCAGGCCATCAGCGGGCTGGATGAAGGCGGCCGGATGCACGAGGAGTTCCGCCTGCAACTGGAGAAGCAGAAAGAGATCGAACTGTCCGCGCTGGACGCCCACCGCCAGTTGGGCGAGGCACAAGCCCAGGTGTTGGGCGAGGCCTTCAAGAGCGCCAACATCAATATCGTCGGTGGCGACGGCGCCTTCTTCGATCGTATGGTCAATGCCATCTCCAGCGGCAAATCCCTGGATGCCGTGGTCAACCACAGCAAGGTCGTGCAAGAGGTCGCCGGCCCCTACCTCAGTGGCGATAAGGACATCCTGGCCGATATCAAGGACATCCTGACCAACGCCAAGCTCTCCAGCGCCGACCTGCAGAACCTGACGGTCTCTGCCGTACTGGCCAAGCTGCTGGCCAATGGCGACGCCAACCAGAACGAGAAGGTCAACCGGCTCATCGCCAAAGCCAAAGAGCTCGGTCTGGGCTAGGAGAAACGGCGGTGGCCGACGAGAAGCAGGATCAGACACTGGATGCCGGCGGCGCCTACGAGATCATCCGTAAGCGCCTCGAGTCGCAGGGCAGCGGGCTGAAGCACAAGGCCGAGCGTCTCAACGCCCGCCGCCTGGAGACCTTCGGCAGCACCGAGCTGGCCGTGGCCGGCAGCCTGCGGGTACGCACGGAGCACAACTGTGTGCCCCGCGATATCGTCGCCGTGGGCGAGTTGCTGCTGTTCGGCTACAACGTGTTCATCGGCCTGAAGACCGAAACCCAGGTCGCGGATGTCTTCTCCCTGCACCGCTTCAACCTGACCGAGACTGGCCCGGAACTCGACGCGGTGGAGCGCGAGGGCAGCTTTCTCGATGACCCCGGCTTCACCCGCGACTTTCACGAGCTCTACAAGTACTACAAGAACGCCCGCCTGGTGCAGTTGCGGCGGATCACCGGCAAGCTGCTGGCGGTGTTCCAGACCGGCAGTACCTTCGATGATTTGAAGGTCTTCCGCTGGGCGGTGGCGCCCGATGGCGGCGTGCGCTACATCGACGACCGTGGCAATGCGGACAATGTACTGCCGGCCTCGCACGATTTCGAATGGCAGCGCACCGGGCGCGAACAGCACGTCCTGGGCAAGCACCCGCACATCAATATTCTCAATACGGTCTTCGTCGAATGCCTGGGCGGCACGCTGACGATCAAGGTCGAGGACAACACCGAGACCGGCGAGGGGCTGTATACCGAACCGGTGGAGGACCGTAACCAGACCTTGCAGGATGCCGACATCCAGTACGCACAGGTCGGCACGCTCATCGTGCTGCGCATCCTGCCCTACCGCGAGCGCCAGGCGCGCTACTTTGTCTTCAACACCCGCACCCACCAAGTGGACCGCATCGACGAGATCGGCACCGCGTGTATCCAGTTACCGGAGGACCACGGGCTCATCTTTCCGGGTGGCTATTATCTCCAGTCCGGCGAAACCAAGCGCTTCGACACCGATGTCGCCGGCATGCACTACAAGCGCACGATCCGCTCGCCCAACGGCGAGGACGTGCTGTACGTGTTCTATCACGAGGTGGACGGGCGCTTCGTCCTGCTCTCCTACAACCTCATTCGCAAGGCGTTGGCCAACCCGCTGGTGACCAACGGCTACGCCCAACTCGCCGACGGGCACATGGTGCTGTTCCGCGCCGAGGCCGAGCCCACGCGGGTGCACAACCTCCAGGTGTGGCGCACGCCGTTCTTCAGTGATGAACACGCCGCCGCACAGCCCACCGACGGCTCGCCGCTGGCCCGGCTGGGCAATGCCGAGCTGGTACGGGCGATCTCCGACGTATACTCGGTGGCGCGGTTGATCGAGGCCCAGCGACCCAGCCTCGGCACCTATGAGGACCTTATCGCGGCGGCCACGCGGGTGCTGGACACCTACCACTGGCTGGGCGGCGAAGCGGCCGAGGCGCTGGAACACGACCTCAAGACCATCCGCGCCACCGCGGAGCAGGTGCTTGATGAGTTCGAGAAGGTCGAGAGCATCCGCCGCCGCGCCCAGGAGGCCGTCAACGCGGCCCAGGCAGCGCAACGCGACATCCTCAGCCAGGCCCGGCGGGGCGATTGGGACAGCATCGACGGCTATGTGCAGGCCCTCGCCCGCCTGCGCGGCCAGCGTGGCACGCTGATCTCGCTCAAGGACCTGCGTCATATCGACATCGCACAGGTCGAGGCGCTGGAGGCCGAGGTCATCGAGGCCACCGGCACCGTCAGCGAACACACGGTGCAGTTCCTGCTCGGCGAGGCTGCCCTCGCCCCCTATCTGAGCGAGATCGACACCCAGGCGCAGGCACTGGAGACAGTCGAGCGGCGGGTCGATCTCAAGCCCATCCAGAGCGCGCTGGACGCCATCGGCGAGGGGCTGAATCTGCTCACCGAGGTGCTCAACGAGCTCCAAGTGGACGATGCAACCGCCCGCGCCGAGATTCTCGATCGCATCTCCAACTGCTTCGGCCGGCTCAACCAGGCCAAGGCCGGCGCCGACCTCAAGCGCAAAGCACTTGGCGCGCGCGAGTCCGTGGCCGAGTTCGGCGCCCAGTTCCGCCTGCTGGGGCAAAGCGTCACCGGCGCCCTGGCCGCGGCGGACACACCGGACAAAGCCGACGACCAGCTCTCCCGGCTATTGCTGCAACTGGAGGAGATGGAAGGCCGTTTCGGCGAGCACGACCAGTTTGCCGCCGACCTGGCCGGCAAGCGGGAGGAGATCTACGAGGCATTCGAGACCCGCAAGCAGCAGTTGCTGGATGCCCAGCAACGCCGCTCGCAGAACCTGGCCAAGGCCGCCGAGCGCATTCTGCAAGGGCTGACCCGCCGCGCCCAGCAACTGGATTCGGTCGACGCACTCAACGGCTTTTTCGCCTCCGACGCCATGGCGCTGAAAGTGCGCGGTATCGTCGAGGAGTTGCGCACGCTGAAGGAAAGCGTGCGCGCCGAGGATATCGCCGGTCGCATCAAATCCGCCCAAGACCAGGCGGTCCGCGCCCTGCGCGACAAGCTGGACATCTACGAGGAGGGCGGCAACCTCATTCGCCTGGGCCGTCACCGCTTCAGCGTCAACACGCAGGAGCCGGATCTCACCCTGGTGCCGCATGGCGACGGCCTGGCCTTGCACATTGCCGGCACGGACTATTTCGAGGCCATCGACGACCCGGAGCTGGAGGCCACCCGCCCATTCTGGGAGCAGGCCCTGGTGTCGGAGACGGCACACGTGTACCGCGGCGAATACCTGGCCGACAGCGTGCTGACCGCCGCCGAAGCCGGGCAGGACGACCTGAGCATGGACATCCTGCGCCAAGCCATGCTCGAAGAGGACGGCCTGGTCAAGCGGGTGCAGCGCTTTGCCGAGGCCCGTTACGACGAGGGCTACGAGCGCGGCGTGCACGACCACGACGCGGCGCGCATCCTCGAGAAACTCATCCACTTGCGCGACACCGCGGGGCTGCTGCGTTACGGCCCGTTGCCGCGCAGCGTCGCCCTGCTCTTCTGGGCCGGCAACAAGGATCTCGCCTCAGTCCGCCGCTGGTCGCTCAAAGGCGAGAGCCTGGGTCGCCTGACGAGCGTGTTCGGCCAGGGCGATGTCCTGGAAGCGCTGGGGCGGGAATTGACCGCCGCGCTCGCCGGCTTCATCGAGCGCCATGGCATCGACATTGGGGATGACGAGCTACCCCTGGCCGGGCGTTACCTGGCGGAGGAATTGCAGGCCGAGAACCCGCACTTCGTGCTCAGCGGCGCGGCCCGCAAGCTCGCCGACGAGTTGCTGCACCACCTGGATGGCAAAAACCAACGCCATGCCCTCCAGAAGGGCCTGGGCGAGTTGGCCGACCTGCCCGGTGAGGCCCTGCGCCTGGCCCAGGCCTGGCTGGAGGCCTTCGTCCGTCAGACCTCGGCCTCCAAGCAGGCGCGGTTCCTGCCGGTGATACCCGAGGCCGCCGTGCTGCTGGTCACCGGAGAGCGCCTGGAGCGCAGCATCAGCGATGCGGTGGTCGACGCCACGGTCGAGGGCCTGCTGGGCCAGCATCCGCTGATCCACGAGCGCAGCCTGCATCTGCGCCTGCCGACGTTCATCGCCCGCCTGGCGCAGCATCGCAACGTCCAGGTCACCGGCTTCCATCGAGCCCGCGCGCTCAAGCACGCCATCATCGAGCGCGAGAAGCGGCAACTGCGCATCCACGAGTTCAAGCCGACAGCGCTCACGTCCTTCGTACGCAACAAGCTGATCAACGACTTGTACCTGCCGTTGGTCGGCGACAACTTGGCCAAACAGATGGGCGCCGCGGGCGCGGGCAAACGCACCGACCTGATGGGCCTGCTGCTGGTAATCTCCCCACCGGGCTACGGCAAGACCACCTTGATGGAGTACGTCGCCAGCCGGCTGGGGCTGATGTTCGTGAAGGTCAACTGCCCGACCATCGGCCACGAGGTGACTTCGCTGGACCCAGCTGCCGCGCCCAACGCCGCCGCCCGCCAGGAGCTGGAGAAGCTCAACCTCGCCCTGGAGATGGGCAACAACGTGATGCTCATCCTGGATGACATCCAGCACTCGAGCCCCGAGCTGTTGCAGAAGTTCATCTCGCTGTGCGACGGCCAGCGACGCATCGAGGGCGTGTGGCGCGGGCGGGCGAAAACCTACGACCTGCGCGGCAAGAAATTCTGCGTGGTCATGGCCGGCAACCCGTACACCGAATCCGGCGAGGCGTTCAAGATCCCTGACATGCTGGCCAACCGCGCCGACGTCTACAACCTGGGCGATGTGCTCAGCGGTCATGAGGACGCCTTTCGCCTCAGCTACATCGAGAACACGCTCACCTCCAACGCCGCCCTGGCCCCGCTGGCCACCCGCGAGATGGACGACTTCTACAAGCTCGTGCGCATGGCGCGCGGCGAGCAGGTGGCATCCAGCGAACTGAGGCACAACTACTCCACGGCCGAGATCAACGAGATCGTCGCCGTACTCAAACACCTGTTCAAGGTGCAGCAGGTGCTGCTGGCCGTGAACCAGCAGTACATCGCCTCCGCCGCCCAGGACGATGCCTACCGCACCGAGCCCCCGTTCCGCCTGCAAGGCTCCTACCGCAACATGAACCGACTGGCGGAGAAGATCGTCGCGGCCATGAACGAGGACGAACTGGACGCGCTGGTCACCGACCACTACGTGGGCGAGGCGCAGACCCTGACCATCGGTGCGGAAGAAAACCTGCTCAAACTGGCCGAGTTGCGCGGCAATGCCACCCCCGAGCAGCAAGCGCGATGGGATCAGATCAAGAAAGGCTATGTGCGCCGCCAGGCCCTGGGCGGCGAAGACGACCCCACCAGCCGGTTGATTGCGCAGCTCAACTTCCTCGGCGGCCAGGTCGACCACATCGCCGAGGCCATCCACAAAGCCGCCGCCAAGCCCGTGGACGAGCAAATCCTCAGCCAGCTGCGGGAGTCGGTCGATGTCCTGGCCAGGACACCGCCGCAGGTGGAAGTCCACCCTGTGCCCGGCGTGGAGCTGCTGCTGGGCAGCCTGGCCAACACCATCGAGTCATCGCTGCTACCGGTCGTGCGGGCCATGAGCCACAAGCTGCGACTGGATCACGATATCTGGGATACGCTCAACAACGTGCTCAAGGCACTGCGCCAGCTCGACAAGGACACGTTCAAGGATATTCGGCTGGATGCCGAAACCCGGCGCAACTTCTCGCCCGAGGACCCGGTGGACTAG
>CBFGWV010000127.1:0-13132 GCA_965652545.1 uncultured Candidatus Competibacteraceae bacterium | reverse complement strand
GCTACATTGCTAAGCCAGTGAGAGCCACCGGCCGCGGTCCGGTGGCTTCGGCAGTCGTTACCGCCTCGACATCCCAGATCTTCTGCAGTTGACGCACCAGCATGCCCACGTCGCGGCTGCCGCTGACCGACAGGCCCAGCCGATAGTATCCGTCGGCCTCCAGGTTGGCCTGCAGGTCACACACCTGGAAGCCCCGGGCACGCACCGTGCGAAGAATGCGCTCCAATGCGGCGTCCGCGGGACGGGCCAGCAATTCGAGTCGGTGGTTCATCCGGCGCTCTCCATGATCATGTGGTCGTTCGAGTGGCCCGGCGGGACAAAGGGCCAGACGTCGTGTTCCCGTGGAATGGGAATGTGCAGCAACAGCGGCCCGGCGGTTTGCAAGCAGGCGTCGATGGCCGCGTCCGTGTCGGCGGTGCCGTCGATGCGCCGTGCGGGAATGCCGAAGGCCTGGGCCACCTGGACGAAATCCGGGTTGTCCGATAGATCCACCGCCGAGAGCCGCCCCTCGTAGAACAGCGTCTGCTGCTGGCGGACCATACCCAGATACTGGTTATCGAATATGACGATCTTCACCGGTAATCCGTAGCGGCGCACCGTGGCCAGCTCCTGCACGTTCATCAGGAACGAGCCATCGCCGCTGATCGCGATCACCCGCGCTTCGGGCTTGGCGAGTTGGGCACCAATGGCCGCCGGCAGACCGAAGCCCATGGCGCCAAGGCCGCCGCTGGTGAGGTGCTGGCGTGGCTCGCGGAACCCATAATTCTGCGCAACCCACATTTGGTGCTGACCGACATCGCAGGCAATGACGGTGTCCTCCCCTGCCCGCTCGGACAGCCGGCACAGAAAGCGTTGCGGGGAAAACGCATTGCCGAGCGCCCGGGCCGACGGAACATGGCCGTTGGCCCGCTCTGCAGCGCAGTGCGCTTGCCACGGGCCGACGCTCCGCGGGCGCGCCAATTGCCTCAGCGATTGCGCCATATCGCCGATCAACGCCACATCGGCGTGGCGCAGCTTGCCAATCTCCGCCGCGTCCGCATCCAGGTGTACGACCCGCGCGCCTGGGGCAAAGGCCTCCAGCCGACCGGTGGCGCGGTCGTCGAAACGGGCCCCGGCCACCAGCAGCACGTCGGCGGCCTGCACCGCCCGGTTGGCGCAGGCCGTACCGTGCATGCCCAGCATGCCGAGGTTTGCGGCATGTCCCGGCGGCAGGAGGCCCAGCCCTTTGAGGGTGGAGACCATTGGGATCCCGGTGGTTTCGATGAACTCGCGCAAGGCATCCACCGCCCCGCCAAGGACGACGCCGCCACCGGCGTAGACGACCGGTCTCTCGGCCTTCTGGAGCAGGTCCTCGGCCATTCGCACAGCATGCCTGTCCGGTGGCTGGATGAGGCGGGGCCGTGGCGGGCCAATCGACGTCGCTACAGGTGCCCTCGCCAACTGCACATCCTTGGGAATATCCACCCACACCGGGCCGGGCCGCCCGTCCAACGCCAAGTGGATCGCCTCCTCCAGCACCAGCGGAAGGTCATCCACAGTGCGGACGAGAAAACTGTGCTTGGTAATGGGCAGTGTGAGACCGAGCACATCGGTCTCCTGGAAGGCATCGGTGCCGATCAGTGCAGTGGACACCTGTCCGGAGATCACCAGCAGCGGTACCGAGTCCATATACGCATCGGCCACGGCGGTGATGAGGTTGGTAGCGCCCGGTCCGGAGGTGGCGATACTCACCCCCAAGCGGCCGGTGGCGCGGGCAAAGCCGTTGGCGGCAAAGCCGGCGGCTTGTTCGTGTCGGGTCAGGATGTGGGTGGGGGCATCGGGCATCTGGGCCATTGCGTCATACAGCGGCATGATCGCGCCACCGGGATACCCAAAGACGGTTTCCACACCATGACGGCGCAGGGTTTCAAGGACGTATCGGGCACCGTTCACGGATTGTGGCTCCTGAAGTGGTCGATCGAAGGCCGGGTTGCAGGGATCGGTTCAGGGCTACGTCTACGACTAGTACTCGGGTCATGGCGGATATCTCCATACAGGGTGAGCAACGGCGCTCGGGCAAGAAAAAAACCCCCGGACCTTTCGGGCCGGGGGTTTCTTTGGATTCGTTCGCTGTCGTTTTTCAGATCGTCAGCGCAATAAGCCCCCCCGGCGGTGGACGGTCCACCACTACGACTACTACCGGTAGGCTGACGACGCTGCGGCACATGGGCTGGGCTGATAACGCGTGCGTGGGTTACTGGCTTTCGATACTAGTCCGTGCGCTATGTCGTCCGCAAGTGGTTCAGAACCATTCTCCGAATACCACTGCACAGGGCCCTTGACAGGTTTTCTGGTTGCCCAATACTTGTGAAATCCAATATTAAGGACGCGTGTCCAGTATATTGGATTAACTACAAAGGGGCATGCCATGAATATCAAGTCACAGCTTGGCGCGGCGTTGATTGCCGCTTCGTTTTCCGCCACCGTCCCGGCAAACGCCCAGGACGCCGGCAGTACGCTGGATGCCGTGCTGGCTCGCGGGCATCTGATCGTCGGCACCGGCAGCACCAATGCGCCCTGGCATTTCAAGAGCGCCGACGACACGCTGCAGGGCTTTGATGTGGACATGGGGAAGATCATCGCCAAGGCCTTGTTCGACGACCCGGAGAAGGTCGAATTCGTCATCCAGTCTTCGGATGCCCGCATCCCCAACATCACCACCGGCAAGGTGGATATCACCTGCCAGTTCATGACCGTCACCGGCGCCCGGGCGCAGCAGGTGGCGTTCACGGTGCCGTACTACCGCGAGGGCGTGGGCTTGATGCTCAAAGCCGACGGCGATTACGCAGACTACGAGGCGCTGAAAGCGGCCGGCTCGTCAGTGACCATTGCCGTGCTTCAGAACGTGTACGCCGAAGATATGGTGCACGCGGCCCTGGCCGAGGCGAGCGTGGACCAGTACGAGGGCCAGGACTTGATCTATCAGGCGTTGGAAGCCGGCCGCGCCGATGCGGTGGCGACCGATCAGTCGTCGATTGCCTGGTTCATGACCCAGAACGCCGGCCGCTACAAAGATGCTGGCTATGGCTGGAATCCGCAGAGCTATTCCTGCGCGGTCAAGCGCGGTGACCAGGACTGGCTGAACTTCGTCAACACGGCCCTGCACGAGGCCATGACCGGAGTCGAGTTCCAGACGTACGCCGGTTCCTTCAAAACCTGGTTCGGCACCGAGCTTGCGCCACCGCAGATCGGTTTTCCCGTCGAATTCAAATGACCTGATCGTGACTGCGGAAGCGCCTCCGGGCGCCTCCGAGCCTGTCTCTTGCTAACGCGGGAAACCCATGGGTTACGTGCTGAATTTCTCCGCCGTGTGGCGCGATTTCGACCGCTTGCTGGCTGGCCTCGGGCTTAGCCTGCTGCTGGCGGTGGCGGCCATTGCCATCGGTTGTCTCATCGGCCTGGTCGTTGCGTTCGTGCAGGTGTCCGGGCAGCGCTGGGTCAAAGTGCCGGCAGGGTTGTATGTCACGGTGATCCGCAATACGCCCATTCTGGTGCTGATCCTGTTCACCTACTTTGCCCTGCCCCAGTTGGGGGTGCGGTTGGGCAAGATCGAATCCTTCGTCTTTACGCTGGCACTGTATTCCGGCGCGTACTTGGCCGAAGTGTTCCGCGCCGGTCTGCTGTCGGTGCCGCCGGGGCTGCGCGAGGCGGGGTTGGCCATCGGTCTGTCCGAGGGGCAGATCCGCACCTCCATCATCCTTCCGGTGATGGTCCGCAACGTGCTGCCCTCGTTGGGCAGTACGTTCATCTCCTTGTTCAAGGACACCTCCCTGGCCGCGGCGATCGCCGTGCCGGAACTCACCTACGAGGCGCGCAAGATCAACACCGAGACCTTTCGCGTCATCGAGACCTGGATCGTCGCAAGCTGCCTGTACGTCTTCACTTGCTCGATTCTGGCCGCGCTGCTGCGACTGCTCGAGCGCCGTCTGAGCGTTCCGCGATGACGGCCATGGAACTGAGCGACTTCTTCCATCAGCTCTGGCTCGCCCGCTGGCCATTGGTGCGTGGCTTGGGTGTAACCGTGTCCATCGCCACACTGGCCATCGTTGCCGGCACGGTTCTGGGTGTCCTGGTCGGTCTCGCGCTGACCTATGGCGCAAGACCCCTGCGCTGGCTGACCCGCGCCTATACGGACTTCGTCCGCGGGACTCCAGTGCTCGTGCTGGTCCTGGCCAGTTATTACGTGCTGGGTACGATTGGCTTGCAGCTTCGGCCCTTCCAGGCCGGAGTGCTGGCTTTACTGGTGTTCTGTAGCTCACATGTGGGGGAGATCGTCCGCGGTGCGCTGCAGGCCATCCCCAAGGGACAGACCGAAGCGGCCAAGGCCATCGGCCTGAGCTTCTGGCAGACCTTTGCCTACGTGTTGGCACCCCAGGCTATTCGCCAGGCGCTGCCCACCTGGGTCAACACGGCGGCGGAGATGGTCAAGGCGTCCACCCTGTTGTCGATCATCGGCGTGGGTGAGTTGCTGCTGAGCACACAGGAAATCATCTCCCGCACGTTCATGAGCCTGCCGTTCTACTTCTTCGCCGGTTTTCTCTATTTCACGATCAACTTCGCCATCGAGCGCTTCGGCCGTTTCGTGGAGCGAAAGGTCACGGTGCCCTCATGAATCTTTTGGACATTCGCAACCTCCACAAGCGCTTCGGCAACTTGGAGGTGCTCAAAGGGGTCGATTGCAGCATGGCCCGCGGCGACGTGGTGTGTGTGATCGGCTCCAGCGGCTCGGGCAAGACCACCATGCTGCGCTGCATCAACATGTTGGAGGATTTCGACGAGGGGAGCATCCACATCGACGGTCAGGCGATCGGTTACGAGGTTCGCGACAGCGTTCGGCGTCGGCACAGCGAGGCGCAGATCATCCGCCAGCGGGCTCTCACCGGCATGGCCTTTCAGCACTTCAATCTGTTCCCGCACATGACCGCCTGCGAGAACGTGATGCTGGGGCTGGTCAAGGTCAAGAAACAAAGCCGCGACGAGGCTCGGGTGGTGGCCGAACGCTGGCTGGACCGGGTCGGCCTCCTCGCCCGCCGCGATCACCACCCCGGCCAGCTCTCCGGTGGGCAGCAGCAGCGGGTGGCCATCGCCCGGGCCATCGCCATGAACCCCAAGCTGATGCTGTTCGACGAAGTGACCTCGGCACTGGACCCGGAGCTGGTCAACGAAGTGCTGCAAGTCATCAAAGACCTGGCCAGAGACGGTATGACAATGCTGCTGGTCACCCACGAGATGCGATTCGCCTTCGAGGTCTCGACCCGTGTGATCTTCATGAACCAGGGCCGCATCGGCGAGGAAGGCGATCCGCGGACGATGTTCGTCAATCCGCGCACCGAACGTCTGGCCGAGTTTCTCAAATCATCCACGTTCAACTGATTATCAAAAAGGAGATACCCACGTGACGATCAAGCGTTATGGCGCCGGTGAGCGCGGTGCCGGTGGGCAGGGCTTACCGTTCGCTCGCGCAGCCGAGGCCGATGGCTGGCTGTTCGTATCGGGCCAAGTCCCCATGGACGGTGGCGAGATCATCGACGGTGGCATCATTGCGCAAACCCGCAAGGCCATCGAGAACATGATTGCCATTCTCGATGAGGCCGGCTACGGGGTGGAGGATGTCGTGCGTATCGGTGTGTGGCTGGACGATCCGCGCGATTTCTGGACATTCAACACGGTCTATGCGGAATACTTTGGCGACAACCCCCCTGCCCGCGCCTGCGTGCAGTCACGGATGATGGTCGACTGCAAGGTCGAGGTCGACTGCGTGGCCTACAAGCGCAGGCATCGAGAGGACACATGAGCGCAGTAACCGAGGATGCGTCAAATCGCCGCGCGCGCGGCCTGGACCGGGCGTTCGAGATCCTGGATTTCCTTCGCTCGCGACGCGAGCCCATGCGGCCCAACGAGATCGCCGCCCATATCGGTGCGCCACGCTCGTCGGTATACGAGTTGGTCAACCTGCTGCTTCGGCATGAGGTGCTCGAATACCGCGGCAGCGATGGCCGGGTATTCCTCGGCCGCAAGCTGTACTTTCTCGGTACCGCCTATGCCGAGGCGTTCGACCTCATGCGCGAGTGCGACGCCCTGCTCGCCCGCATTGCTGAGCAAACCCGCGAAACCGCGCAGCTGTGCATGCTCGATGGCAACAAATACACCGTTGCCCTGATGAAGGAAGGGGCTCGGCCGTTTCGTATCTCGTCCAACGTTGGCGAATCGGTCCCCATTCCCTGGACGGCGTCGGGGCGGCTGCTGGTCGCGCACATGAGCGACGAGGCCATCCTCGATTTCATCCCCCAAGAAGATTTCAAACTGCCCAACGGCGACTGGCTGGCGCCGGAGGCGTTCCTCCAACAGGTACGTGCGGCCCAGACGGACGGGTACTTCACCTTCGACAGCATCGTCGATAGCTTCACCCATTGTTTCGCCGCGCCGGTCTATCAGCCGGACAAGACCTGTATCGCCACCTTGTGCTTGGTAGCGCCGCGCGAGGATGGGCTGCGAAACCGCAGCGACTATATCGCCAGCCTGGTGACGGCCGCCGCCAGCTTGTCCCGACAGTTGGGTCAGGAGTAGCTGCACGGAAGGCGCCGGTTTGCCCGCCCGCTGGACGATACCGGATCGGTGTCGCCGTCCCCTCTGCTATGCTCCACACAATGTGCGATGGCCGGGGGGCGGGCATGGACCGGGTGTGTTTTCTAGAGGCGTTCGCCGCTGTCGGCCGTTTGCATCGGACGGCGATCAGCAAGCTGCCTTTTGTCGTCGGGCGCGCGCCCGACTGCGATCTGGTGTTGGCCACCTCGCGTATCTCCCGTCGCCACGCGCGCTTTGAGCACGGGGTCGATGGCGAGATCGTGCTCACCGATTTGGGCAGTACCAACGGCACATTTCTCAATCACCAGCGCATCGGCGACAGTGTCGTCGTCAGCAACGGCGATGTGGTGCACTTCGCCGAGACAGAGTTCCGCTTCATTGAAGAGGCGGCCGATGCGCTCTCCTGCGACACGTTTACCGACGACGACCATACGCTCGTCGGTATGAAGTCTTTGCAGCAGCGGTTTTCTCCCCATGCGCGCCAGTTCGTCGAGCTTTTGGAGCGCGCGCAGGTGGAGGGCTACATCCAGCCTATCGTCGATGGCGACGGCAAGCTGCTGGCTTACGAACTGCTGGGGCGCGGCACACATCCCGATCTGCCGCCGTCCCCCGGGGTGCTGATTGCCTTGTCGGAGTCCATGGACAAAGCCGTGGAGTTCAGCGAGCTGCTGCGGCGCGTCGGGCTGGCACAGGCCGCGGCGGCGGGTATTGCCGAACCGATCTTCTTCAACACCCACCCGCGGGAACTCGACGAGCCGGATCGCCTGATGGCGGAGCTGGTCGCAGTCCGCGAGCGCTGGCCGGCGTTGCAGCTGGTGCTGGAGATCCACGAAGCCGCGGTGACCAATCTCAAACTCATGGAGGATATGAAATCCCGTCTTCAGGCGCTGAACATCGGCTTGGCCTATGACGATTTCGGCGCCGGGCAGGCCCGGCTACTGGAGCTGATCGAAGTCACGCCGGATGTGCTGAAGTTCGACCAAGGGCTGATCGCCAAGCTCGACACGGTCGGCTCACCGCATCACCGGTTTCTCGGCACGCTCTCCAGTCTTGTGCAGGATATGGGCTGCCGGACATTGGCCGAATGCGTGGAAACGAAGTCGCAGGTCGATATCTGCCGTGACCTGGGCATAGAGCTCTACCAAGGCTACTTCTTCGGTAAGCCGCGTCCGATCTGACCGGTGCACGCGGCAGGCTTGGGTATACTGCCGGGGTTCATTCCCCGGTTGCGGATATCGCGCCAAGATCTATGGCTGCTGCCACCACCGAGACGATTCGCCTCACCAACAGCTTGAGCCTGCTGCGCACGCTTCGCGCCTGCGGCCCCGTCGCGCGGGTGGACCTCGCCCCAATGACCGGGTTGAGCCCAGCGACCGTCACCGCCATCACCACCGAGTTGCGCAGCCGCGGCCTCATTCGTGAGCTTGAACCCGAGATTGCCGCCGGCCGCGGCCGTGGCCGGCCCAAAACGCTGGTGGATCTGGACGCACAGGCCAGCTTTGCGGTGTGTATCCGCTTGTCCACGAACGAGATCCACCTGACTGTGGGCGATTTCAAGGGCGCGATCCGTAAGCGGGTGATCTACACGCTGGATACGCGAGTGCTCGAACCGGAGGCTTTGTGCGCCTTGATCATCGACAAGGTCGAGGCCTTGCGTGCCGCAGTGCAGGCGGCTTATCGCCACTTCGCCGGCGTGTTCATGGCGGTGCAGGGTATCGTGGCGCCGCTGGCCGGCAGCATTGTCTGGTCCCCGGCGCTGTCCGCCCGCAACGTACCCTTGGCCGAGCGCCTGCGGGCGGCGTTGCACTGCCCGGTCATCCTCGATAACGACGCCAATGCGGTCGGCCAGGCCGTGGCCGCGCAGCCCCAGTTCGCCGCGTATCGCCATGTGGCAGTGGTCATGCTCGGTAATGGTGTGGGCATGTGCCTGCTGGTCGATGGCAAACCGTACTTGGGTGCCAGCGGGGCGTCCGCGGAATTCGGCCATACCAAGGTCGGTATCGACGGCCCGCTGTGCGCCTGCGGTAAACACGGCTGTATCGAGGCTTACATCAGCGACTATGCCTTGTACCGTGAGGCGGTAGCGACCCTGGAGCTGCCTCCCAGCGAACGCTTCCACCCCACGGAGCAGCAGATGCGCCTACTCACCGCCAGAGCGTGCGGGGGCGATACCGACGCGCGCGCGGTGTTCGAGCGCGCTGGGCGGGCCCTTGGGCTGGGCTTGGCCAATGTCCTGGCCTTGCTCGACCCGGACATCGTCGTGGTGACCGGCGCCGGTGTGCGCGGCTTCGAATTGATGGCATCCAGCATGCAGGCGACGCTGGAGCAGGCCCTGGTCGATGACCTCATCGGCGATACGCGCATCATCGCCCACCCCTGGGACCAGGACCTCTCATGCATCGGTGGCGTCGCCACGGCCCTGGAGGCCGCGGATGCGCAGTTGCTCTAATCGGTTGTCATATTGCGCGGTCGCCAGTCTTGCGGCAGGCGGCCTAGGATGATGAGGCTGAGCACATCGTCCTGGGTGACCTCCTCGATCGGATGGCTGCCCACGCAGCGGCCGTTCTTCATCACCATGATGCGGTCGCACAGGCGGAAGACGTCATGCATGTCGTGGCTGACCAGCAGGATGCCGATGCCCTCGGCCTTCAGCCGTTTGATCAGGTCGGCCACCATGGCAGTCTCCGACGGCCCCAGGGCCGCGGTCGGTTCGTCCATGATGAGAATGCGCGTCTTGAACTGAAGCGCCCGCCCGATGGCGATGACTTGGCGCTGACCGCCGGAGAGATTGCACACCGGGTCGTTGAGGTTGGTGAAGTTGGGGTTGAGCCGGGCCAGCACCTTGCGCGCCTCGGCTTCCATGGCGTCCTCGTCCAGGGTGCCCCAGCGGGTGGTCAGCTCCCGCCCCAGGAACAGGTTGGCAGAGGCATTGAGATTGTCGGCCAGCGCCAGGGTTTGATGAATGGTCTCGATACCCAGGGCGCGGGCATCGCGCGGGCTGTCGAGCTGTGCCGGCGAGCCGTCTACGATGACTTGCCCATCATCGCGGCTCATTGCGCCGGAGATGATCTTTATGAGGCAGGATTTGCCGGCCCCATTGTGCCCGAGCACGCCGACGACTTCGCCCGGATACACGTCGATGCTGACATCCTCGACGGCATGGACGCCGCCGAAGCGCTTGTGGATACCGACGGCTTGAAGCAATGCCTGCGCGACCATTACCGCCCTCCCCGCTGCTTGTGCCACGTGTCGATCCAGACCGCCAGAATCAGCAGCACCCCGATCACCACTTGGCGGACGGCACTGGAGACACCCATGAGCACCATGCCGTTCTCCATGCTTTGCATGATCACCGCACCCAATATCGCCCCGGCGATGGAGCCGACCCCGCCGGCCAGCGAGGTGCCGCCGATGACCGCCGCGGCGATGACGCTGAGCTCGGACAGCGTGCCCATCGAGTTGGTCCCGGCGTTGAGCCGGGCGCTGAGCACCACGGCGGCGACCGCACTGAGCAGGCCCATGATGGCGAATACCCACACGGTCACCCGTTTGACGTTGATGCCTGCCAGGGCGGCGGCCTCCGGACTGCCGCCGAGGGCGAAGACGTAGCGGCCGAAGCGCGTCGCACGCGTCAGCCAGCTCATGATGGCCACCACCGCCAGCAGGATCAGCACCGGCACCGGAATGCCGCGCGGGATGTCGCTTCGCGGCTGGGTGTATGCGTTCATGACCATCACGAAGGCGACGATCACCCCGCCGCCGGCGACCAGCAAGGCCAGCTCCAGCGGCCACGGTTTGACCTGGAACCCATGATGCCTGCGGCTGGCGCGCTGGCGGGCGGCCAGCGCGACCATGGCGGCGATGGCCAAGGCGGCGAGCAGCCAGCTCCAGGTGGCCCCGATCGAACCGTTCAGGCCGCCGCCGAGGTTCTGGTAATTTGGGTTGAGCGGCGCCACGGTGCGGCCGTCGGTCACCAGGAAGGCCGCACCGCGGAAGATGAGCAACCCCGCCAATGTGACCACGAAGGCCGGAATACCCCGGTAGGCCACCCACCAACCCTGCCAGGCACCGATGAGCCCACCCAGCGCCAGACCGATCACGATGGTCAGCGGCCAGTTCCACGCCGCCTCCGGTGGCAGCATCTCGACCTGGAGCCAGGCGATCATCATGCCGGTGAAACCGAGCACCGAACCGACGGACAGGTCGATGTGCCGGCAGACGATGACCAGCACCATGCCGCAGGCCATGATGCCGATGACCGAGCTCTGCACCGCCAGGTTGTAGAGGTTGCGTGGCGTGAGAAACACCCCATCGGTGATGAGGTGCAACCCGACCCATATGGCGGCCAGCACACCGATCATGGCCAGCAGGCGCAGGTCGATCTGGTAATCGCGCAAGCGTGAGTGCACGGTCTGTGCAGTGGAGCTCATGGCACCGTTCCTTGAAGCCGAGCGGCCGCGGTTACTGGCACACGGCCGGCGGGTTGTCGGTCACCTCACGGCAGACCGCCTCACGCGTGATCCAGCCGGCGTCCACCACCGCGTCGAGATTGTCGCGGGTGATCGGCACCGGTGCCAGCAGGATAGAGGCCATGCTTATACCCTTGGGGCCGCCGTCCCAGGTGCCTGCGCCCTCGACGTCCGCCAGCGCAGTGCCCCCGGCCAGCGCCAGAGCGACCTCGGCGGCACGTTTACCCAACTCGCGCGAGTCCTTCCATACACTGACGGTCTGCACGCCGCGGGCGACGCGGTTGAGCGCGGCGTGGTCCGCATCCTGCCCGGATACCGGCACATCGGTGATGCCTTGGGACTGCAACGCGGCCACCACACCCCCGGCGGTGCCGTCATTGGCCGCCAGTACGGCATCGACGGCATTGTCGTTGGCGGTCAGAATCTGTTCCATATTGCGTTGGGCCACCTCGGGCCGCCAGCCTTCGGTGTATTGCTCGCCGACGATAGTGATCTCACCGCTGTCGATCTTGGGCTGCAGGACCTCTTTCTGGCCTTGTGCCAGGAAGTCGGCATTCGGGTCGGTGGAGGCGCCCTTGATCAGCACGTAGTTGCCTTCCGGTGCATGCTTGAGCACCTCGCGGGCTTGTATCCGGCCGACCTCGACATTGTCGAAGGTGATGTAGAACACCTCCTGCGCCTCGATGAGGCGGTCGTAGGCGACTACGGGTATTCCCTCGGCCTGGGCACGGGCGACGGCCGGCAGTATGGCGTCGGAATCCCAGGCCAGGACGATCAACACCTCTGCGCCACGGGTGATCAGGCTCTCGATGTCGGCAAGCTGCTTCTCGGCGGAACCGCCGGCATCGGCGGACAAATAGCTCGCACCAGCCGCATCGAGAGTGTTCTTGATGGCGGCTTCATCGGTCTTCCAACGCTCTTCCTGGAAGTTCGACCAACTGACGCCCACGACCGGATCGGCTTGGGCAAGCGAGGGGATCGCGACCGCCAGCAGTAGTGCGGTGTGGCGGCAGAATCGGGCGACTTTGTTCATGTGCTCTCCTTGTCCTTCGGTGGTCACGGGCCCAGGAGCCTGACGGCGCCTTGTGTTTTCGTTATCCCGCTGTGTTTTATTTTGATACTCAAATTAAACATGTCAACGCCGGGTGACGCAGTGTCTTGACACTTGTTTGCTACCGTTGCTCCGAAGCTTGGTTTAGCCTTGCAAAAAAGCGAGCCCGGAGCAGGTGTGGATTTCGAGGGTCAGTCCCGGCGGTTGCGGCAGTTTCCTGCCCGGCTCATATCGTTTTCGGTGTTTACGGCGGGCGTCTGTCTGTCGATGGCCACGGCGATCGGTGTTCGTGGCGCGTTGCAGCCGATATGGACGGCGATCCACGAACAAGGCGGCCTCCTCCTGCTCATCGGTGCCCTGGCCTGGACGTTCTGGCTGTTCGTCGATGCCAGCACCCTCGCCCGCCGCCTGCGCCGTGCCACCGGCGCCAAGGCGGCACGCGTCCATGCCGCGACTCAGGCACTGGCCCAGGAGTTGCTCGTCCAAGGTCTCGTGCTGGTATTGGGCCTGATCGTTTTCATCATGGTCATCAGCCTCTCCGGCGGCCTTTTCCATCGCTTTGCCATGATTGGCCTGGTATGGGCCAGTGCCGCCGTGTGGCCGTTGCTGATCAGGTACCAGTGGGGTCTGAAACTGGTGCGGCAGCGGTTGAGGGGGTAGGATTTTAAGTTTTAAGTTTTAAGTTTTAAGTTTTAAGTTTTCAAGGACTGTGGCTGGCCAGACCTACCGAACAACGCTCTTCTTGCCGTGCTTGGCAGCTTTGGCCTTGGTAACCGATAGTGGCGGCGCCAGCACTCTGGAAGCTGGAAAACTTAAAACTTAAAACTTAAAACTTAAAACTCAAAAACCATCACACCCTCCGCTCCACCCGGATAATGCCGTCTCCGACCTCCGTCTCCTCGTACCCCATGGCCGCCGCCAGCCCTCGCATGGCGGTGTTTTCCGCCAGCACATCGCCGTGCAGGCTGCGCAGCCCCCGTTCGCGGGC
>CBFGWV010000126.1:0-13199 GCA_965652545.1 uncultured Candidatus Competibacteraceae bacterium | reverse complement strand
ATCGGGGTTCCTTGGGCAGCTGTTCGCCACGCTGGGCCTGACCGGCCTGATCGGCACGCTGCTCCTATGCCAGGGGTTGGCCTTGAGCCACCGCCTGACCAGGGGGCGCATCGGCGCGCTCAACCTACCCCTGCGCCTGAGCCTGGCGTTCGCCTCTGGCCTGGTCCTGGCGATGCTCATCGCGCTGCTGCTGGCCTGTGCCGGACTGCTGGCGACCGGCCCGGCCGTGGTCGTCCATGGGCTGGTACTGTCGGCACTGGCCGGTTGGGCCGGCCGCGGGGCCTTTGCGGGGCTGGTGCCCGATCGCGACGATGCACTATTGCTGCCGTTCCTGGCGGTGCTCATTGCTGTCGTGCCCGATGTGGTGATCCCACCGCATTATTGGGACGACACCATGTACCACCTGCCGTACGCCCGTGAGTATCTCGACGCGGGCGGGCTGGTGCTGGACCCGTACCGACGCTTTCCCCTGCTGCCGCACCACATGCATCTGCTGTTCGCGCAGGGATTAGGTCTCGGCGGGAGCGACCTGGTCCAAGCCTTGTGCTGGCTGGTAGGTGTGTTCACTACCGTGCTCGTCTGGGGGGCGGCCCGCCATTGGTTGCGCGAGCGCGTCGCCGCCGTGGGGGCCGTCGCCGTGCTCCTGGCCACGCCGTTGATCAGGTTGCATCTCGATCTGGCCTACGTGGACCTTACGCTGACATTCCTGGTGAGCGTCAGCATCGTGGCGACCGCCTTGTGGGTGGAGCAGGAACCCCGGCACAACGGCTGGCTGCTGCTCGGCGGTCTGGCCATGGGCGGCGCCATCGGCACTAAATACTTCGCCCTGCCCGCCTTCGGTCTGCTCGGGCTTGCCTTGCTCGTCCAGGGTCGCAGCCTGCGTCCCGCCCTGCTGTTCACCGCCACGGCGGTGCTGGTCGGTGGCTTCTGGTATGCGCGCAACGCGTGGTACAGCGGCAACCCCGTCCACCCCATCGCCTCCAGCGTATTCGGCTACCGGTACTGGGATGCCGCCGACATGGCCAGGCAGTACGCCGAGCAAGCCCTCCACGGCACCGACAAGACACTTGCGCAACTGCCGTTGGCGGCGGCACGCATCTCGGCCGTGCAACTGCTTGCACCCGCCCTCGTGTGGGTCTGGGTCCGCCGCCTGGGCCCGGGGCTGCGGACCGTGTCGGCCATCACGCTGAGCCTCTATGTGGTTTGGTTTTTCAGCTCGCAGGTTGAGCGTTACATCATGCCGGCCATTCCGCTGGCCGGTATCGTCCTCATATTCATCGCCCAGCGCCTAGTCAGCCTCGTACCCCCGCTGGTGCCGCCCCTGAACGGCCGTACCGTGATGACGGCCGCCGCGGCCATCGTCCTGCTGGTCGCGGGGATTCTCGGCTGGCGCCATGCGCGGATCGCCCACGCCATCGTCGCCGAGGGTGAAACCCGCTACCTGGCACAGTCGGTCAAAGGCGCGGGCCTGATGCTGGAGGCCGGCCGGCGTCTGGCGGACGACCCGGATCCAACGGTTTTCCAAGTCGATCTGGAGAGCGCCGCTTATCATTTTCCCGGTCAGGTCGTGGGCGATTGGTTCGGCCCGGGCCGCTATCACCAGCTTTTCAAGGGCGTGACGGCCACCGGCCAGTACGAATTGTTGCCCGGCCAGGAACTGGCCGCCATCCTCGCCCGGCACGACGCCGACTTGCTGATCATCGGCAACCGAGTCGTGGCACTCGATACACGGGGCCTGCATCCGTACTTCGAGACGGTTTTCACCGACGACTTCGGATGGATACTCGCACCGACCGATCCGGTACGGCTTTCGAGCGAAGCCACGGCGAATGAACTACAACGTACGTTACGCCACCGTTAATCAACACGAAGGCCGCGAACTTGGCGGCTAGCAAATACGGGACTGTCCGGAACTCGAACACTTGACGTCGATCGAGCGCATCGGATACGGCCACCCGGCCGCAGACCGTTGCATCAGGACAAGGTAAAGTCCACCCGTAACGGCAGGAGGTATCGAGGTGTCCAGCAGGCGATCCATCGGCGAGATCGCCACAAGGGTATCGAACGTGGGGTGGCCCATCCGTTGGGTCGCCGTGCTGCTCGCCTTGTGCGTGGCCTTGGCCGCCTCCAGCGCAGTCGCGCAGGAGACCGGCACGGTCCAACTCGCTCCGGCCACACGGCAATGGCTGGATGCGCATCAGCCTTTTGTCGTGGGGATCTCCAGCGACCCTTTCCCACCTTATTACCAACTCGATGCGCAAAGCCGGCCCGAGGGGCTGGCGGTCGACTACCTCGCGCTGCTGGCCGCGCGCAGCGACGTGCGGCTCGACTACCGTCTGTTCCAGACCTGGGCGGATGTCGAACAGGCGCTGATCGACGGTGAGATCGACCTCACCCCGGCAGTGGCCAGCACCCCGGACCGCACCCCCCGCATGCGCTTCACCAGCGCCTTCATCGATACCTTGCCGGTGATCGTCAGACGCCGCGACAGCAATGACATTCAAAGCCTCGCCGACCTCGGCGGACGCACGGTGGCGGTGGAGTCCGGCTACGCCCTCCAGCGCATCCTCAGTACCCGTCATCCGGAGATCGATCTGCGTCTGGTCGCCGATACCCGCGAGGCGCTGGAGGACGTCGCCGCGGCCAAGGCCGATGCGTATGTCGGCTTACTGCCCTCGGCCAGCACCCTGATCGAGCGCCACCTGCTGTCCAACCTGGTGATCGCCGCCCCGGCTCCGCAACTGCGCACCGGCGATCTGCGCATTGCCGTTCGCCTCGATGCCCCGCAATTGGTGCAGGCATTGGACAACGCCCTGTTCCAACTGGCGGACGACGACCACCGCGCCCTCCGTCAGCGCTGGATACCGACCCTGCCGGACCTGCGTCTGGACACACCACCGCCCCTGCCACTGACGGCGGAAGAGCGCGCCTGGCTCGATGGGCTGCCGGCCCTGCGCTATGGCGCGGATGCCAACGCCCAGCCGCTGGATTTCTTCGACGCCGAAGGTCGTCACCGCGGCATCGTGGCCGAGTACCTCAGCTTGGCGCAAGCCCAGTTGGGGCTGACCATCCAGATCGTGCCCGAGCTCGATCGCGACAGTTTGCACACCGCACTGGATGAGCGGCGCATCGATATTCTTACCGCCGTAGACCTCAATCCAGAGCGCGAGCATGTGCTCAGCGCCCCATTGATCACCTTGCCGGCGGTACTGATCACCCGTCTGGATGCGCCGTATATCGGCGCACTCAGCGACCTGGACGGTGGGCCGCTGGCGCTGGTCGGCGCGTACTCCGACGCCGAACAGATCCGGCGTCTGGCGCCGGATCTGGCACTCGCCACATTTCCCTCTCTGCGCCAGGCCCTGGATGCCGTCGACAAGGGCGAGGCCGCGGCCGCCATGGCAGCGGCGCCGCTGGCCAATGCCCTTATTCAGGAGGCGTACCTGGGGCGGCTTGCGGTCGCCGTGCCTCTGGCTCAGTTCGCACAAAGCGTACGTCTGGAACTGCACCCCGACCTGGCGCCGCTGAAGCCGCTGCTCGACCGCGCGCTGCTCGCCCTGCCACCGGGCGAGCGCGAGCGCATCGCCCAGCGCTGGCTCGGCCCGCTGCCGAAAACCGGAGATTGGCCGCCTTGGGCGCGCCCACTGCCATTGGCGGTGGTACTCCTCGCGGTTCTACTGGCGGTGCTGGCGTTGTGGAACTATCGACTGCGCCGCGCCGTGCGGCACGGACGGGCGGCCGAAATCGAAGCCGACGACGCTCATGCGCAGTTGCTGGCCATCACCGAGAACCTGCCCGGCGCGGTGTACCAGTTCATCCGTACCAAAGACGGGGGCCGGCGCCTGGCCTTCGTCAGCAGCCGTATTAAGACGCTGGTCGGCTTGAGCGCGGCCGAGGCCATGGCCGATTTCACCCGCGTGCTCGATGCCATTGTCGATGAGGACCGCAAGGCGGTGGACGACTCCATGCGCGAGGCGGCCAACGCGCTGACGACCTGGCAGCACGACTTTCGCATGCGCTGCGCCGACGGCCGTGTGCGCTGGATGCACGGGCATGCCGAGCCGCGCTTTCGTGCCGACGGCAGCGTGGTGTGGAACGGGTATTGGGTGGACATCAACGACCGCAAATCCATGGAGGCCGCCCTCTCCGACGCCCGTCACGATGCCGAGCGGGCCAACACGGCGAAGAGCGACTTCCTGGCACGCATGAGCCACGAGATCCGCACGCCGCTCAATGCGGTGGTGGGGCTCACCCAACTGCTGGACACCACCCCGTTGAACCCCCTGCAAACCGACTATGTCAGCAAGCTCGGGCACGCCTCCAAGGCCTTGATGGCGGTGGTCAATGACATCCTCGACCTGTCGCGGATCGAGGCGGGCAAGTTCACGCTGGAGCAGGCGCCGTTCCTGCTCGAGTCGGTGCTCGATACGGTCTGCGGCGTCACCCGCACCCCGCTGGCCGGCAAGCCGGTCGAACTGATCGTGCGCCTGGACCCAGGCCTGCCACGGCGTTTCGTGGGCGATGCCGGACGATTGACCCAGATCCTCATCAACCTGTGCGGCAACGCGGTCAAGTTCACCGAGCGGGGTGAGGTCGAGCTGGCGATCGAGCTGCACCAACGCCGTGACGACCGCCTGATATTGCGTTTTCGGGTACGCGATACCGGAATCGGCATGCCCGCTGAGCATATCGAGCGCCTGTTCGATGCCTTCGCCCAAGCGGACGAATCCGTCAGCCGGCGCTACGGCGGCACCGGGCTGGGCTTGACGATCTGCCGTCATCTGGCTCGCGCCATGGGCGGACGCATCCAGGCGTTCAGCGCCCCGGGCGAGGGCAGCGCCTTCGAGGTCACTCTGCCGCTGGCGGTGGACCCCGACCAGCAGCCCTTGGAACGCTTTACCGATCACCCCGTCGTCGTCGTGGTCGAGCCGCACCAGCGCGCCCGTCATGTGGTGATGAACCTCCTCGAGCAGTCAGGTGCGGTGGCCCTGGGCTTCGAGACTGTGGACGAGTTGCTCGCCACCCTCGAAAGCGGGCGCCTGGCCTCCTTGCCACGGCTGCTGTTGATCGCCGATACGGCGCAGGTGGACTCCGATGCCTGGCTCGATCGGCTGGCACCCGAAGGGCGTGCGATACCGTTTGTGGTCATGTCCGCCGAGCCTGGCCGCGGGGTGGCCCGGTGGGAACAGCACGGGCGGGCAATACTGGCCAAGCCGGTGCTTGCCGGCGCCTTGCACAGGCTGTTGCTCGAGCTGCTGTACGGCAAGCCGCTGGCCGCCGCACCGGCAGCCACGCCGCTCGAGCTGCCCCTCAACGGGCGGCGCATTCTTGTGGTCGATGACAATGACATCAACCGCGACGTGGCGCGCAAGCTGCTGATGCGCAGCGGTGCCGAGGTGATCGAAGCGGCCGACGGCCGTGAGGCCTTGCGTCAGTTGGATCGCCAGGCCGTCGACCTGGTTCTGATGGATGTACAGATGCCCGGCATGGACGGGCTGACCGCCACTCGCGCCATCCGCCAGCGCGCCGACGGCCAGGGCCTGCCGGTACTGGCCATGACCGCCAGCGTGCTCCCAGAGGACCGCGAGCGTTGCATCCAGGCGGGCATGGACGGTCATGTGGTCAAGCCGTTCGCCATGGCCAGGCTGCTGGAGGCGATCGCCCAATGGCTGCCGCCGTCCACCCTGGACGATGGCAGCGGCCTGCCCGGACGACTGCCGGGTATCTGTCTGAGCGACGGGCTACGGCACATGGATGGCGACCAGCACTTGCTGCTCAATGTGCTCAGCCGCTTCCGCGAGCAACAGTCGACCGCCATCGCCCGCCTGCAGGATGCCCTGCACGCCGGTGAGCAGGAGGTCGCCCATCGTCTCCTGCATACCCTCAAGGGCCTTGCCGAAACCATCGGTGCGCACGCCCTGGCCGATGAGGCCAGGACGCTGGAAGCGGCGCTCGCCGCCGGTCACAGCCCCGCCCGCGACGCCCTCACACCATTGGAAGGCGCGTTGCACGAGGTATTGGGTGCCATCGATCTGCTGATCGCGCGCCGCGCCGGTATCGAGTGACTGGCCAGCGTTCCACCCGCCGCGTAGTGTAGACCTGCGTTTTCCGCCGCACGGCCCCAGCACCGGTAGCCCATGCTCCACCTGTTTCACAGCAATCGCCTGGACGTCCTGCTCGATCGCCTGCTTGCCGATACGGCCGCCGGTGCAAGCGACGATGTCTTCACGCCGGAGACCGTGATCACCCAGAGCCAGGGCATGGCGCGCTGGGTGGCCCAGGGCATGGCCGAGCGCAACGGTGTAGCCGCCAATCTGGACTTCTGCCTGCCCGCACGCTTTCTCTGGCGGGTGTTCGCCAGCCAGGCGGCGCAGGTGCCGCCGGTGTCGGGCTTCGACCGTGACGCCCTTACCTGGCGCCTTCTCGCCGTCCTCCCCTCGCTCGTCGACGATGCGCGTTTCGCGGTGCTGAACCGGTACCTGGCACGGGACCCGCGGCCACTGCGCCTGTACCAGCTCTCGCGCCGGCTGGCCGATGTGTACGACCAGTACCTGGTCTACCGCCCTGACTGGATCCTGGCCTGGGAGGCCGGCGAGCCGGCCGACGACGACTGGCAGGGCTGGTTGTGGCGGGCCGTGCTCGAGCATCACGATGGACCGGCCGTGCACCGCGCCCGTCTGCTGGAGGATTTCCACACCCGTGCGACGGCACTGGATGCCACCGGCCTGCCCGGGCGCGTGAACGTCTTCGGACTGACTGCCCTGCCGCCGGCGATGCTGTCGATCATGCAGTCCATCGCTGCGGTGTGCAGCGTGCGCTTCTACCTGCTCAATCCCTGTGCCGACTATTGGGGGGACATCCAGTCGGAGACGGCCATCGCCCGCCTGCGGGCGCGGCGTCAGCGCGGCCAGCGTATCGAAGACCCCGACCACCGCAGCAGCGGTCACCCATTGCTGGCCTCCCTGGGTCGCCAGGGCCGGGATTTCATTGACGCCTTGTACGAACTCGAACCGGCCAGCGACGAGACCGGCTTCATCGACCCGGGCGATGCCAACCTGCTGGCCCGGCTGCAATCGGACATCCTGCACCTGCGCGATCCGGCACAAACGCCGATGAACGCCCCGGCCGACGACGACCGCAGTATCCAACTGCACGTCTGTCATGGCCCGCTGCGCGAGGTCGAGGTGCTGCACGACCAGTTGCGTGCGCTGTTCGACACCGACCCCGGGCTGGCACCCCGCGACGTGGTGGTGATGACTCCCGCGCTGACCGACTACGCCCCGTTCATCGAGGCCGTCTTCGGTGCCGCCGAGGGCGACCGGTTCATTCCCTGGACACTGGCCGATCTGTCCCGCGAGGGCGACCACGCGCTCGCGCGGGCTCTGCTCTGGCTGTTGGAGCTGCCAACGGCGCGGATCACCGCCAGCGAAGTCCTGGACCTGCTCCAGGTACCCGAACTTGCCCGTCGTTTCGCCCTGGAGGGCAGCGATCCGGAACGCCTGCGCCAGTGGATCGTCGAGGCGGGTATCCGCTGGGGGTTGGACGCAGGCCACCGGCATGATCTGGCCCTGCCGCCAGAGCCGCTACATACCTGGGCATTCGGGCTCGAGCGCCTGCTGGTCGGCTACGCCAGTGCACCCGTGGCCGCGACAACCGTGCTGGAGGTCGCCCCCTACCCCTATATCGAAGGCCAAGCGGCCACCGATGTGGGCGGCTTGTGCGCACTGGTACATACCCTGGCCGAATGGCGCGGGCGACTGGCCTCGCCGCGCACGCCGCTGCAATGGCAGGGCGTGCTGAACGACCTCCTGGCGGCCTGTTTTGCGGACCCCGACGGTGGCAGCGACACCTTGGCCACGATACGCGCCCAGGTTGCCGCCTGGGTCGAGGACACTCGCCACGGCGGTCTCGACGGGCCGCTGGAGCGCGGCGTGGTCGCCGCCGAACTGGCAGCGCGGCTGGCCGAGGCCAGCGCCAACCAGCGCTTCCTCACCGGCCAGGTCACCTGCTGCGCACTGATGCCGATGCGGGCGTTGCCGTTCAAGGTCGTCTGCCTGCTGGGCATGAACGATACCGTCTTCCCGCGTCGCGAGCGACCACCCAGCTTCGACCGCATGCCCGAGAACCCGCGTCGTGGCGACCGCTCGCGACGCGAGGACGACCGCTACCTGTTTCTCGAAGCCATCCTGTCGGCGCGCGACATCCTGTACCTGAGCTACACCGGTTTGAGCCCGCGCGACGACGCCCGTCTCAACCCCTCCGTAGTCGTCAATGAATTGCTCGATGTGCTCGACCGCGGCCATGGCAGCGAGACATCGCCCCCCAGCGCCCGCATCACTACGGTGCATCCGTTGCAGCCGTTCAGCCGCCGCTACTTCGATAACTCCGATCCGCGACTGTTCAGCTATGCCGCACAGTGGCTGCCGGCGGCCCGCGCCACGCTCGGCGAGCGTGGTGCATCGCCGCCGTTCTGCCCCGACGCGCTTTCCGCCGAACCGGTCGATGCCGCCTCTTTGCTGAGCCTGGAGCGCTTCTTCGCCAACCCGGCACGCGGCTTCCTCAACGAGCGGCTGAACCTGCGCCTGCCACGCGAAGCCGAGGTGCAGCAGGACCACGAGCCGTTCGCACTCGATGCGCTGGCCGGTTACGCCGTGCGCAGCCGCCTTCTGGAGGGCATGATCGAGGGCGGCAACGGCGAGCGCATCGCCCACCGGCTCAATGCCGAAGGCCTGCTGCCGCAATCGAGCTTCGGCCCGCTCGTGCTTGCGCCATTGCGCCAGGAGGCCGAGTCCCTGGCGACGCTGATCCGTGAGCTGAACATCGAACGCCCACCCTTGGCGTTGGACCTGGACATCGACGGTTTCACCCTCAACGGCCGGCTGGAGCAGCGCGTGGCCGACGGTGTGCTGCGCTATCGTGCCGGCCGCCTGCGACCGGTCGACGAAATCGGGCTGTGGCTGGCGCACTTGGCACTCAACGCCGCCCCGCCCACCGACTCGGGCCGCCACAGCCGCTTCGTCACCGCCCGCGGCGCGCTGCGCTTCGAGCCGCTGGAGCCCGCCACGGCCTTGGCACTGCTGGCCGACTGGGTCGAGGGCTACCGCCACGGCCAAAACGCACCATTGCCGTTCTTCCCCAACACGGCCTGGGCCTTCGCCGCCGCCGAACATGCGGGCGAGGAACCGGGCAGCGCAGCGCAGCGTGCCTGGGAGGGCAATACCTTCCAGGGCTTTCAGGGTGAGGGGGCGAACGCCTGGGTGGCCACCGCCTGGCGCGGCGGGCGCCCGCTGGACGCGCCCTTCTACACTTGGGCGCGACGGTTGTTGATGCCCTTGTTCCAACACCGCCGTTTCACGGAGCCCGGCGATGCAGACGCTTGATCCGCTCGCCGTCCCGCTGTCCGGGCGCCAGCTCATCGAGGCCAGCGCCGGCACCGGCAAGACCTACACCCTGGCGACTTTGTACCTGCGCCATGTGCTGGCCGGGCGCTCGGTGCGCGAGATTCTGGTCGTCACCTTCACCGTCGCGGCTACCGAAGAGCTGCGCGAGCGTATCCGCAGCCGGCTGGCCGAGGCGTTGGAGGCACTGGCCGGACGTGACGACCCGGCCACTCGCGACCCCGTCGTCGACGCCCTGGTCGGCGCCCTGGATGACCCGGACGCCAGTGGCCGCTGGCTCACCAACGAGCTGACCTGCGTCGACGAGGCGGCCATCTTCACCATCCACGGCTTCTGCCAGCGCATGCTCAGCGAGCATGCCTTCGAAAGCGGTGCCTTGTTCGATACCGAGTTCGTCACCTCCGGTCGCGAACTCCTTCTGGCGGTAGCCGAGGACTGGTGGCGACGAACCTTCTACCCCGCGAGCCCGGGCCTTGCGGCGATGGCCGCCACGCTGTGGGGGGACCCCCACGGCTTGGTGCAGGCCATCGAGCGCTTCATCGCCATCCCCGAGTTGCGCATCCAACCCCGGCCCGACCCCGCGGGCTGCGATGGGGCGAGCTTCCGCGCCGCGTGGCAGCGCTTCTGCGACAGCTGGGGCCAGGATGCGCCGGCGTTGTGTGAGCAATTGCGCAGCAGCAAGGCCCTGGGCCGGGCGCAGACCGCCTACAAGCTGCAACGGCTGGAGCCCTTGCTGAGCGCCATCGAGGTCTTCGTCACCGAGCCGCCGGACGACTATGGCCTGCCGGCGGATTTTCACCTGTTGGCCCAATCCACCCTCGATGCAGCCGTCAGTGCGGCCAAGCGCAGCAAGGGCATGAGCGCCCCGGCCCACGCGGCCTTCGAACATGCCGAGGCCCTGCTGCGGCTGTGCGAGGCGCGTCGCCACCTGCTGCTGATCGAGGCCATCGAAGGCTTGCGCACCGCCTTGCCGCTGCACAAACAAAGTATCGGCAAACTGGCCTTCGACGACTTGCTCAGCGGATTGGCCGCCAGCCTGCGCGGGCACGGCGGCAAAGATTTCGCCCGCCGCATTGCCGCGCGCTACCCGGTGGCGATGATCGACGAGTTCCAGGACACCGACGCCCAACAGTGGGCCATCTTCGATGCCATCTATCCGGCCGATGGCGGCGATGCCCTGACCTTGATCGGCGACCCCAAACAGGCGATCTACAGCTTTCGCGGCGCCGATATCTACACCTACATCGCGGCCAAGCGGGCCACCCACGCCGGCAACCGCTACACCCTGGGCAGAAACTGGCGCTCGGCGAAGCAACTGGTGGATGCGGTCAACGCGCTCTTCGACAGCGCCGCCGACCCCTTCCTGCACCGGGGCGAGATCGACTTCGAGCCGGTCGTTGCCGCCGGCAAGGCCGACGAGGCCGGGCTGTCGCTGACAGTCCCCCAGGCGCCGTTCACCGTGTGGTGGCTGGATCGCGGCGAGCAGGATGCGATCAACAAGACCAGCGGCCGGGTACTGGCCGCTCAGGCCGGTGCCCGCGGCATTACGGCACTGCTTGCCGACGCGGGCGCCCGGATTGGCGAGCGGCCGTTGCAACCGGCCGATATCGCCGTACTGGTCCGCACCCATGCCGAGGGCGTGCTCGTCCAGGACGCGCTGCGCCAACGACGGGTCGCCAGCGTGCTGGTCAGCCGCGAGAGCGTCTTCGCCAGCGAGGAAGCCGTCTGGCTGGATGCCATACTCACCGCTGTGGCCGAGCCGGGCGACGAGGCCGTCGCCCGTGGCGCATTGGCCACGCCGCTGATGGGCTACGACGCCAGCCACATCGACCGGCTCAACCATGATGAGCAGTCACTGGACCGACTGGTGGATACCCTCCAGCAATTACACGTGAGCTGGCGCGATCACGGGTTCATGGCCATGTTCCAACGCTGGATCGCCCAGTTCGACGTCGGCGCCCGACTGGCCCGCCTGGGTGACGGCGAGCGCCGGCTGACCAACCTCGCACAACTGGCCGAGCTGATCCAGGCCATGTCGCGCGAGGCACCGGGCATCGATGCGTTGTTGCGCGCCTATCGCACCCGCATGGCCGAGCCGGATATCGACAGTGAAGCCGAACAGCTTCGCCTGGAGAGCGACGAGGCGCGTGTGCGCATCGTCACCATCCACAAAAGCAAGGGCCTGGAGTACGGGATCGTCGTCCTGCCCTTTCTCTGGGCCTGCCGCGATGTCGACAGCCGCGAACCGCTGTTGGTGCACGATCCCGCTGGTGGGCGCCTGCTCGACCTTGCAGTGGATGCCGACAACCTGGCCCGGGCCCGCCGCGAACGCCTGGCTGAGGATTTGCGCCTGGCCTATGTCGCCCTGACCCGCGCCCGACATGCCTGCTACCTGCTCTGGGGCGGCTTCAAGGACGCCCACAACACAGCCCTCGCCTGGCTGCTCGATGGCGGTGACACGGCACCGGCGGCCTACAAGGACTTGAGCGACGATGCATTGCGCCGGCAATGGCAGCCGTGCATCGACGCGGCCGCCGGTGCGTTGGCCCTGGTGGATGCGCCCAGCGGGGAGGTCGACTACCGACCGCAAACCGGGCCGACCCCGCGCCTGAGTGTCCACACCCCGCGCGCGCCGGTGCGCCAGCGCTGGCGTCTGACCAGCTACTCCGGCCTGATCGAGGACCTGCCGGCCGCCGATACACGGCCCGATCATGGCACCGTGGCCGAGGACAGCGGCGAGGTCTTGAGCGACGTGCCGTTGGACCCTGTCATGGCCTTCCCCCGCGGACCGGCCGCGGGCACCTGCCTACACAGCATTTTCGAGACGCTGGACTTCCCCACCGCCACCGGCATGCAACTCACCGGTACCATCATCACCGCGTTGCGCGCCGCGGGTATCGGCGAGGACTGGGCCTCGGCCGCACAGACGCTCATCCAACGTACGCTGGACACCCCACTGACTGCCGAGGGCCTGCGGCTGCGCGATATACCCGCGGGCGACCGGTTGAACGAGATGGAATTCCACCTGCGGGTGGACCGCTTGGTGGCCGCGCAACTGGAGCAGCGTATGCGCCGCGGCGGGCTTTGGGCCGACGGCGGGCCGTCGCTGGATTTCACACCGTTCAGCGGTCAGATACGGGGGTTCATCGACCTGATCCTGCGCTGGCGCGGGCGGTATTACGTGGTCGATTACAAATCCAACTGGTTGGGCCCGAGCCCCACCGACTACGCCCCGGCCGGGTTGCTGCAGGCGGTGGCCGAGCATCGATACGATCTTCAGTACCTGTTGTATACCCGCGCGGTGCACCGGTTCTTGATGCAACGCCTGCCGGGGTATGACTACGAGCGCGACTTCGGTGGCGTATTGTACTTGTTCCTGCGCGGGCTGAACCCCGAGCATGGGCCGCAGTACGGCGTCCACGCTGTAAAGCCCGATCCTTATTGCATCATGGATGCATGATGTGTCAGTAACAGGCGTGACCCGCCGTGAGCTTATCCAATCCTGCTATCACGCTGTCACTGTCATACCGACCAATGAGACGATCGAGAACAGCTATTCAGATATCGTGTGGATGCGCTCCCGGCAAATCGAAGTCGTTCTCTTCAGCAAGTCGACTGATGTCCTCAAGGCTCAGACGAGACGTCGCCAATGGATCCACCGGATAGCCGGGGCCATTGGGATCGTCCCGTAATGCCTGCGCTTCGGGGTTGTCCTCGACATAGGTGCCATCGGCATTGGTATCGAGATCACCGCTCGTCGCCAGGAGTTCACGAAGGTCAGCTTCAGCGATACCGCCGTCC
>CBFGWV010000125.1:0-13220 GCA_965652545.1 uncultured Candidatus Competibacteraceae bacterium | reverse complement strand
CGCGGCCTCGAAGCGCTGCGGGTCGCCGTGGAACACCACCCGCCGCGGGCCGGCGTCGGTGGCGCCGAGGATGCGGTCCCAGGCAGCCAGGGCTTCAGTGCCGGGCAGCGGTTGCATACCCAGCCGCGCCGCCAGCCGCGCAAGACCGGGCGCATCGACACGCATGCCGCCGTCGGCCCACAACGGCCAGGCGATGGACACGCACTGCCCCTGACGCCGGCCGACGGCGCGCTGTGTCTCGCGCCACTCGGCGAAGCCGTCCAGGTACCCGTTGGCACAGGCATAGTCGGTCTGGCCGGCGTTGCCGGCCACGGCCGCGATCGACGACAGGAGCACGAAGACATCCAGCGGCAAATGGGCCGTGGCGGCGTCCAGGTTGCGCACGCCGCTCACCTTGGGCGCGAGCACCGCATCGATACTGTCGGCGCGCTTGCCCGCGAGCACGCCGTCGGCGTTGACGCCGGCGGCGTGGACGATGCCGTCCAGGCCGCCGAAGCGGGCGATGGCCGCGTCCACCGCCGTGCGCGCGTCGTCGCCGCGGGTGACGTCGGCCTGGATGTAATCGGCCTCCCCACCCGCGGCACGCAAGGCCGCCAGCACTGCCTGCCCGTCGGCCGACAGCGGGCGGCGCCCGCACAACATGACCCGCGCCCGGTGACGGGCGATGAGGTGACCGGCCAGCAACCGCCCCACTCCGCCCAGCCCACCGGTGATGAGATAACAGCCGCCGCTGCGCAGCGGCGTGGCACCGCCCGGCGCCGCCGCCAGTTCGACCACCCGCGGGCACAGGCGTCGGCCGCCCTGGTGGCGGACCTCGTGGGCGCCATCGTCCACTGACCACTCCGCGGCCAGGGCGGCGAGCGGGTCGCCATCGGTCCACAGCGACTGCCAGCGCCAGCCCGGGTGCTCCTGCATCAGGGCGGCGGCAAAACCGGCGACGGCGGCACACAACGGCGAGGGGGTGTCGCCGGTCTCCAGCCAGGTGAACCGGCACGCGGCGGACGACGGCTGG
Source organism: uncultured Candidatus Competibacteraceae bacterium (assembly GCA_965652545.1). Classification (GTDB taxonomy): domain Bacteria; phylum Pseudomonadota; class Gammaproteobacteria; order Competibacterales; family Competibacteraceae; genus CBFGWV01. Next base: position 12,208 of record CBFGWV010000125.1, on the reverse strand, counting down.
CGCAGCAGGGCACGGGCGATACGCAGCAACCGGCCCAGGGCGGCGGCATCGTCATCGGCGCGACCGCGGCAGACGATCCGTTGCGGCAGTGCCTGGCGCGCGGCCAGGGCGCTGAACAGCGCGTGGTAGTCCTCGTCGCTGTTGGGCCGCACGATGAAGCGCTCGGGTGCCGGCGCGGCGAAGGCCTCGCCGGTCTGCACCTGGATCACCCGCCCGGCACCGGCCGCGCGCAGGGCGCGCGAGAGCTCGCCATCGCCATCGAAGACCAGGACGGCATCGGGCCAGGGAGCGGGTGTCGGCAGAGCCAGAGGCTGCCAGCGCATACGGTAGAGCGCGGTGCGGCCGGCCGGCGTGGCGCCGCCGACCCAGTGGCGCTCCCGCGCGAACGGGTACGTCGGCAACGGCAGCTTGCGCGCGCCGGGCAGTGCCGGCCAGCTCACCGCCTCCCCTCCCAGCCAGCGCCGCAGCAGCGCATCGGCGCTGGCCGAGGGCTCGCGAACCAGCGTCGGGTGCTCGCCGCCCACGGCCAGTGCCTCCAAGCCGGCGCGCAATTCGGCGCAATCGGCCGCCATGATCACGGCGCGGGCGTCCATCGCCTGCCGTCCGTTGCGCAGGCTGTGCGCGATGTCCGCCAGGCGCAGGTCCGGCTGCGCGCGCAGGTGGTCGGCCAGACGGCCGGCCAAGGCCCTCAACCGATCGCTGTTGCGGGCCGACACGGGCACGGCCAGCGGGCCGGTGGTCTCGAGCGGCCGCAGCGGCACCGGCGGCGCCTCGTCCACGACCAGGTGGCAGTTGGTCCCGGTGTAGGCAAAGGCGCTCACCGCCGCCCGCCGCGGCTGCCCGGGCCGGCGCGGCCAGGGGTGGGCGGCGTCGGCCAGGACGAAGGGGCCCTCGTCAAGCGCCAGGTGCGGGTTGGGCGCGCGGATGTGCAGGGACGGCGGAATCAGCCCGTGGTGCAGGCACAGCAGGGTTTTGATCAGCCCGGCCACGCCGGCGGCTGCGGTGGTGTGGCCGATATTGCCCTTGACCGAGCCCAGGCGGCAGAAGCCGCGCCGGTCGGTGTGGGCGCGGAAGGCCTCGCTCAGCGCCGCGACCTCGATGGGGTCGCCCAGACGGGTGCCGGTACCGTGCGCCTCGACATAGCCGATGGTCGCCGGGTCGATCCCGCCGCGGCGGTAGACGTCCAGCTCCAGCGCCTTCTGCGAGGCCATGCTGGGGGCGGTGATGCCGTTGGTGCGCCCGTCCTGGTTGACGCCGGACGCGCGGATCACGCCGTAGACGGTGTCGCCGTCGCGCAGCGCGTCGGCCAGGCGCTTGAGCACCACCACGCCCACGCCATCGCCCACGGCGATACCGTCGGCATCGTCGGAGAACGGGCGGCAGCGCCCGCTGGGCGAGAGCATGCCGCCGGCCTTGCTCATCATCACGAACGGGCGGTGATCCAGGTACAGCGTCACCCCGCCGGCCAGCATCAGGTCCGCCTCGCCGCCGCGCAGCTCGCGGCAGGCCAGGTGCACCGACACCAGCGAGGAGGAGCAGGCGGTCTTGATCGTCAGCGCCGGCCCCTTGAGATTGAGCACGTAGGCAATCCGCGCCGCCAGCACGGCATCGTCGTTGCCGAGCAAGGTCTGCCCCTCGGGCACCATGCCGGCATCGGCCAGGCGTTTCTCGTAGTCGCTGCCCATGACGCCGGCGTAGACGCCGCAGCGGCTGCCGTCGATCGCCTCGCCGGCGCAGCCGGCGTTCTCCAGCGCCGCCCAGCAGGTCTCCAGGAACAGCCGCTGCTGCGGGTCCATCAACAGCGCTTCGCGCGGCGAGATGCGAAAGAACCCGGCGTCGAAGCAGTCGACATCGGGTGCGGCGCCCAGCCAGCGGCTGACGCTGCGGTTGGGCGCGGCGGGGTCGGCGTCGTACCAGCGCGCGCTGTCCCAGCGCTCGGCCGGCACCTCGGCGACCGAATCCACACCCGCGCAGAGGTTGCGCCAGAACGCCTCCACATCGGCCGCGCCGGGAAAGCGGCCGGCCATGCCGATGACCGCGATGCCGTCGTCGGCCACGCTTGGGGCGGCCTGCGGCTGGGCTTGTGCCTGTTCGGCGGGCGGCGGCTCGGCAGTAACCACGGAGCCCAGCGCATCCGGATGCGTCGCCAGCAGATGGCGAGCCAGATCGCGCAGGCTGGAGTGGTCGTACAACGTGGTCATCTTGAGCGCGACGCCCAGTTGCCGGTTGACCGCCTCCAGCAGCAACAGGCCCTGCAAGGAACCCACGCCGTAGTCGGTGAAGCGCGCAGTCACGTCGATGCGCTCGGCATCGAGCTCCAGCACGGCGGCGGCAATGGTCGCCAAGCGCGCCTCCACCTGCGCCGGGGCCGGCTGCTGCGCCGGCGTCGTGGTCGGCGGTGGCGGGGCCAACAGGCTCGGACGCCGCGCGAGTTCATCCGGGTAGGGCACGGCCTCGGCGATACGCGCCTCGTTGAGTTGCGCCAGCGCCGCCTCGTCCTGGCCGGCCGGGGCCTTGCGGATGGTGAACAACAGATAGCGCACCAAGCCCAGCCCCAGCACCTTGCCGAAGCTGTCCCAACAGCGGTGCTCGTGCTCGACCGCTTGCAGGTCCGGGTACTTGGCGTTGATCAACGCCAGGTTAGCCTCGAACTCGGCGTCATAGAGGAAGTTGCTGATCTCGCGGCTGGTATCGACACAGTCCTGAATCAGCAGGCCGTTGTGGGCCAGCAGCTGCGCAAACTGTGGCGCGGTGGCGGTGAACTGCCCCAGGTGGGGCATGTTGATCTCGGTGACGGTGTTGGTGACGCCATCGGCCAGGATCAGGTAGCCGTCGTCGTCCAGATGCTCGGCGATGTTGGCGAACACCGCCTGTTTGTTCTCGATGTGGAAGATCACCTCGAAACCGATGATCAAGTCGTAGCGGCCCGGGAACGGCCGCTTGGTGCTGTCGGCGCAATGCACCGCCAGCCGCCCGTCCAGGCCGGCGCGAGTGATGCGCTCGGCGCCGACCTCGGCCTGGCGCGGGGTGATGGTGAAGCCCTCGCCGCGCAGCTGCGGGTGAGCGCGGGCGAGCTGGATCAGGTCCGTGGCCAGGCCGCAGCCGATGTCGAACACCCGCCGCACGCGGGCGAAGTCGACATCGCGGTACAGCATGGCCTTGAGCTCGCGCTGCTTGGCTAACATCAAATCCAGGTGCTGGCGACCCTGCGAGGGCTCGAAGAAGGCCTTCAACCAAGAGAAACCCGGCACCTTGTCCGCAAACGGGGCGAAGAGGATGTACATCTCATCCTCCACATCCAGGGTCTGGCGCTTGAGGCTGTCGGTCATGCGGTTGTAGTAGTCCGCCACCATGCTGCCGGCGGAGACGGCCTCCGGCGAGTCCGGCGGTGTGTCGCTCATGTCCTTGTCCTCGTCGTACAACCAGCAGCGGCGGCGCTCGAACGGCAGCCCGGGCAGGCTGACGATGCGGCCTACGGGGCAGCCCAGACGGCGCCAGTCGAGCGTGGCGCCGGCCATCCACAGCGCGGCCGCGGCAGTCAAGTCCTTGTCGGCGCAGGCCTGCGCCACCGACATCGCAGGGGGCGGCGGCGTGGCAGCCGTATCCAGCGCCCGCGTCAATTGGGCGATGAGCTCATCGCGGTCGCGGGCGATCAGCGCAAGGCGGCAATCGAACGCCGTCCGCCGCTCGCGCAAGGTGTAGGCGACATCCATCAGCGCCAGGCTGTCGTCGCGGCGCAGCCGGGCCAGCACATCGGCGACATGCCGGCGCAGTCGGTCGGCCGTTGGGGCGGACAGGCACACCAGCTGTGGCCCAGCATCGCCCGTGGCGGTTGCCGGGCCCTCCGGCGCGGCCTCGATCAGCACATGCACCGCCGTACCGCCGGCAGCCGCCGAAGTGATGGCCGCGCGCCGCTGGCCGTCGCGCCAGGGTGCCGGCCGCACGGGCAGATGGAAGGCGGTGCCGGCGAGGTCGATATCCGGGTTGGCCTCGTCGGCGACGAGGTTGGGGGCCAGCGTGCCGTGGCGCAGCTGCAGCAGGACCTTGGTCAACTGCGCCATGCCCGAGGCGGCCTCCAGGTGGCCGATGTTCGGCTTGACCGAGCCCAGGGCGCAGGCCCCCGTGCCGTACACCTGGCGCAGCGCCGACCACTCGGCCGAGTCAGCCATGTCGGCGCCGGCCGATTGCAGCTCGATGTAGCCCACAGCGGCGGCGTCGACCCCGGCCTGCTCGAGCACCTGTCGATACAAGGCCGTCTGCGACTTGGGCGTGGGCGCCAGAAAGCCGTTGCTGCGCCCCTTGTGGGCGACGGCCGAGCCCTTGATGACGGCGTGGATGCGGTCGCCATCGGCCAGGGCCTTGGCCAGCGGCTTGAGCAACACGCTGCCGACGCCCTCGCCGGGAATGAAGCCGTCGCCGCCGGCACGGAACAGGCGTAGCCCCGGCCGCGTGGCGACCAGGCGGTTGCGGCACAGGTACCAGTAGCGCGCCGGGTGCAGGTAAAGGTTCACCCCACCGACCACGGCCGCCTCGCAGCCGCCGCTGCGCAAGGCCTCGCAGGCCTGGTGCAGGGCGACCAGTGCAGCCGAGCAGCCGGTGTCCACCGGCACGCTGGGGCCGGTCCAATCGAAGAAGTACGAAATGCGGTTGGCCAACGGGTAGTACGAGCCGTCGAGGGCGACATTGCCCCCGCGCTGCCAGCGCTCCAGCCCTAGCAAGGGGTAGCTCAGGCCATTGACACCGACGAACACCCCGACCGGCTGGCCGCGCAGCATCGCGCGGGTGTAGCCGGCATCCTCCAGGGTGGTCCACACACTCTCCAGGAGCAGGCGCTCCTCGGGGTGCATGGTCTTGGCCTCCAGCGGCGTGAGCTCGAACAGCAAGGGGTCGAAGCCCGCCACATCGTCGAGGAAGCCGCCCCAACGGCAGTACAGCTTGCCGTCCGCCGCCCGTGCCGGGTCGGCGTCGTAGCGTGCGGCGGCGTCCCAGCGCGACGGCGGCACCTCGCCGGTGGCGTCGACACCGGCGCAGAGGTTGTCCCACAAGGTATCCAGGTCCGGTGCGCCGGGGTAGCGGCCGCTGACGCCGACGATGGCGATGGGTTCGGAGGGGCTGGGACTTGGCGTGGCCCCTTTCGGGGTTGCCGCCATTGCGGTTGCCGCCCCTGGGATCGCCGAGTTGTACTCGGCAGCCGGCTGAAAGCCGGCCATGGACGGAGACGTTGACACCCCGTGGCCTGCATCGAGCTTGGAGAGACCTCCCGACAGGGCCGAGCTGCGCTCGGCTGCCGAGTACAACTCGGCGATCCCAGGGGGTGGCAACCCAGAGGACGGCAGACTCGGGGGTTGTGGTAGAGAAGACCGGGCGGCCTCGGGACGCTGGCGGGCCAGGTACTCGGCGAGCGCGGCCAGGGTCGGGAACTCCAGCAACAGGCTGCGCGGCAGGCGGCCGGCCAGCGGCTCCAGACGGCTGATCAGCAGCCGCATCTGCACCGAATCCATGCCGTAGTCGGCCAGCGGGGTGTCGGCCTCCAAGGCCTCGCGCGGCACGCCGGTGATGTCGGCCACCTGCGCCGTGAGGTGCGCCAACCAACCTTCCGCCGGCACACCCTGCCCACCCGCGGATGGGGCCGACGACGCGGTATCGAAATCGACACGCCAATCGGCGGCAGCGCCCTGCCCGCCCATTGGCGCCGCCGGGTCCATCCACCGGCGTATGCGTGCGCGGTCGCCGTGGAGCACGGCACAGCAGGCGGCGTCGCTGGCCAGGGCTTGCGACCATGCCGCCAGCCCCTGCGCGGTCGGCAGCGGCGACAAGCCGCTTTCCGCATACATCAGGTCACGCACGGCGGCGGGCACCGACATGCCGCCGTCGGCCCACAGCGGCCAGGCGATGGCCAGCGAGCGGCCGCGGCGCCGGCCCGCGGCCACGGCCGCCTCGCGCTGCGCGGCGAAAGCATCGAGAAAGCCGTTGGCCAGGGCATAGGCCGCCAACCCGTCGCCGTGGACGAAGCCGGCGATGGACGAGAACAGGACGAAAAAGTCCAACGGCTGCCCGCGCGTGGCCTCGTCCAGCCCGATACTGCCGTGCAGCTTGGCCCGCAGGGCGTCCTCGGCAACGGCCCACGACGTATCGGAAATCAGGCCGTCGAGTTTGACCCCGGCGGCGTGGATAACCCCGTGTATATCGCCGAAGGCGGCTACCGTCTCGGCAACCGCGGCCTCGACCTGCACGCGCTCGGCGATGTCGGTACACCGGGTCATCACCTGGCTGCCGGCCGCACGCAGCTTATCCAGGCGTTGGCCGACGGCGGCCGAGGGCGCGGACCGGCCGAGCAGGACCAAGCGGCACGGGGCTTGCGCCGCCAAATGCTCGGCGAACAGCAGCCCCAGCCCGCCCAGGCCACCGGCAATGAGGTAAGTGCCGCCGGCCCGCACCGTCGGCGCCGACGGTGCGGCGTCCAACGGTTGCATCACGGCAATCTGACGGCTATCGCCGCGGCGGCGCACGGCCTGGCCGACCGCGCTGGGCTGGCGCAGCTCGTCCAGCGCCATGGCCAGCACATCGCCTGCCGTCATCGGCCCGCCCCAGGCAAGCGTGCGCCAACCCAACTGCGGCAGTTCACGGGAGGCGGCGCGCAGCAAGGCGCCGACGGCGGCATCGTGCGCCCGTCCGTCCGGATGGGTGTAGACCACCTCCAGCGGCGCGCCCGGCTGCACCGCCGCGATGGCGCGCAGCAGCTGGTACACCGTGCGCATACCCAGCGTCGGCGCCGCCGGGTCATCGCCCGACCACAAGTGCAGGATGTGGGTGGGCATCTCGCCGCGTCGGCGCAGGGCCGACAACACAGTAAGGCAGTCCGCCTCCACGTCCGGTCGCAGCATCCAGCCGTGGGCGGTCTCCGCGCAGCGCTCGCCCGCGACGGCCCACAGCAGGCGGGCGCCGGCCGGTGGGGACGGCGGTGTCATGCCCGCCGGGGCGAACACCAGGCAGCGCCCACGGAAGGGCTGTGCGGCGGTGGCCGCAACCGCCTGCCAGACGCGCCGGTAAAGCAAGCTGCCGTCGGCGGCGGGCTCGGCCGTCGTGGCCTGCGGCAGCCAGTGGCGCTGGGCTTCGAAGGGGTACGTCGGCAGCGGGATACGACGCGGTCGGCCGTCGGGGTAGAGCGCGCCCCAATCCACGGGGCGACCCGCCAGCCAATCGCCTGCCAGCGCCACCAGCGGCCCCTCGCCCAGGGTCGTGACGCCACCGGCGGCAAGCGTGGCCAGGGCCGTCTGCAAGGCCGGCATACCGTCCACCACCAGCGCGGCGCGCACCGGCAGGGGTTCGCGGCCGGTCTGCAAGGTGTAGGCGACATCGGCGATGGCCGGCGCATGGGCGGCCAGGTGCGCGGCCAGGCGGCCGGCCAGCACCCGCAGCCGCTCTTCGCTGCGCGCGGACAAGGGCACGAGGTACGGCGGGCCGGTCGGCACCGGGGCGCGGGCCTCGTCCCAGGCCTCCAGCACGAGGTGCGCGTTGGCGCCGCCGGAGCCGAAGGCGCTCAAGCCCGCACGCAGGGGCTGGGGGGTGCCATCGATCACCGGCGTCGTCCAGGGTGCGACGCTGCGCTGCACGCGAAACGGCGTGGCTTCGAAGTCGATGTACGGATTGAGCCGCTGCGCATGCAGCGACGGCACCAGTGTGCGATGACGCATCTGCAGCAGCACCTTGGCCAGGCCGGCGATACCGGCGGCGGCAATCAGGTGGCCGATGTTGGACTTGAGCGAGCCGATGGCGCAGAAACCGCGCGCATCGGTGTGCCGGCGGAAGGCGCGGGTGAGGCCGTCGATTTCAATGGGGTCGCCCAGACGGGTGCCGGTGCCGTGGGCTTCGACATAGCTGATGCTGCGCGCATCCACACCGGCACGGGCCAGCGCGGCAGCGATCAAGCGCGCCTGGCTGTCGGGGCTGGGGACGGTGTAGCCGCTGGTGCGGCCCTCGGTACGGATGGCGGTGCCGCGGATGAGGCCGTGAATGGTATCGCCATCGGCCAGCGCCCGTGCCAGGGGCTTGAGCAGCACGGCGCAGGCGCCCTCGCCGTCCACGAAACCGCCGTCGCCTTCGCCGAAGGGGTGGCAGGCCGCGCCGCGCTGGAGCATCTCCTTGCGGCAGAACTGGCGGATACGGTTGGGGTGCAGCGTCAGGCTCACCCCGCCGGCGATGGCCGTTTGGCATTCACCGCGACGCAGGCTCTCGACGGCCAGGTGCACGGCGGTGAGCGAGGCCGAGCAGGCGGTGTCGACGCTCAGGCTGGGGCCGTGCAGGTCCAGGGTGTACGACACCCGGTTGGCGATGTCCGACAGGTCGGTGTCCGGCGCGGGCACCTCGCCGCCCTGCGCGGCCCACAGGCCGTAGGTGTTGGTGCTGGCACCGACGAAGACACCGGTGTCGCGGGACAGCGCTGCGGGGGTGTAGCCGGCGTCCTCCAGCGTGGCCCAGGCGGTTTCCAGAAACACCCGCTGCTGCGGGTCCATCAGCGCCGCCTGGCGTGGGGTGATGCGGAAGAACTGGGCATCGAAACAGTCGTGCCCGTCGATGAACCCGCCCCAGCGGGTGTAGCCGCGGCTGGGGTCGCGGCCGTCGGGGTCGACATGGCGGCGCCAGTCCCAGCGCTCTGGCGGCAACTCGCGGATGGCGCTGCGGCCTTCGATGAGCAACGCCCAAAGCGCATCCACGGACGGCGCGCCGGGGAAGCGTCCAGCCAGGCCGATGATGGCGATGGGCTCGGCGTCTCCACCGGCGACTGGCAAGGCGGGCGCCTCCTGTGGACTGGCCGCGACGGCGGTGCCGGCCTCGGCAGGCGATGGCAGATCCGCGCCCGCCCTACCCTGCAACCGGGCCAGCGCCTCGCCGTGGTTTTCAATAAGGTGGGCACTCAGGCGGGCGACCGTCGGGTGCTCGAACAACAGCGTCCGCGGCAACGGCCCCAGGGTGGCCTGCAAGGCCTCGAGCACCTCCATGTTGATGAAGGAATCCACGCCCAGGGACTCGACGAAGTAGTCGTCCTCGGCGATGGCCGCCGGCTCGCAACCCAGGCGTTCGGCGAGCAGTTGCGTCAGATACGCGGTGGTGTGCCGACGCGACGCGTCCCCGTCCACCGCCGGGCCGTTCGCCACCGCCGGCGGCACGCGCCGCTCGAAGGGGTACGACGGCAAGGCCAGCGGACGGTACGCGTACGTTGGCAGTACCTCCGCCTCGCCACCGGCCAGCCAGCGGGTCAGCGGTTCGAAAGAGACCGCCGGCCGTTCTGTCGCATCGGCCAGCAGTTGCCGGGCCAGATCCGCCTTGTCGGCCACCATCAGGCCGAAACGATGACGCAGGTGCGCCCGGCCGTGGCGCAAAGTCCCGCAGATGTCGCCAAGCGATGCGGATTCGAACGCGCGGCTGGCCACGAAGCGCTGCCAGCGGCGCAGCACCGCCGCCAGCGCAGCGGGTGTAGCCGCCGACAGCAGGAAGCACAGCGGCCCCGGCGCGGCGGCCGCCGCCGGTGACGGTTCCGGGGCGGACTCCAGCACGGCATGAGTGTTGACGCCCCCGATGCCGAAGGAGCTCACCCCGGCACGCAAGGGAAGCCCGGGCGCGGCCGGCAGCCAGTCGGCAGCCGCGGTGGCGATGCACAGCGGCGAGCCCTCCAGCGCCAGAACCGGGTTGAGGCGGCGGATGTTCAGGCTTCGGGGGACGACCCGGTGCTGCATCATCAGCAGCACCTTGATCAACCCGGCCATGCCCGAGGCGGCCTCCAGGTGGCCGAGGTTGGACTTGATCGACCCCACGTGGCAGGGCACGGGCCGTTCGCCCTGGCCGAACACCGCGCGCAAGGCCTGGATCTCCGCCGGGTCGCCCAGCGCCGTGCCGGTGCCGTGGGCCTCGATATACGTGACGGTGTCGGGGTCGATACCGGCCTCGGCGTAGGCCTGCTCGATCGCCGCCTGCTGGGCGGCCGGTACCGGCGCGGTGATGGCGCTGGCACCTGCGTTATGGGTAATACCGACGGCGCGGATGACCCCGGCGATGCGGCGGTCGGCGGCCAGGGCCGGCTCCAGCGCCTGCAACAGCAGCACGCCCACGCCCTCGGCGGGGACGTAACCGTCGGCGTCGGCATCGAACACCTTGCACAGCCCATCGGGCGACAACATGCCGGCGCGGGCGAAGGAGCGGGACTTCCACGGGTCGAGCAGCGCGTTGACACCGGCCACCAGCGCGTAGTCGGCATCCCCGGCCTGCAGGCAGCGCAGCGCATGCTGCACGGCCACCATGGAGGCGGCGTGGGCGGCGTCCACCGCCAGACTGGGCCCGCACAGGCCCAGCACATGGGAGACGCGGTTGGCGAGCAGCCCGTGGTAGGCGCCCAGGGCCGAATGGCTGTCCGGCTCGCGGGCGGATGCCGCCTGCAAGTGATCGGCCGTCATGGCGCCGACGAACACCGCCGTGCGCGCCTTGCGCAAAGCCGTAAAGCCGATGCCGGCGTCCTCGACACAGTGCCAGGCGGCTTCCAGCAGCCAGCGCTGCTGCGGGTCCATGCTGCGCGCCTCCCGTGGGGACAGGGCGAAGAAGCGGTGATCGAAGCCCTCGACATCCTCCAGCAGCCCGGCGTGCAGACCGGCGCCCGCCTCGCCCCAGCGCGCCGGCGGCACCGGGCCCACGCTGCTGCGCTCGCGGATGAGGTTGCGCCACAAGGCGTCGCGATCCGCGGCGCCGGGAAAACGGCAGGCCATGCCGATGACGGCGATCGCCGGGCGGGTCTGTGCCGTCATTGGGGACCCGGAATCACGGGTGTGGCCTGGGAGGCTCGGCCACGGCGCGACCGGGGAGCGAACGCCCCCGCGCGCTGTCGGTTCCTGCTGGGAGTGGCACTGCCATGCGAAACACACCTCGACCGCGTCCTGCGCCGTTGCCTCAGGCTTCCATCAATCGAATGCGGCGGACCGCCGACCCGATAGCCCCCTTTCCTCATCGCCGCATGTTCTGCCCAGCGGCGTCGGCCGTCTTATGACTGTGCCGGAATGAGCCCCACCTGCGCCTGCTTGGGGCCGGCGATCACCCAGATCATCAAGCCCAGAACGGGCAGGGCGAGCACCAGGAGAATCCACATGAGTTTGGCGCCGAAGGAGGCGCCGCTGCGCGAGATGCTGAGAATGCAACACACCTCCGCGATGACGAACAGTACGCCGAACAGGCCGCCGAAGATCATTCCCATTTTGGTCCCCCCTGTGAATTCGTGCCGCTGGTGGATCACGGCAGGCATCAGCCCGACCGCTGTCTGCGGCTGAACGTCTACAACATAGCAAGTCCAGCGGCCGGATGCTGTGCCGCAACGAAAATCTGCACCCACTTTGAACGCAAGCCCTTGTAGGAGCGCACCCCCTGTGCGCGATCAGTCTTGGGTGACGCCAATCCTTGGGATTTCGGCGCCACCTGCGGCAATCGCCCTGAAGGCAGGGCTCCTACGGGTGCCTGCGTTTAGCTGAATCGAATCGGCCTATGCGGTGCACAGATAGGCACATACGTCGAACGCAAGCCCTTGTAGGAGCCCACCCCTGTGGGCGATCGGCCAGAGGGCAGCTTCGGCCCCTCAGACGTTGCCCGCCAGCGCCTGGTCGAGGTCGACGGGGCGATCGGCCTCGGTCGAGGGCGCCAACAGGTGTTCGATGGCGGACATGTGCCGTGTCATCAGATGTAAGGCCTCATCCTCGCGGCCCTTGATCAGGCACTCGGCAAGACGGACGTGCTCTTCCAGGGTGCAGGCCACATCGGGGGTGGCCTGGTATAAGGCGATGATCAAGGATGTGCGGGCGATGAGGCCTTCGAGCAGCTCCGTAAAGACGTGATTGCCGGCAATGTCCGCCAGCAGCAGGTGGAAGTTGCCGGATTCGCGGATCATCTGCCGCCGATCGCCGCTGGCGATGGCCCCCTCCTCGACCGCCAGTTGCTTGATCAATCGGACACGATTGCGGTCGCTCATGCGGGCGACGGCCAGCTTCAGCACCGCCGACTCGATGGCCAGCCGCGCAGTAAAGACATCGCGCGCCTCCTGCACCGACGGCTGCGAGACGATGGCACCACGGTTGGGCAGGACCGACACCAGCCGTTGAGAGGCCAGGCGGTGCAAGGCGCTGCGCACGTGGTTGCGGTTGGCACCGAGCACCGCCACCAGCCGCGCCTCGACCAA
>CBFGWV010000124.1:0-13261 GCA_965652545.1 uncultured Candidatus Competibacteraceae bacterium | reverse complement strand
GGGCAGTGGCCCGTCGGCATCGACGAATTCGCTGTCGATCAGCGATTCGGAAGGCCCCACCAGCAGAGTGTAGAGGTCGGCGAATACGGCGCGGGCGTCGGTGCCGTCGATCCCCGGAGGCAGCAGTGCCATCGGCAGGCGCGGGTCACGCAGGGCGATGCGGCGGAAGATGTGCACGAGGATCAGGCGCAGTGCCAGGGCCTGGGTGGGACTGAGCTGGGCGGCGCCTTGCTTGAGTAGCGCATCGCGCAGGGGGGCGAAGCGCAGGAAGAAGGTGTGGTAGCTCTCGGCGATCTGGCGCAGGTTCCAGGCGTCGGCGACCAGGCGTTTCAATGGCAGTTCGCGCGGTTCGGCGGCGGCGTTGATGAAACAGACGCAGGCGTCGTGCAGCCCGGCGACATCGAGGGCGGCAAGGGCGTCAGGGGCGGCTTCGGGGCGTATGAACAGGTTGCCACCGGCCGGGGCGAAGCCGATCGGTGTCAGCAGCCGGCGCACGGCCTCCTGTGCGGCGGGGTGGACGCACTGGATGAGGGTCCATGTGGTTACGGCGGCCGGTGGGGTGGGTGCGGTGTAGATGCGGTGGGCGGCGTGATCGAATTCACGCCGGGTGTCGGGGGTTAGGGCGTAGTAGCTGCGGCGGCCGACGCGGCGGCCGTTGAGCCGGCCTTCGGCGACGAGGCGGGAGACGGCGGTGCGCACGAGGGTTTCGCTGATGCCGGCGGCGGCGCAGGCGTCGATGATGTTGCCCAGCCAGACGACGCCACCGCGCGGCACGATGGCATCGCCGTAGACGGTGACGATGAACGAGCTGGCGCGGATGGGGCGCTGGGCGGCGAAGGCAGCGATGCGCTCGTCGGCCAATGTGTCGACGGTCTGGCTCAGGGCAGGGCCTCCGCACCTTCGATGATCAACGTGGTGGCGAGGCGGGCGAATTCTTCGCGGCTGACCGGTCCGCCGGGGCGGAACCACATGTAGTGCCAGTTGAGCATGCCGAACAAGGACATGACGACGGGTTTGAGCAGGCGCCGGCCGGGTCCGCCGCCGAGGGCGGGGTTTATGGCGATGACGGCGGTGCTGAAGACCTCGACGAGTTTGCGTTCCATGGCGCGCAGGCGTTCTTGCTGTTCGTCGGGCAGGGCGCCGAGGTCGTTGATCTGGACTTTGTGCTCGGCGTCGGCGTCTTCGTAGGTGGCGAGCAGTCCGGCGATGAGGGCGCCGAGGCGCTCGCGCGGGGGCAGTTTGGGGTCGTAAGCGGCTTCGGTGGCTTGTACGAGGTCTTCGAGGTGGGCGTGGAGGATGTCGTAGAGCAGGGCTTCTTTGCTGTCGTAGTAGTGGTAGAGCAGGGCTTTGGAGACGCCACAGGCGGCGGCCACGGCGGCCATGGAGGCGCGGTCGAAGCCTTTGGTGGCGAACAGCCGTGCTGCTTTGGTCAGTATCGCCGTGCGTTTTTCGTCGTAGTCAACGGCTCGGGTTCTCGCCATGCCCTTTTGCTCCAGCCTGCGGTCGCGATCAGCGCGACATCGATCGGTTGGCCTCGATTGAGGCCTTTCTTGTGCGTTCGTGGTGCTCGCCCGGGTTGGGGTTTCCCATCCTGCCGCGACCCCGTGCTTCGTTCCCGTCTTCCGGGTCGGGCGGGTCCGGGTCAGACGCGCTGTGAATACCTCCCTGTACGCGTAAGGAGGGTGCCTGACCTCGGACTGTCCTACTGCGGAAAGCCGGCCTCGGCCATATTCGTCGATCCCTCTTGTCAGATAGCTACGGCTATCTTCCGCGAGCGATCGACGAATCTGTCTCGATCCCGACTTCCCTCGCGACGGACGCCGAGGCCAGGCACCCTCCTGCGGCAGCATCCATGCTGCCGGCGGTCTGCCCCAGAGCCGCCCACCCCGGCAGACTTGTAAGGGTGGCGCCTGGGACTACGGCTCAGTTCGATGAGTGTGGATTGTTTCACAAGCATTTAGCCTTTGTTCCGACGATCCACGATACGCACGGCCTTACCCGCGGAGCGCTCGACGCCACCGGGTTGGCGCACCTCCACTTTTATCGAGACGCCGATCACGCTTTTGACGTGATGGACGAGCTCTTTGACGCTGCGCTCGCAGGCCGCCGCCGCGGTGTGTTCGGGGTGGGCTTCGCACAGTACGGTCAGCACGTCCATCCGCCCGGGGTTGGTGAGTTCGAGCTGGAAGTGCGGTGCGAGGCCGCGGCATTTGAGGATTTGTTCTTCGATCTGGGTCGGGAACAGGTTCACGCCGCGCAGGATGATCATATCGTCGGTGCGCCCGGTGATTTTTTCCATCCGTCGCATGGTGCGCGCGGTGCCGGGCATGAGGCGGGTGAGGTCGCGGGTGCGGTAGCGGATGATCGGGAAGGCTTCTTTGGTCAGGGAGGTGAAGACCAACTCGCCCTTTTCGCCATCGGGCAGGACCTCACCGGTTTCGGGGTCGATGACTTCGGGGTAGAAGTGGTCTTCCCAGACGTGCAGGCCGTCTTTGGTTTCGACGCATTCGTTGGCGACGCCGGGGCCGATGACTTCAGACAGGCCATAGATGTCGACGGCGTGCATGTCGAAGGCCTCTTCGATCTCGGCGCGCATGGCGTCGGTCCAGGGTTCGGCGCCGAAGATGCCGACGTTCATGGACGACTCGCGCGGGTCGACGCCCTGGCGGCGAAACTCATCGAGGATGGAGAGCATGTACGAGGGGGTGACCATGATCACGGCGGGCTGGAAGTCGCGCAACAGAGTGACCTGCCGCTCGGTCATGCCGCCGGAGACCGGCACCACGGTGCAGCCCAGCCGTTCGGCACCGTAGTGGGCGCCCAGGCCGCCGGTGAACAGGCCGTAGCCGTAGGCGATATGGACGATGTCGCCGGGCCGGCCGCCGCTGGCGCGGATGGAGCGGGCGACCATCTGGGCCCACATGTCGATGTCGTTGAGGGTGTAGCCGACGACGGTGGGTTTGCCGGTGGTGCCGGAGGAGGCGTGCACACGGGCGAGCTTTTCGCGCGGTACGGCGAACATGCCGAAGGGGTAGTTGTCACGCAGGTCTTTCTTGACCGTGAAGGGGAATTTCGCCAAATCCGCCAGTGTGTTCAGGTCGCCGGGGTGCACGCCGGCGGCGTCGAACTGCGTCTTGTAGAACGGTGAGTTGGCATAGGCGTGGCCGAGGCTCCACTTGAGCCGCTCGAGCTGCAGCGCGGTGATTTCGTCGCGCGAGGCGGTTTCGATGGGTTCGAGATCGCCGGGTCTGGGTGAGAGGTCTTTCATGGCTCCAATCCTCGATTGTCTTCAGCGGATTCCGTGTCGGTCCGATTCAATCCTCTGCCGGACCCGTCGCAGACGCCTCGTCTTCTGCCGGCAGAAGTGTGCCTTTGACGGTCCGCGAGTGGCCGCGGAATTCAGCGATCAGGGCGCCGTGCTGGTTGGTGACTCGCACGTCGTAGATGCCGCTGCGGCCGAAGCGGGCATTTTCCACGGCCACGGCGCGCAGTCGGTCGCCGCGGTAGGCCGGCGCGACGAAGGTCACCGCGCAGTGCTGGGCCACCGTGCGCTGGTTGTAGCCGTTGCAGGCGAAAGCGAAGGCCGAGTCGGCCAGGGTGAACATGTATCCGCCGTGGCAGTTGCCGTGGCCATTGGTCATCTGATCGGTGATGGTCATCGAGAGTGTCGCTTCGCCGGGGGCGATGTGCTCCAGCGCCATGCCCAGGCGCTGCGAGGCGCTGTCTTCGTTCCACATCGCCTGCGCGCAGGCTTCAGCCAGTGCCTGGGGGGACAGTCCGGTCGCCGTAGTCATGCGCGCCGCCCACTGAACACGGCCGGGCGTTTGCCCAGGAAGGCAGCCACGCCTTCGGCGTAGTCCGGGGTGCGGCCGGCCTCGCGTTGGAGATCGCGCTCCAGGTCGAGATGGTTGTCCAGGCTGTTGTCGGCGGCGGTGTGGATGGCGCGCTTGATCAGGCCCAGCCCCACGGTGGGGCCGGCCGCGAGTGCGCCGGCCAACTCGCGCGCCTCGGTCATCAGTGTGTCGGCGGGCACGGCTTTCCAGATCAATCCCCAGTCGGCGGCCTGCTGCGCCGCAAGCGGCGCGCCGGTCATCGCCAGGGCTTTGGCACGCGGCTCGCCGAGGATGCGGGTAAGCGTCCAGGTACCGCCGGAGTCGGGAATGAGGCCGATCTTGCAGAAGGCCTGGATAAACTTGGCCGAATCGGCCGCCAGCACGATGTCGCAGGCCAGGGCGAGGTTCGCCCCGGCACCGGCGGCCACACCGTTGACGGCACACACTACGGGTTTCTCCAGGGCGCGGATCAGGCGAATCAACGGGTTGTAGAAGCGCTCCAGCGTGTCACCCAGGTCCGGTGGCCCGTCCATCTTGGCCGGGTCACGATCGCCGAGGTCCTGACCTGCGCAGAAGCCGCGGCCGGCACCGGTGAGCAGGATGGCGCGGCAGGCCGGGTCGTCGCGGGCGGTGTCGAAAGCCGCGTACAAGGCCTTGTGCATGGCCTCGTTGAAGGCGTTGAGCTTGTCCGGTCGGTTGAGCGTAAGAGTGGTCAAACCGTCCGCTTTTTCGATCAGTACCGGCTGCTGGTCCATGGCTGTCCCCTGTCTTTCGAGAGGTCTGGGTTCGGAGCATCTTGTTGTTGCATAAACCGTCCGGTTGGTCAATAGTAATGTACCGAGACGATTCGCCAGCATGGGATGGTTTGAGTATGGCCGGGTTTTTCGAGACGCACCGCGAGACGCTCATGACGGCGCTGGAGACGGCGCGGACACGGGCGTTCTGGAGCGCCTACCCGGAGGTACCCAGCGGCAAGCTCTACGGGGAGTCCGCCGCCGCCGATGGCCAGCGGGCGTTCGATGCACGGTGTGGCCGGTCGTTCGAGTTACCCGGTCATCCGCAGGCCGGTCGTGTCGGCAGCGAGCGCTCGCCGTATGGCCAGGCCCTGAACATCGACTACCCGGCCGCCGGCCCTGGGGCGCTGACCGCCGCGGCCCGCCGCGCAGCACCCGCCTGGGCGCGGGCGGGTATCGAAGCGCGAGTCGGTGTCTGCCTGGAGATGCTCCATCGCCTTAACCGCCGCAGTTTCGAAATCGGCCATGCGGTAATGCACACCACCGGGCAGGCCTTCGTCATGGCCTTTCAGGCCGGTGGGCCGCATGCCCAGGATCGCGGGCTGGAGGCGACGGCGTATGCCTACGCCGCCATGACCGCCATTCCGGCGCAGGCGCGCTGGAGCAAGCCGCAGGGCAGACGCGAGCCCATCGTGCTCGACAAGGCCTACCGCATCCTGCCCCGCGGTGTGGCGCTGACCATCGGTTGCTCCACCTTCCCCACCTGGAACGCTTACCCGGGGTTGTTCGCCAGTCTGGCCTGCGGCAACCCGGTCATCGTCAAGCCGCATCCGGCGGCCATCCTGCCGTTGGCGATCACGGTCGAGGTGGGGCGGGCGGTGCTGGCGGAGGCGGGGTTCGACCCCGATGTGCTGCTGCTGGCGGCCGAGGGCCCGCAGGACCGTCTGGCCGCCGACCTTGCCGTGGATCCGGCGGTGGCCATCGTCGATTACACCGGCTCCAGCCGTTTCGGGCGCTGGCTGCGCGACAACGCCCGGCAGGCGCAGGTCTACACTGAGGAAGCTGGCATCAACGCCATCGCCATCACCGGGACGGACGACTTCGCCGGTATGTGCGCCAACATCGCCTTTTCTCTATCGCTGTATTCCGGGCAGATGTGTACGGCCCCGCAAAACCTGTTCGTGCCCCGCGATGGTATCGACACCGATCGCGGACACCTGCCGTTCGACGCGGTGGCCGAGGGCATCAGGACGGCGGTGGATGCGCTGCTGGCCGACCCGGAGCGGGCCGCCGGCGTGTGTGGTGCATTGGCCGGCGAAGACACGCTGGCGCGGGTGCGCGATGCGGCCGCACTTGGGCGCATCGTGCGCCCGTCGGCGCCGCTGTCCGGCCTTCCGATGGCGCGCACCGCCAGCCCGTTGATTCTGGCGGTCGACGCTGCTGATGGCGATGCGTATCTGAGCGAGCGCTTCGGCCCGATCAGCATGCTTATCGCCTGCGACGACGCTGATGCGGCCATCGACCTGGCTGCCGGTTCCGCCGCCGACCACGGTGCCATCACCGCGGCGGTGTATGCCCGCGAGGCACGTCTGCTCGATCGCGCGGCCGATGCGTTCTCGGCCGCCGGTGTGAACCTCTCGTGCAACCTCACCGGCGGGATCTACGTCAACCAGAGCGCGGCATTCAGCGATTTTCACGGAACCGGCGCCAACCCCGCCGGCAACGCCTCACTCACGGATACGGCATTCGTGGCCGGCCGCTTCCGTGTCAGTGCCATCCGCCGGCCGGCCGCCGGCACCCATTGACCGACACAACCACGAAAGGGCGGGACCACCCCGGCAAGCGGGTCGGCCGCCTTCGATGACGAGGAGAAGAGACCAGTGATGACCCCCCTATTCAAATTGAGCGCGGCCGCCGCCGCACTGTCCCTGCTGAGCGCCGCCCCGGCCCTGGCCGAGATTCGTATCGGCTCGTCCCTGGCCGTCACCGGCCCAGCCTCGTTCCTCGGCGATCCGGAAGCCAAGACGCTGGAAATGCTGGTGGAGAAGATCAACGCCGAGGGTGGCGTGCTGGGCGAGGAACTGGTGCTGGTCCTTTATGACGACGGTGCCGACCCGAACAAGGCCCGCACCTTTGCCACCCGCCTGGTCGAGGACGACGAGGTGGTGGCGGTGATCGGCGGCTCGTCCACCGGCGCCACCATGGCGATGATCCCGGTGCTCAGCGATGCCGAGATACCGTTCATCTCGCTGGCCGGTGCGGTGTCGATCATCGACCCGGTGCAGAAGTGGGTGTTCAAGACCCCGCACACCGACCGCATGGCCTGTGAGCGCGTGTTCGAGGACATGCAGGCCCGCGGTATCACCAAGGTCGGGCTGATTTCCGGCACCGACGGCTTCGGCAAGTCCATGCGCGAGCAGTGCCTGGAAGTCGTCGGCGACTACGGCATCGAGGTGGTCGCGGACGAGAACTACAGCGGCGACGATGCGGACATGACGCCACAGCTGACCAACATCAAGAATGCCGCCGGCATTGAGGCGGTGCTCAACCCCGGCTTCGGCCAGGGGCCGGCCATCGTCACCCGCAACTATGCGCAGCTGGGCATGACGATTCCGTTCTACCAGTCGCACGGCGTGGCCTCGGACGGCTTCATCAAGCTGGCCGCGGAGGCTGCCGAGGGTGTCCGCCTGCCCGGCTCGCCCCTGCTGATCGCCGATACGCTCGCCGCCGATGACCCGCAGCACGGGCCTGTCACCAGTTACAAGGCCATGTACGAGGAGAAGACCGGCGAGCCGGTGTCGACCTTCGGTGGCTATGCCTACGATGCGCTGATGCTGCTGGTGGCGGCCATGGAGAAGGCCGGTACGTCGGACCCCGCCGCGGTACGCGATGCGCTGGAGCAGATCCAGGGCCATGCCGGCGTCACGGGGGTGTTCAATTTCGCCGCCGACGATCACCTGGGCCTGGATGCCAGCGCCTTCCGCATGCTGGAGATCAAGGACGGCGGCTGGGTGTTGGTCGAGTAAATCAGCCGGCGGGCACCGCGAGCGGCGTGCCCGCCTGGGAGCCTGCCGGACTTGAGACGGTCCTACTGCGGACGCTCAAGTCCGGCAGGCTCCTGGACCCCCTGACCGAGCCCAGGAGTACGCGGCGGTGTCCGATTTTCTGCAGTTCGCTTTTTCAGGGCTGACGGTGGGCGCGATCTACGCCTTCGTCGCCCTCGGCTTCACCATCATCTACAACGCCTCCGACGTGGTGAACTTCGCCCAGGGCGAGTTCGTCATGATCGGCGGCATGACCACGGTGTTCCTGCTGCAGGCCGGCGTGCCGCTGTGGCTGGCCCCGCTGCTGGCGATCCTCGCCGCCGCCGCGGTCGGCATCGTGCTCAACAAGGCCGCCATCGAGCCGGCCCGTGGCGCGTCGGTGGTGGCGATCATCATCATCACTATCGGGGCGTCGATCTTCCTGCGCGGCGCGGCGGCCAACCTGTTCGATAAGCAGATTCACAGCCTGCCGCCGATCTCGGGCAACACGCCCATCGCCATCGGCGGGGCCACCATTCTGCCGCAGAGCTTGTGGATACTCGCCGCGTTGGTGGCCGTGTTCGGCGGGCTGTATCTGTTCTTCACCCGCTCCAAGCTTGGCAAGGCGGTGCTGGCCACCTCCAACGACCGCATGGCGGCGCGCCTGGTCGGCATCGACGTCAACGCCATGATGACCTTGTCCTTCGCGGTGTCGGCAGCGGTCGGCGCGGTGGCCGGCATTCTCGCCGCACCCATCATGCTCACCAGCTACGACCAGGGGGTGATGCTGGCGCTCAAAGGCTTTGCCGCGGTCATGCTCGGCGGCATCGGCGCACCGATCGGCGCGTTCGTCGGCGGGTTGCTGCTGGGGCTGATCGAAGCCTTTACCGCCGGCTACATCAGCTCGGAATACAAGGACGCCGCCGCCTTTGTCGTAATCCTCGGCGTGCTGTTTCTGCGCCCCAGCGGTTTGTTCGGTGTCTCGCGCACGGAGCGGGTGTGACGATGCTCAATGTGCGCAGCCTTACGCTTGTGGCCCTGGTGGTGCTCATCGCCATCGCGCCGCTGTTCTTCCCCAGCGGGTATTACTATCGTGTCGGCGCGTTGATCTTCATCAACGCCCTCGCGGTCATCGGCATCGCCATCCTGCTGGGCTATGCCGGGCAGGTCAGTCTCGGGCAGGCCGGTTTCCTCGGTATCGGCGCCTATGCCTGCGCCATCCTGCCGGCCCGCTATGGGTTGCCGCCGGTGCTGGCACTGGTGGTCGGGGCGGTCATCTCCGGGCTGGTCGCCTGGGCGGTGGGCCGACCGATCCTCAAACTGCGGGGTTACTACCTGGCGGTGGCCACGCTCGGCTTCGGCTTTCTGGTGTCGATGATCCTCAACAACGAAGCCTGGCTCACCGGCGGACCCGACGGCATGGCAGTGGCGGACCTGGGGCTTAAGGACCTGCTGGCGGTCGTGGGCGTGAAGACCAAGACGAGCACCTTGTGGTACTGGTTCAGCGGTGCGGTCCTGGTCTTGGGGGCCTTGATCGCCCTGAACCTCCACGACAGCCCCAGCGGACGCATACTGCGCGCCGTGCACGACTCCGAGATCGCCGCCTCGACCATCGGCGTCGACGTGGCCCGCGCCAAGCTGTTGGCGTTCGTGGTCTCGGCGGTCTACGCCTCGGTGGCCGGCTCTCTGCTGGCCTTGTTCAACCAGTTCATCACACCGGACGCCGCCGGTTTCCTGCACTCTGTCGAACTGGTGACCATGGCTGTGCTCGGCGGCGCCGCGTCGGTGTTCGGCGCGGTGGTGGGCAGCGCGGTGCTCACCGCCCTGCCACAGGCGCTGACCGTATTCCAGCACTACGAGCACATGGTGCTCGGGGCGGTGATGATGCTGGTGATGATCTTCATGCGCCAGGGCCTGGTGCCCAGCCTGGCGGCGCTGTTGCGCGGGAGGCGCGCATGAGCGTGTTGTCCGTCGACGGCATCGGTATCGACTTCGGCGGTATCACCGCGGTGGATGCGGTGAGCTTCGAGGTGCGCGCCGGGGAGATCGTCTCGATCATCGGCCCCAACGGCGCAGGCAAGACGACCTGCTTCAACCTCATCTCCGGCCTGTATGTCCCCATGCGCGGGACAGTGCGCCTGCTGGGTGACGAGGTCACCGCTCTGGCACCGCACGAACTCGCTCGGCGCGGTTTGTCGCGCACCTTCCAGAACCTGCAGGTGTTCCAGCAGATGAGCGCGGTGGAGAATGTCATGGCCGGTCATCATCTGGCCGAGGGCCGTCATGTGCTGGCGGATCTGCTGGGGTTGCCGTCGTCGCGCAGACGCAACCGGCGCACCTTGGATTCGGCCATGCAGCTGCTTGAGCGTGTCGGACTGGCGCAGATCGCGCAGCGCGATGCCGGTGCCCTGTCCTACGGGCAATTGAAGCGGCTGGAGATCGCCCGCGCGCTGGCCTGCGGCCCCAAAGTCCTGCTGCTGGACGAGCCGGCGGCCGGCTGCAACGCGGTGGAGACCGAGGAGATCGACGGCTTGATCCACGACATCGCCCACCGCGACGGCATCGCCGTGCTGCTGGTGGAGCACGACATGAAGCTGGTGATGAAAATCTCCAACCATATCGTGGTGCTGGACCACGGACGCAAGCTGGCCGACGGCCCGCCGACGGCAATCCGCGACAACCCGGCGGTCATCGAGGCGTACCTGGGCACGCACGGTGCCCAGCAGGCGTTGGCGGGAGGCAGCCATGCTCTCGGTTGACGGCTTGCACGCCGCCTATGGTCGCATCCAGGCGCTGCACGGTGTGGACGTGAGGGTCGAGCA
This sequence comes from uncultured Candidatus Competibacteraceae bacterium, assembly GCA_965652545.1. Taxonomy (GTDB): domain Bacteria; phylum Pseudomonadota; class Gammaproteobacteria; order Competibacterales; family Competibacteraceae; genus CBFGWV01. The sequence goes on along the minus strand of CBFGWV010000124.1, from coordinate 2,849 downwards.
GGGTGAGATCGTGACTCTGGTCGGGGCGAATGGGGCGGGAAAGACGACGCTGCTGCGCTGCCTCTCCGGTGTGCACCCGGTGGCCTCCGGGCGTATCGCCTTCGAGGGCCGTGACATCTCGCGCGTTGCCGCGCACAAGCGCGTCGGGCTGGGTATCGCCCAGTCGCCCGAGGGGCGGCGCATCTTTACCCGCTTGACGGTGGCCGAGAACCTGGAGCTGGGCGCCTACCAGCGCAACGACCGCCAGGGGATCGCCGACGACACCGAGGCGGTGTTCGCGATGTTCCCCGTGCTCAAGGACAAGCGGCGGCAGGTGGCCGGCGGTCTGTCCGGCGGCCAGCAGCAGATGCTGGCCATCGGCCGGGCGCTGATGGCCCGTCCCAAGCTGTTGCTGCTGGATGAACCGTCGATGGGGTTGGCCCCGATCCTGGTGGACCAGATCCTCACCGCGGTGACCGAGCTGCGTAGCCGCGGGGTGACGGTGTTCCTGGTGGAGCAGAACGCTTACGCGGCCCTGTCGATCGCCGACCGCGGCTACGTGATCGAAACCGGCCGCATCGCCATGTCCGGCCCAGCCGCCGAGTTGATCGCCGACCCGCGTGTGCGTGAAGCCTATCTTGGAGTCTGAGATGACCGAAGGACCCGTCAGCATCGAGCACCGCGGCCCCGTCGCCGTGGTGTGGGTCGACAATCCGCCGGTGAACGCCGTTTCAGAGGCCGTACGTCGCGGGCTCATGGACGCGGTAAGGACCATAGATGCCGATGCCGGTGTCCGCGCGGCCGTCCTGGCCTGCCGTGGGCGAACCTTCGTCGCCGGCGCCGACGTGCGCGAGTTCGACAAGCCGCCACAGCCGCCGCACCTGCCCGAGGTGATCGCCGCGATCGAAGCGGCGGCCAAGCCGTGGGTGGCAGCTATCCACGGCACGGCGTTGGGTGGGGGCTTCGAACTGGCCTTGGGCTGCCGCTACCGGGTGGCGGAGGCCTCGGCCCGCGTCGGCTTGCCCGAGGTGACGCTGGGGGTGATTCCGGGAGCCGGGGGCACGGTGCGGTTGCCGCGTCTGGTCGGGGTGGAAGCCGCCATCGCCTGGGTGACCGGCGGGCGTCCGGTGAGCGCGGGCAAGGCGCAGGCCGCCGGTGCTGTGGACGAGGTGGTGGACGCCGACGTGGTGGAGGCTGCCATTGCCCGCGCCGCCGAACCGGACACGGCCTGGCCGCCTGCGCTGTGCGAGCGGGAAATTGTGGAGCCCCTGGATGCCGGGTTCTGGGCGGCGCAGGAATCCGCGGTGGAGCGTCAGGCCAAGGGCAGCGTCGCACCGCTGGAGGCTTTGGCGCAGTTGCGCATTGCTGTCGAGTCGCCGTTCGATGCGGCGATGGCCCGCGAGCGTGAGACCTTTCTGCGTCTACGCACCTCGCCGCAAGCGGCGGCGCTGCGGCATGTGTTCTTCGCCGAACGCGCGGCGACCAAGCCGCCTGAAGTCGACGGCGTCGAGCCGGTTGCCCTCAGCCGGATCGGCGTGGTCGGCGGCGGCACGATGGGTGCGGGCATCGCGGTGGCCTTGCTCGATGCCGGGTTATCGGTGTGCCTGGTCGAACGCGACGAGGCGGCGGTGGCGCGGGCGCGGGAGAATGTGCTCGGTCTCTATCAGGGCAGTGTCGATCGAGGCCGCCTGACCGTGGCGCTGCGCGATGCACGTCTGGCGCGGCTGGAACTGGCGGCGGACTATGCGGTGCTGGCGGATGCGGACCTGGTCATCGAGGCGGTATTCGAGGACTTGGCCGTGAAGCAGGCGGTGTTCGCATCGCTGGATGCGGTCTGCCCGGTGCATACGATCCTGGCGACCAACACCTCGTACCTCGATCCCAATGCGATCGCACAGGGTCTGTCGGTACCGGAGCGGTTTCTCGGCCTGCATTTCTTCAGCCCCGCCCACATCATGAAGCTGTTGGAGATCGTGGCCGCGACGGCGACCTCGACACAAACTCTGGCGACCGGGTTTGCCCTGGCGCGTCGTCTGGGCAAGGTGCCGGTGCTGGCGGGTGTGTGCGATGGGTTTATCGGCAACCGCATTCTGAAGGTGTACCGGGCGCAGGCCGAGCGGCTGCTGCTGGCCGGTTGTACGCCAGCGGACGTGGATGCGGCGATGCGCGGTTTCGGTATGCCGATGGGGCCGTTCGAGGCCCAGGATATGGGCGGGTTGGATATCGCGGCGTTTCAACGCGCGGCGGCGCGCGAGCGCGGTGAGGCCGTGTTTGCGCCGGTGGCCGATCGGCTGGTGGCGATCGGGCGGCTGGGGCGCAAGACCGGTGGTGGTTGGTACGACTATCCCGATGCGGCGCGCAAACCGGTGCCCTCGACGAGCGTGTTCGAGCAGATTCAACAGGCGCGCGTCGAGCGTGGTGCGACAGAGCGCAGTTGGATGCCGGAAGCTGTCGTGGAATGCATGCTCTACCCGATGATCGATGAGGGGTTTCGCATCCTCGATGAAGGTATCGCCCGGCGTGCAGCCGATATCGACCTGGTGGAGATCCACGGCTATGGCTTTCCGCGCTGGCGGGGTGGGTTGATGTTTTATGGCGAGTCGCTCGGGGGGGCGACCGTGTTGGAGGGGTTGCGGCGGCTGGCGGCCGATGGGCTGGCCGGTGAACCGTCGGCGGGGCTGGAGGCGGCTGCTACCGCTGCCGCGCGATGAGTTGGTAGGCGGAGATGCAGGGGCTTGGCTTGGATAGGTGCCGATAGCCCGCCCGTGGAGGCGGGGGGGGGGGGGGGCCCCACCGCGGCGGGCAGACAACGGGGGAGGCGGCGGGCGCCCGCCCCCAGACGGCCCGCAGGCCAGCCAGCGACGCGACCC
>CBFGWV010000123.1:0-13387 GCA_965652545.1 uncultured Candidatus Competibacteraceae bacterium | reverse complement strand
CGACGAATGACTTGCTTCCGGTGTGGGCTTTGTCCGAATTTTTCCCGCTGATTTCAGCAACGGGTTTTCTATCCTGATGGCCTGTTCTCGGGGACCACAACTCGTCATTGCGATGGGTGTACCAGTTCAGGGGTAATGTGCCATCCAATGCGAAATCATCTGATGTCCAGTCTGGCTGGTCTTCGAACCCTTCCTGAAAAATAACCCCTGCATTGGCTCCGGGCGCGATCATGAAAGAAATAAATGCAAGTAGCATGTTTCGAGCTGCTCTGGATTTCACCCTTATCTCCTTATTGAACATCACATCGTCGTGTTAAAGCGCGAAGCAATGCTGATCCAGCATTTCTGTCCGGTTGAATGTGCGCTTGCAATCGTGCCCGGAAGGACCATAGCGCGTCCTTGGCCGATGGGTAAGCTACGAACCTGTGCTAGTGCGCCTGGGAAAACGCCAGTTTCGTATCCCTGATCGATGCCAGAAATTTAGCGGAGATTACACCACCCGAATTAAAAGGCTCAGGTGTGGCTCACAGCGGTGGCTGCCCAAACCGTGGGTTGATCTTTCTGGGACTACCCTTAGCAGACGCGTCGACCGATGAGGCATGAAGGGCGGCTGGGCGCAGCGGCCAGATGCCGAACGTGATGCCTTAAAATTCTCAGACACTCGCGAGAAAAACCGCGTTGCATAGCGTGATGACGGGGGCGATATGGGAGAGGCTAGGGCTAACTTTTTTGCGCTATTTTGGTGCGCGAAATTTTCGGATCTAGGCCGGTTGTTTTCACTAATGTCTTTTCGTGTGGGGACGGGGCTTAACGAAGTCCTGATGAAGAAAGGTGTGACCCGCGCTCCTCGTCCCGGCCGGGTTCGGGCGCCTGAGGCCGAGGCCACCGACGGCGCCATGCGACGAATGCCGGTCACACCCGTTTCGCAGTAGGCGATTCGCGTCCGATTGGCGCCAAAGTTCGAGCAGCTGGCGGCATATCGGGCCATCGCGCACGGGGGTGCGCTCCTACGGGTGCCTGGATTCAAGGTGGACGCGGCGGGTTCGCTATGGCTCCGCCGGTCTGCGCCGCACAGGTAAAAACGTGTACGCTCCCCGCGCGTCCGTATCGCGGTCTCGGGAGGACATGTCATGCGCCAAGCCGTAGCCCGCCGGGTGGAGGATCTGATCCGTTTCCTGGCCCCCATCCGGTTCGTGGTGCGCTCGTTCTACGCCCTGCATACACGGCGCCTGGGCTGGGTGGCGACGCTGGGCATCGTCGGCTCGGTGCTCAATGCAGCCGGCTATCTGGCGCTGGTGCCGCTGATCGATCACGCCACCGGCGGTGGGCAGACGCTGGCCGTGGGGGCGTGGCAGGCGCAGGCGGGGCCGTTGGAATTCGTGGTGTTGATTGCGATTGTGGTGGCCTTGGTGATCGCGGCGTTGCAGGTCAATTACCGGGTGCACTGCCTGTCGCTGGATATTCTTCGACGCACGGTGACGGAGGCGGCGGTGCGGGGGCTTGCGGCGCTGGATCGTGTGACCGTGCCGTTCAAATTCCAACAGGGCGTCAACGAGGCGGCGGGGCCTGCGGCGTTTGCCTGCGGCATCGTGATGCGGCAGCTCGCCATGGGCTTGTCCGAACTGCTCCAGTTGTGTGTGTTCGTTGCCGTGCTGTTATGGCTGCACCCGGGGCTCACGCTGGCGTTCATGGTCACCGCGCTGGGCGCCGGGCTGCTGTACGCCCGCTCTGTGGGTTCGGTGGCCCGCGCGGTGGCCAACAACAAGGACCTCTCGCGCAGCTCGCGCCAGGAGCTGGCGGAGCTTGCGACGCTGCTGGAGGACGGCGAGCTGGACGAGGCTGCGCTTCGCGGGCGTATCGAGCACCTGCATGAGACGGGTGCGGTCGGCGGCTTGCTGGAGAGCAAGCTGGATATCCGCCGTCAGATGCGACGTGGCCCGATGCTCATCGAGTATCTTTTTCCCATCGCCTTGATCGTGCTGCCGTTGGTGGCGCTGGCCACCGGCAGCCTGCGTGAGCTCGCCGGGCCGATCGTGGTGTATGTCCTGGTGCTGCGAAATGTCATCGGGCTGTTGCAGAAGCTCGCCTCATTGCTCATTTCCGCAGGTAGGTTCTATCCTCCTTTGCTGTGTTACGTTGACCTGCAGACCCGCCCCAGCGAACCCCGATGCCAGTTCACCAGCATGGCCGCGCGCCAGGATGCCGATGACGATGCTGAGGATGATTGATCAGCGTATCGCCGATGGTGTGGAGGGCCGATGATGTTGGTAAGCCACCGCCACCGTTTCATCTTCACCAAGACCAAGAAGACCGCGGGCACCTCCATCGAGGTGTACTTCGAGCCCTATTGCATGGCGCCGGGGGAATGGCGCCCGGACCGCGATGCTGGAGCAGGGTACGCGTCGATACACGGCATTGTGGGTTTTCGTGGCGGCAAGCGCGCACAGGATGTCTTTTGGTGGAACCACATGCCGGCCCGGCAGATCCGCGATGGGGTCGGTGCGGTGACCTGGTCGCGTTACTTCCGCTTCTCCATCGTCCGCAACCCATATGAAAAGGCCGTTTCGGCGTACTTCATGGTCAAGCAGCGTCATAAGCAGGCGGTGGGGTGTCCGGACGAGGAACGGCTAGCCTTCCAACACTGGCTTGAGGCGGCCGGCCCGCCGATCGATCGCGACAAGTACCTGCTCAATGGGCGCTATTGTCTGTCCGACATCATCCGCCTGGAGTCCTGCCTGGCGGATCTGGAGCGCATCTGCGGGCGTCTGGGTGTGCCGTTCGAGCCCGAGCGCCTGGAGCGGCGAAAAGCCGGGATACGCCCTGCCTGGGCCACGGCCGAGGCGATGTTCACACCGATCAGCCGCGCCATCGTGGCCAAGGCGTATGCGTTCGAGCTCGACTTCTTCGGCTACGGGTTTCCCGGTGAGTGACGGGGCTGGGGCGGCACGGTGATCTACATCTGTTTCGGTATGCAGAAGTCCGGCAGTACGCTGGCGTACGAGCTGACGCGGGGGCTGCTGACCGCCATGGGGCATCCGCAGGACCGGCTGCAATGCAGCCTGGTGCGGCATCCGCGCCAGGTGAACTTCATCAACCGGCCCGATATGGCGGCATTCGACCGCAATTCGCTGCGACTGATCGAATCGATGGCGCCACCCCCTTGGCTGGTCGCCTTCAAGACCCATGGCGCACCCTCGCCTGCGGTGCGCGAGCTGGCGGCGGAGGGGTTGATCATCGGGCAGGCGAACTTTCGCGATCCGCGCGATGTGCTGCCCTCGCTGCTCGATGCGGGCGAGCGCTCCAGCCAGCGCGGACGTGGCTCATTCCGGGGCGTCACCCGTTGGGATGATGCGGTCTACAACTACCACAAGCACCTGGAGTGCTTTGAACAGTGGGCCGATATTCCGGGCATTCTGGTGACCCGCTACGAGGAGGTGGCCTTCCGCAGCGAAGCGTTCCTTCGCCGCGTGGCCGGGCAACTGGGCTGCGACGATCCGGATGCGCTGGATTTGCCGCAGATCGTCGATTGCGTGAAGTCCACGGCGTTCACACAGTTCAACAAGGGCAGGCCACGGCGTCATCGCGATGACCTGTCGATCAACGAGAGTCTGCTCCTGGTCCAGCGCTTTGGACGGCAAATCGACGCCTACATGGGTGACGACCTGGATGCCCTGGACCGGGCCTTCATCGCCGCCGCCGCACAAGTGCCCGCCCCGGAGCCGCTGCCTAGGGACGACACGCCGCCCTGTGTCGATCCACCGGCCGAGGCGCCACCGAAGCCCCGCAAGGCGAAACCGTCAGCACCGCCGCCGCCCCTACCACCGGCCCGAGCCCCTGTCCCGGCGGAGGTCGAGGCGTTTTTCCGTCGCAACGTGCTGATCCATACCCACCTGGAGAAGACCGCGGGGACCAGCCTGGTGCGCGGTTTGCAGGCTTTGTTCGGGCGCGAGGCCGTGCATGACCTTCGGGGTCGCGAGGTGCCGCGGCCTAGTGCCATGACGCTGGCCGAGCGTGGCCGGATACGCGTGCTCAGCGGTCATTTTCATTTCGGTGCGTGGGAGCGCCGCTTCGGGCGCCGTGGGTTGTATCTGGCCTGTGTGCGCGATCCCTACGAGCGTTTCTGCTCCTACCATGCCTACGTGAGCAAGCGCCCGAACCATCCGGCCTATGCGGCGATCGGCGAGCGTTCGGTGGGTGAGGCCATCGACGTGTGCATACGCCAGCGTCGAGGCGCGGCGAGCAACTACCTGGCCCGCTATTTGGGTGGACGGAGCCCGTGGTTGCGTCTGCGCCAGGTGCGATCGAACCTTGAGAACCGCTACCTGGCCGTGGTGCCGCACGATCAAGTGCATCGGCTGATCATGCGCATCGCCGAAGAGTTCGGTCTCGAGGCGCCCCCGGAGACCGTCTTCAACGCGCAGGGCGGCTACACCGTCGCAGATGAGAACAAGGCCCGCTTCATGGCGCACAATGCGCTGGACTACCGGGTGCTCGACTACATCAACAGCCGCTACGGGCATTGGCTGGACACTTTTTCGCAGCGGCTGGCACGATTGTCCGACAACACGGGGAGATGATGTTCGAGCTATTCGGGTGGCGCCGTATCCGCACGCGGCGCACGTTCGTCGTTCTCGGTTGCCCGCGCGGTGGTACCAGCCTCATCGCCGGCGCGCTCAGTGCAGCCGGGGTGTACATGGGCGAGTACCGCACCACGCAGTACGAGGACCCACAGTTCAAGATCCCGCCCAAGGAGGCCGGCGACGCGCTGGCACGCCTGACGCCGGTGATTGCAGCCCGCAATCGTCAGCACCGCTATTGGGGCTGGAAAGTACCGAACAACGTGTACTACATCGAGCGAGTCCGGCACCTGCTGATCAATCCTTGCTTTCTGTTCGTCTATCGCGACCCCGAGCGCATCGCCAGATCCTCAGCCCGCCATGACGGGCGCGACTGGAGCGAGCAAGGCGAGCACCTGCTGCGGGTCGCGGTCAATCATACCGAGCGCGTAAGGGCGTTCCAGGCCACACTGCATGCTGGCGTTCACGTGTTTCAGCTCGAGGCGATCCACGCCGACCCCGCGGGGTTCGTCGATGAACTGCGCAAGGTCGTGGCGCCCTTGACGCCGGATCGCCAGCGCCTGCTACAGTTCGTGAATCCCGAGGGGGGGTACCACAGCACAAATGATCGTTGATGTGGGTAAGGCGTGAATATCGCAATCGATGGTTTTGCACTGGGCCTGAGGCAGGGCACCGGGTTGTCCACCTACGCCCATGAACTGGCCGGGACACTTGCGGCCTCCGGCAATGAACTCAGTATTCTGTACGGCTTGAACGGCCTTGGCATGGCACCGGACCTACTCTGGCCGCGTTTCGTGCAATCGCTGTCCACACGAGGTGAATCGTCGGCCTCGGACTGGCAATGCTGGGGGCCGTGGGTGGCCTTGTACCTCGGGCATCATGTGCTGCGCCGGCCACTGTCCGCACGGCGCATACCGCATTCGGCCGACAGCGTCGGCCATGCCGTACCCGGGCGGTTTCCCCGCGCGGCAGCGCTGTTCAATATTCCGTCGGTCTATCGCGCCGCGCAGGCATATTCGTCCGTCCTGCCGGTCCCGCTGCTCGTCAAGCGCCTGCCCGGTGTGCAGGTGTTTCATCAGACCTCGCCGCTGCCGGTACGCATGGCAGGTGTGGCCAATGTGGTCACCGCGCACGACGCCATTCCGCTGACCCTGCCATACAGTACGGAGATCAATCTGCGGCATTACCGTCGCCTCATGGAAACGGCCTTGAAGCCGGCCGACCAGATATTCGTGGTGTCCGAACACAGCAAGCGGGACTTGCTATCGCTGTTCGACCTGCCCGAAGAGAGGGTTCACGTCACCTACCAGGCGGTGAACATACCGGCGGCCCTGCGCCAGCCCGATGACGGGCAGACCGCACGTTTCCTCAAGGCGAATTTCAACCTCCAGGAGGGCGGCTATTTTTTGTTCCATGGTGCCATTGAGCCGAAGAAAAACGTCATGCGCCTGCTCGATGCCCACGCCATGACACGGTCTGAGCTTCCCCTGGTGCTGGTGGGTAAGAACGGCTGGTTGCACGGCGACGAGAGCCGGCGCATTGCCGCGATGCTCGCCGATCGTCGCAGCGCGCGTCGACTGCGCCGCATCGATTATCTGCCCTACCCGCAGCTCATGATGTTGCTCAAGGGCGCGCGAGCCTTGGTGTTCCCCTCGTTGTACGAAGGTTTTGGGCTGCCGGTGCTGGAGGCCATGCAAATGGGGGTGCCGGTCATCACCTCCAATACCACCTCGCTGCCGGAGGTCACCGGCGATGCGGCTCATCTGGTGAACCCGCGCGATATCGGCGAACTGGCTGCCGCCATGGATCGTCTCGCCGAGGACGATGTATGGCGCGCAGAGCTGGTGCGCAAGGGGCTTGCCCGCGTCGAGCATTTCTCGCCTGCCCGCCACCTCGAACGGCTGGAGGCCGGTTATCGGCGGGCCCTGGGGTAGCTGAGTAGTGAGCCGCACTACGACCCGGTGGGTGTGACGCGCCAGACTGCATTGCCGACATCATCGGCGACCAGCAGGGCGCCTTGGCTGTCGACTGCCACCCCGACCGGGCGGCCCCGGGCATCACCATCGGCGTCAAGAAAACCGGTCAGTATAGTTTGCGGCTGCGCTGTCGGCCGCCCGTCCTGGAAGGGAACGAACACCACGTTGTAACCGCTGGGCGGCCGGCGATTCCACGAGCCGTGCTGGCCGATGAACGCACCGCCGTCATACGCATCGGGCAACAGGTCGCCGTCGTAGAACACCAGCCCCAGTGCCGCCACGTGGGCGCCGAGCGCGTAGTCGGGTGCACGGGCCTGATCCACCAAATCGGGGCGCGGCGGCTCGACGCGCTCATCGACGTGCCCGCCGTAGTAGCTGTAGGGCCAGCCATAGAAGGCCCCATCCTCGACCGCGGTGAGATAGTCCGGCACCAGGTCGCTGCCCAATCCGTCGCGTTCGTTGACCACCGTCCAAAGCACCCCGCTGTGCGGCTGCCAGTCCATCCCGTTGGGATTGCGCAGCCCCGAGGCGAACACCCGCGCGTCGCCCGAGGCGGTATCGACCTCCAGGATTGCGGCCCGGTCGGTTTCAGCCTCCATGCCGTTCTCGGCGACATTGCTGTTCGACCCCACCGTCACATAGAGCTTCGATCCGTCATCGTTGGCGATGACGTTCTTCGTCCAGTGATGGTTGATGGGGCCGGCGGGAAGATCGGTGAGCGTCTCGCCGGCGGCGGTGATGGTCGTCTGACCGTCCTCATAGGGGAAACGAACGATTGCATCTGTGTTGGCGACGTACAGTTGGTCATCGACCAATGCCATGCCGAATGGCGAGTGCAGCCCTTCGAGAAAGCTCGTGCGCACGTCCACGCGGCCGTCACCGTCGGCATCGCGCAGCAAGGTGATGCGGTTGGCGCTCGGGACGCCGGCCCCGGCGCGTGCCATGACCTTTTCCATCACCCAGCCCTTGATGCCCTGGTCGTCCTCCGGCTTGGGCGGGGCGTTGCTCTCCGCCACGAGCACGTCCCCGTTGGGCAGGACGTACAGCCAGCGTGGGTGGTCCAGGTCGCTGGCGTATTCCGTGACGGCAAAGCCTTCGGCAGCCTCGGGTGTGGCGCCGTCCGTCCAGCCGACTGCGGGTGCGATGTCGATGGTCGGCAGGATTCCGCTATCGGGAGGCGGCAGAACGGGGTCCGTGCCGACGCCGGCGCTCAAGGGCAGTTGCGCCCGCTCGCAGCCGGACAGGTTGAGACTGAGCATGAGAATGAGCGGTACTCCGGCTGTCCTTGGCATGACGTGCTCCTGGGCTTGGCTTCACGTCTTGAACTTGACGCTGTACAGCCGGGCAGGTTCCGATGCGGGGCTGCGCCTGTGTCCGTCTCAGCACTGTATATGCATGCTGGCGGGGTAACCGAAGGCACCAATACCAAGACGGAAGAGGCCGATTTCGTTGCGCGTGTCTGGCAGGCAGCGGAATCCCTGCCGGGTCCGCTGCTGTCGGCGAGTTGTGTCGTCATTCAGGACGTCTGTGCGGACGTTTGGGGTTACGCAGGGGCGACGCAGGAATTCCGTTACGTCCAGGATCGACGTCTATAGAGCGCTGCCCGGCGGGCCCTTATGCCGGGTTTGCCAACGGCTTTGGTGGGTAAGTTGCGAGCACCAATGAGGTCGTGACGGAGCCGAAGCGTGCGAGCGCGTCTATGGTGGCTTCCAAGCGTGGCATCTCAGCGAAGGTTGCCTTCACGATGAAACAGTCCTCGCCGGTGATCCGGTGCGCTTCCAGGATTTCGGGCGTGGATTCGAATGCCTTGAGACATGCGCTGATCTTTGCGTGGCTGGTACGCAGGCGGATGACGGCCGTGATTTCCTGGCCGAGGGCCCGGGGATTGATGCGCGCCGAGTAACCTTCGATCACTCCGGTTTCTTCCAGAGCACGGATGCGCGCGGTAACAGCCGGCTGAGACAGCCCAACGATCTTCCCGATCTCGGTATTGGTCATGCGGGCGTTGCGCTGCAGGAGCTCAAGAATGCGCCAATCAATGCGGTCGGCCTCGAACTTTTGTTTCATAAGTTATGCGTGCAAAATTTCGCTGATTTCGCTGCATCATACGATGAAAACCAATGTAACCCGATATGTGCTGGTATGGCTGGCCCGTTAGACTTTCTTCATCGAAGACAGCAAAACGGGGAGAAAAACATGATGGTCTTGCTCATGCCGGGTATTAACAATTCGGGGCCGGACCACTGGCAGAGTCATTGGGAGCGAGCGTATCCTGCGTTTCGGCGCATACAGGCGCCGAACTGGGATCGGCCGGTTTGCTCGGATTGGGTAGCGGCCATCGAACGTACTGTGTGCACGGTCGATGAGCCGCCCGTGATCGTTGCCCACAGCCTCGGTTGCCTGCCGCTTGCCGAATGGGCGATGCAGGCCGAACCGGGTGCCGTGCGCGCTGCGATGTTCGTATCCATTCCCGATCCGCTTGGGCCCAACTTCCCGAGTGAGGCATCGGGCTTCCGGCACCCGCCTGCGCAGCGGCTGCCGTTCCCCAGCATCGTGGTGTCGAGCGAGGATGACCCCTTCGGCAAGCAGAAATATGCGCGCGGCTATGCCGAGGCTTGGGGAAGCCGCTTCGTGAACGTCGGCACTGCCGGCCACATCAATGGAAACAGCAAGCTCGGTATGTGGGAGGACGGACTGGCGTTGCTGCGCTCGCTGCAATAATAGCGGTCAGCCGGGAATGTTCACTTCCACCGGGATGATGCCGCCGCAACCGGCATGACGTGCTCCTGGGCTTGGCTTCACGTCTTGAACTTGACGCTGTACAGCCGGGCAGGTTCCGATGCGGGGCTTCGCCTGTGTCCGTCTCAGCACTGTATATGCATGCTGGCCGCGCCCGTACCGCAGGCGATCAGGTCGTCGAACACTTCGCCCAGCGGCGGCCGCTCGATGCGTATTTGGCGCGCGGGCTCGGTGACCGACACACCGCCGTTGCCGTTGATGTGGCCGACTTCGAAGGCAAAGCTGAAGTACGGTTGGACGCCCATGCGCAAGTCGGTGATGACCGTGGCCTCCCCGTGCCTTTCGACGCCATAGAAGCCTTTGGTGAAGTATTGCAGGCGGCGCACGGCCCAGGCGTCATCGATGTCGGCGAGCAAGGCAGGCTCGCGCCGATAAGCATGCAACTGGGGCGGGTCGGCTGCGCCCACACGCTGGAAACCCTCGTAATACACATCGTCGGTGACGGCGACGATACGCCAGAGCAGCGAGTTGAACGGTGTCGGTGTCACCAGGACGTGCTCGCTGGTGATGCCGGCCTCAGCCAACGCCTCGTGAGCCTGCTTCAGAACCCATTGCTGTGCGGCCAGGGTCCAGGCCAGATAGCCGCTGCTGACGATCAAGCCGATGGTATTCCAGCGCAGCGCCGTCATCTCCCCCCACCGTCGCCGCAACAATATGGCGCCAAGCACACCCAGCAGCAGCGGTAGCGTGTACAAGGGGTCGATGATGAATATGCTGCCGATACCGTAGGGATAGTCGCTCAACGGCAGGGCGAGCTGGGTTCCGTACACCGTAAATGCATCGAGCAGGGCATGGGTGACCAGCGCAAGCCAAGTGGCCAGCAGCCAGCCGCGATACTCGCGCGCGTCGCCCCGGTGCAGGCGATTGATCAGCCAGGCCAGAAGCGGCGCGGCCAGCGTCTGCACCAGCAATGCATGGCTGTAACCGCGGTGGTAGGTAAAGTCCGCCACCGGCGAGCCGTAGTCGACGAACGAGTCGAGATCCGGCAACGTGCCGATCACCGCGCCCCAGGCGAACGCCTTCGCGCCATGGCGTCGGCCCATTACGGCACCGCCGACCGCCGCCCCAAGGGCGAGCTGTGTCAGTGAATCCATCAATCCCCCTCATCAGTTGCAAGTCATGGAGTATCCGGTCGTCGCGGAGGTTCCCGCGGCACGGCAAACGTCAGCAATTGTGTCATCCACGCACCTGCAACAATCCTTCACAGACGTGCCAGCACAGGCGGCTCATGCTGGTCATCAAGGACGAACAGGACGCTATTTGGAGGTGCGCAATGGCAAGCCAAGCGCTCAATGGACACCCGGGCCGCAGGACGGCCCACACGTATCAAGCCTGCTGCCGCTGCGGCAGCATTGAAATCTCCGCCGGATGGTGGACCTCGCCGGATGTGGGTGACATCGGCACCGACGGTTTTGAACTGGCGTACACGCTGTGCCCCAACTGCTCGATATCGCTGACCTGCGATCTGTTGCCCTTGTCGGGGTTTGTGACGCCGCGTCAGAGCATGCGGCGGGTCATCGGTCGATAAGGCAGGCCTGCGGCGACTGACACCGCAGGGTAACGCGTGTGCTGGAGACTGTGCGTCAAAGGTGCGGCCACGGGACGATACGGTACCGTCCGTCCGCTGCAACAATCCTTCACAGATGCGGCACGGCTTTGTAGCCATGCTTTGCATAATGCGCGTACCAGCTCCTTTCGGAGGCCGACCATGGCATCCCACGCTTTCGATGATTCACTTTTCCCGATGATGGACCCGGTCTTCTTCGCCTGTGAGCGTTGCGGCAGCATCGAGATCTTCCAGGGCTGCTGGACCTCGCCAGACATCGACGGGGTGTGCCTTGAGGGGCTTCCGGTAAAATACACGACATGTCCGGACTGTCTGGCGCAACCGGGCGTCAAGCGGCATTTGCTGTCCGGGGCGGACGCCGATCCCGACGCGCGGTATCTGTCAGGTCATCCGTATTTTCGCGAGCCCGGAGACAACTCCTGAGAGGCTGTCGGACTTGAGCGGGTGTCGCTTGCAGGCTCGGCAACCTGCGAGGTTTACGCTACCGTAAGCAGGCCGTCCGGCATCGCCGCCAGCGTCCGTCCATGACCGAGTCGCAAGACCTCACCATCCTGTTTGCCGATATCAGCGGAAGCACCCGCCTGTTCGAGCAGCGCGGCGATGTGACCGCGCGGCAACTGATCGCCTCGGTATTGGCGGCGTTGATCGACATCTGCAACGGCCAGGGGGGCCGTGTAGTGAAAACCATCGGTGATGAGATCATGTGCACGTTTCCAGATGCGCGCGCGGGTGTCACGGCGGCTTGTCGCATGCATCGCCGGCTGGCGGCCGATCCGGGCTTCCACAAAGAGAATCTGGCCATCCGCATCGGCCTGCATCACGGCACTGCACTGATCGAGCCGAACGATGTGTTCGGCGATGTGGTGAATACAGCCGCACGCATGGTGGCCTTGGCCAAGCGTGAACAAATCGTGGGCACGGCTTCGACACTGGCGGCACTCGCCTCATCGGGCGAATGGCGTTTGCGCAGCCTGGGGCGGACGCGGGTGCCGGGAAAGCTGCTCCCCATGGATATCGCGGAGGTGATCTGGCAAGAGGATACCGCCGACCTCACCGCCGTACACCGCACGCAGGCCGCATCGGCCGATGAGGAGGCCGCGGCGGTCGTCACGTTGTGCTACCGCGGCCGGGTCATCGAGCTGGATGACAAGTCCGAGCCGTTTACCCTGGGACGGGAGGCCGGCAACGGCATTACGGTGGAGCAGGAGTGGGTCAGCCGCATCCACGCGACGATCGAATTCAAGCGGCGGCATTTCGTGGTGACCGACCGCTCCACCAACGGCACCTACATCAAGCTGGGTCAGGATGACGAAATCTGGCTGCACCGCGACGAGCTGCATTTGCGCAAGTCCGGGTCGATCAGCCTGGGGCGGGGGTTTGCCCGCAATCAGGACGATATCGTCTACTTCCAGTGCAACTATTGAGCACCGCGGGCACGGATGCGCGACCGGTGTCGCCGGGGCGCGGCATCGGGTTCATGATCCTGGCGACTGCGTTGTTCTCGGTGATGAACGCTCTGGTCAAGTGGTTGGGGCCGGACTACCCGACGATCCAGTTGCTGTTCTTCCGCAATCTCTTTGCAATGTTGCCGGTGCTGGTTCTTCTGTGGCGTGTGGGTGCGATCGACGCGTTGCGGACACACCGTCCGTTGGATCACTTGTGGCGTGCATTGGTGGGGTTGACCTCGGCCGGGTGTTTCTTCTATGCGCTGGCCAATCTGCCATTTGCGACGGTGATTGCGATCAGCTTTGCAGCGCCGTTGTTTGTTACGGCTTTGTCGGTGCCGTTGTTGGGCGAGTATGTCGGTCCGCGCCGCTGGGCGGCTGTGGTGGTGGGCTTCGCTGGTGTGCTGTGGATTGTTCGGCCAGGGGCGGAGACGGTCGATTTGACGGTGGTGGTGGCTGTCGTCGCGACGGTGTTGTATGCGCTGGTGATGATTTTCGTGCGGCGGATGAACCGTACGGAGTCGCCGGGGGCGATCGTCTTCTATTACCTCGCGGCATCGGTGCTCATTACCGGCTGTGGTCTGCCGTTCGTCTGGGTCGCGCCGGATGTGACCGGTTGGCTGGTGCTGGTGGCACTGGGGGTGATCGGGGGCTTGGCGCAGATTGCGGTGACGATGGCGTTCCGGTTTGCGGATGCGGCGGTGATTGCACCGTTCGATTATGTGGCCATTGTCTGGACCAGTGTGCTGGGCTTCGCGGTGTGGGGCGAGGTGCCTGCCAGTCATGTCTGGACGGGGTTGGCGGTGGTGATCGCCAGCGGCCTGTACATCGCCCACCGCGAGGCGCGGCTGCGGCTGCGCCTGCCGCGATGGCCCTGGCTAGGGCGGCCGCGGGGGTAGCATCCGTGGCGACGACGGGCCGAGGTCGGTGCCGGGAACCCGCCTGCTGAGTGCCGGGGGCTCCCCGCTGACGCGCTGTGAATACATCCTTGTACGCTCGACGGCGGTGTCCGTGCTGGCGACG
>CBFGWV010000122.1:0-13433 GCA_965652545.1 uncultured Candidatus Competibacteraceae bacterium | reverse complement strand
CGCCAGCAAGCCGGTGACGATGGCGGCGCCGAGACAGCGTGTGATAGTCGGCATGATAGTTCCCCTCTCAATGTACCTGTGAGGATAGGGCGTATAACCGCAGGTCGTCCGCCTATGCCAGGGCCGCGGCGGCTTCGTCGTCTCTCGTATAGCGTAAGGCTTAGCCCGTTTGCGCTGCCGTTCTAGCATTTCGGTGAATATCACCACACCCACCGCTGCGGGATGATGAGGGTGGTGATGGCCTGAGCCGGTTCGGGCCGCGACAGGCGAGGGAGGCGTGCACATGGACCGTATGAAAAGCATCGATTCGCTGATTGCGCCTTGCGATGTGCTGTTGATCGTCCCCCCGTTCGGTCCGCTGGACCGGCCCTGCCTGGGCGTACACGTGCTCCAGGCCTGCGCGCGCGCGGCCGGGTTCCGCGTGAGCGTGTTCTACGCCAACATCTGGTTCGCCCAGTGGATCGGCGAGCAGCCGTACAAGTCCTTGCTGGGCATGCCGCAGGGCTGGCTGCTGGGGGAGCGGTTGTTCACGCGCTTTGCCTTCGGAACGCCGCCGTTGGGCCATGATGGCGCGGCCAATGTGGTGGACGACTACCTGCGGGTGACCGGTCAGGCCCGTGAGTCGGTGCGCGGAAGCCTGCGGCAGTTGCTGGAGGTGGAGGAGCAGGCCGGCCGTTGGCTGGCCACCGGCGCACCGATGCTGGCGCAGGCCTGCCCGGCCATCGTCGGGACCACGTCGATGTTCGAGCAAACCGCGCCCGGCCTGGCGTTGCTGCGCGCCCTGGCGCGTGAGCGGCCGGACACCGTGCGCATCGTCGGCGGCGCCAACTGCGAGGGCGAGATGGCCGAGGGCGTGCAAGCCATCGCGCCTTTTGTGAACTTTGTCTTCTCCGGCGAGAGCGAGGCGAGCTTCGTCGCTTTTCTGCGCGAGCATGCCGAGGGCCGCCTGCCGCAGCAGCCAATCGTCCAGGGCTCGCCGTGCCAGGATCTGGACGCCCTGCCGACACCGGATTTTGCGGAGTATTTTCAGCAGTTCCAGGCTTTCATTCCCGACAGCCCGACGCTTCGCAACCAGCAGTGCTGCCTGCCCTACGAGTCCAGCCGCGGTTGTTGGTGGGGCCAGAAAAGCCATTGCACCTTCTGCGGCCTCAATGGCGAGGGCATGGGGTTTCGGCAAAAGTCGCCCGACCGCGTGCTCGAAGAACTGTGGGACATCACGGCGCAGTATCCGGGCCAGCGTCTGGCCATGACCGATAACATCATGCCGCATCAGTATTTCCGCGCATTGCTGCCGCGCATACGGGACGAGTTGCCGGCGCTGAACCTGTTCTACGAGCTCAAATCGAACCTTACGCTCGATCAGGTGCGTGTATTGGCCGAGGCCGGGGTCAATGACGTACAGCCGGGTATAGAGGCGTTGTCCAGCGGTCTGCTGGCACTGATGAAGAAGGGCTCATCGGTCGCGCACAGCATCGCCACCTTGCGCTATGCGCGGGTGTTCGACATGACCGTCCGCTGGCATGTGCTGTACGGCTTCCCGGGCGATGAGCTGGCGTACTACCTCGATACCCTGGAGCTGTTGCCGTTGCTCAGGCACCTTCCGCCCTCGTCGATCACGGCGCGACCGGTGGTGATCAGCCGCTTCTCCCCGTATTTCGACCGGCCGGAGCATTTCGGCATTTCGGCCATGCGGCCGTTTCAGGCCTATCGCGATGTGCTGCCGGCCGATGCCCCGGCGGACAAGGTCGCGTACTTTTTCGATTGCGATTTTGCCAGTGCGTCCCTGCAGTACAACGACGTCATACCGGCCATACAAGAGGAGCTCGGCCAGTGGGTCAGGGCCTGGCAGGGGCCGCGCACCGCGCGCCCGGTGCTGCATGTCGCCCCGCGTGGTGATGCCTTCGAGTTGCGTGATACGCGAGGCCTCAACAGCGGCCCCATCGTCGAGCGCATCGATCATCAGCAGGCCGAAGTCGCACTCACCGGCCGCCTGCCCGACGACAACGCCGTCTCACTCGTGGCCTGGGCGCATGCGCGCAAAGTCATTATCGAGCGCGACGGCAAGCGCATTCCGCTGGCCACCGCCGATTACCAGCTGCTCAAGCGGATGGAGGAGGGGCGGTCGCCGGCCGACGCGCCGACGACCATACCCTTGACGGAAGCCGAGCATGTCGTTGCCTGAGCCTCCAGTCCTTTGCTGATCGGTGCTCAATGCTCTGCTGTCGACGTGTCGTGACCGATATATCGTCGGTGCCAACTGGGCTAAGTGATTCCTCACCCGGGGGTCAGATATCCTTCATCAGCCTCAGCGCATCGAAGATCGCCGCGTGGGTGTTTCGCGCCGATACCGCATCGCCGATCCGAAAGAGCTGGAACCGCCCGTCGCCGTCACCGGAGGCGGTCTGCGGCTGCCCCGCAATGAGCGCGTCGTAGTCCACCGCGCCCTGGTTGGACGACAACGGTTTGAGCTCGAAATACAGCTCGTCCAGGGGGATCGTGCCGTGGTTGATGACGACTTGGTCGACCCGCCGCTCTTTTCGCACACCGCCGTAGTCGCTGCCGATGACCGCAACCAGGTCCGTACCGTCGCGGTGTACCGACTCCATCCGGTAGGTGACGGTGAACGTGACGTCCAGCTTCTGCAGGGCGCGCATGTAGGGGACGAGGTTCATTGCCATTACCTCCGGTGCGAACGACCGGTCCGGTGTCATGACCTCCAGCCTGGCGCCGGTTTCGGCGATGCGTTCGGCCGCCTGCAAGGCGGCATGGTCACCGGCGTCGTCGAACAGGATGACGTTGGACCCCGGCGCCACGTCGCCGGCGATGATGTCCCAACTGGAGACCACCAACTCGTTGCCGGCAGACAGCACATCGGTATGCGCCAGGCCACCGGTGGCGATGATCACGACGTCCGGGGATTCAGCCAGGACGGTGTCGGCTTCGGCCCAGGTGTTGAAGTGGAAGCGCACACCCCGGCTCGTGCACTGTGTCATGCGCCAGTCGATGATGCTGATCATCTCCTGTCGGCGCGGGCTCTGCGCGGTGAGGCGCACCTGGCCGCCGGGGTCGTTGGCCGCCTCGAACACCACCACATCGTGCCCGCGCTCGGCGGCCACGCGGGCGGCCTCCAGGCCGGCCGGGCCGGCACCGACGATGACGACCTTGCGCTTGACCGCCGCCGGTGGCACCTCGTGCGGCATGGTCAGCTCGCGCCCGGTGGCCGCGTTGTGAATGCAATACGCCGACCCGCCCTGGTAGATCCGGTCCAAGCAATAGTTGGCGCCGACGCAGGGCCGGATGTCATCCTCGCGCCCCTCGATGATCTTGCGCACGATGTGCGGGTCGGTCATGTGTGCGCGGGTCATGCCGACCATGTCGATCTTGCCCGAGGCGATAGCATGGCGGGCCGTGGCCACATCGGGGATCTTGGCCGCATGGAAGGTCGGGAAGTTCGTCGCCGCGCGGATCTCGCCGGCGAAATCCAGGTGCGGCGAGTTGGCCATGCCCTGGATCGGGATCACATCCGTCAGGCCCGCATCGGTGTCGATGTGCCCGCGGATGACATTGAGAAAGTCGACCAGGCCGCTGTCCTTGAGCTTGTGCGAAATGGCCAGGCCATCCTGCTTGGTCAGCCCGCCAACCAGGTCTTCATCCGCGGTGTAGCGCATACCGACGATGAATTCGGCACCCACCCGCTTGCGGATCGCCCGCAGCACATCGAAGGTAAAGCGCAGTCGGTTGTCCAGCGTGCCGCCATACGGCTCATCGAGCGTGTTGGTCAACGGTGACCAGAACTGGTCCATCAAATGGCCATAGGCTTGCAGCTCGATACCGTCGAGGCCGGCCGCTTGCATGCGCTCGGCGGCATCGGCGTAGTCCTGGATGATGCGCTCGATGTCCCAGTCCTCAGCCTTCTTCGGGAAGGCGCGATGGGCAGCCTCGCGGTTGTGCGAAGGCGATACCGCCGGAAGCCAGAATGCCTTGTCCCAGCGTGTCCGCCGCCCCAGGTGGGTGAGCTGAATCATCACCGCCGTGCCGTGCTCGTGGCAGGCATCGGCCAGGTCGCGCATCCAAGGCACCACCTCGTCCTTGTAGACGAGGAGGTTGTTGAACACCGGCGGGCTGTCGCGCGATACCGCTGCGGAGCCAGCCGTCATTGTCATCGCGATACCCGCCTTGGCACGCTCGACGTGGTAGGCGCGGTAGCGCTCCTTGGGCATGCCGTCCTCCGGATATGCCGGCTCGTGCGCCGTGGTCATGATCCGGTTCTTCAAGGTCAGATGCTTGAGCTGATAAGGCTGGAGGAGGGGATCGCGCGACATGGGAAAGCCCTGCGGATGGTCTGAGTACCGATACTGTAGAAAGAACTGTTCACCAGTGTCAATTTATCAGTTCACATGTGTACATTCCTGTTGCGCCGGAGACCAACCCGTTGCTAGCATCCGGCCATGAACGAGCGGGCGACGGTGGAATCGGGTTGGCGCGGGTCGGCCGATGTATGGCTGCAAGCGGCCTATGAGGACCTGCTGCTGTCAGGCGTCGATGCCGTTCGCATTCTGCCGCTGGCAAAAAAGCTCAACCTGTCGCGCACCAGCTTTTACTGGTTCTTCAAGGATAGGGACGAACTGCTTGCCAAGCTCATCGAGCGCTGGCGCAGCAAAAACACCGGCAACCTCGTGAAGCAGGCCGGTGCGTATGCCGACAGTGTCGCCGAGGCCATCTTGAACGTCTTCGACTGCTGGCTCGATCCGGCACTCTTCGACGCTCAGTTCGAATACGCGGTGCGAAGCTGGGCCTTGCAGTCCGCCAGCGTGGCGGCAGACATCCACGCCGCCGACCATGCACGCCTTCAAGCCTTGAAGGACATGTTTCTGCGCTTCGGCTACGCCGCGTTGGCGGCGGACGTCAGGGCGAGGACCATCTACCTCACACAGATCGGCTACATCTCCATGCGCACCGAAGAGGACATCTCGGCCCGCATGGAACGCATCCCCGACTACGTCGAAATCTTCACAGGGCAGGCACCGCAACAACGCGAACTGGACCGGTTCTTCGCCCGGCACGGCTGGCAGCCGGCCGAGACCGGCACGTCCGCCTCCTTGCCGTAGGAGCCTGTCGGCGTGACCATCCTGGGATCGCTTAAGTTGTACTCGGCCGCCAGCTGAAAGCCGGCCATGAGCATGGCGCGGATCTATTCGCTATCGCCGCGCCAGTCAGACGCACTGCGCCCGCGAGGATCATCAGACTCGGTGCGTCGTGCGTGACCGTACTGTGGCGTAGGTAATTGGGATAAATATAAGCGAAAACTGAATTAGAAAACTGTTATATGTCGCGCCTGCTCACGGTGTCCTGGGGCCGGCGAGTTGACACCCTGGTTCGAATACAACATAGTTCGCTCCGGCAATCGCAAAGCTTCTTTCCATTCGCTGCCGAATGGAATTTCGCCCAATACGTACTGGAACTAAAGGACTATCAGCAAGCGCTGAAGAACAATCGGGATGTTCGACATGTTCATTGCCCAGCATGGTTCCAGCCATTCGGCCAGGTGCCGAAATACCTCGGAATATCATGATCCGCGAGCACGAAACCGTGCCGCTGTGGCCTTTGTCGCCGCCTGTGCCTGCGCCTCACTATCACCCGTATACAGGGAGACTCTCGAATGAACCGTGCGTTGACGGCCACGACGCCGTTGGGTGAGGCCTTATGGCCGGTCGATTTTCAGGGAACCGAAGCGCTGTCGTCATTGTTCGAGTTCCGTGTCGGGTTCAAATCAGAGGACCCGAACCTAGATTGCCAGGCCATGATCGGTGAAGCCTGCGCCTTGCGTATCGAGGCCCAGAATTACGGCGAGCGCTTCCTTCACGGGCAAATGGTGCGTTTCTTCGCAACCGGCCGTCAGGGCGAACATTGGCGTTACCAGGCCATCCTTGCGCCAAAACTTTGGCATGCTTCGCGGCGAGCCAATTACCGCATATGGCAAAACCGTACCGTCCAGGAGATCGTCGACGAAGTACTCGGTCTCAATGGTATACGCTATGAATGGCGGCTGAAGAACAAATACAAAACGTGGGAGTACCTCACGCAGTATCGTGAATCCGACATGAATTTCATTAGCCGGCTTCTGGAGCATGAAGGTATCTATTATTGGTTTGAGCACAGTGCCGACAGTCACAACCTGGTGCTGGGGGACCACTTCTCCGTCCACGAGCCCTTTCCCGGCTATGAACGCAGCCCGTATTATCCGCCCGACAGCGTCTACCCCGACGAGGACCATTTCAGCGGCTGGCAGATGGAGCGCGAAGTCGAGCCGGGTCGCTACATCCACACCGACTACGACTTCAAACGCCCATCGGCCGATTTGACCAGTGAGTTCGCCGACCCGCGTGGACATTTATTCGACCACTACGAAGTCTTCGATTATCCAGGGGACTACATCGAACCCAAGGATGGAGAGTCCTATGCCCAGGCCCGGCTTGAGGCGATGCAGGCCAACCAGGAGCGGCTGACGCTCGAGGGTCGTGTTCGCGGGGCTGCTGTGGGACGGCGAATCGAGTTGTTCAATCACCCCCGCGAGGATCAGAACCGTGAGCTGCTCATTGTCCGCGCGGTGTACGCGCTGACCAACAACAGCTACGAGGGCAGCGGCGGTTCGCAATCGGCCACGTTCAATACCACCATCGAGGCCATCCCCGCGGATCGCCAGTTCCGCCCGCCCCAGCGTACGCCCAAGCCGCGCACCTATGGCCCGGAGACTGCCGTGGTCACAGGCCCTGAGGGGTCGGAGATCCACACCGACGAATTCGGCCGGGTCAAGGTAAAGTTCTTCTGGGACCGTTACGGCAAACGCGACGGGACAGACTCCTGCTGGATCCGTGTCGCCTATCCATGGGCCGGCTCCAATTACGGCGGCATCTATATTCCCAGAGTCACGCAAGAGGTTATTGTCGATTTTGAGCATGGGGACCCTGATAGGCCCATAATTATCGGCCGCGTATACAATGCCGAGCAAATGCCGCCTTGGGATTTGCCCGCCAACAAAACGCAGTCCGGGGTGCTTACGCGCTCGAGCACTGGCGGTTCATACGACAACGCCAATGCTATTCGCTTCGAGGACAAGAAGGGCGGCGAAGAGGTATGGGTCCACGCTGAACGCGATTTGCGGACGACGGTGGAGAATAACGAATCCCACTCCGTCGGTGCAAACCGCACCACCGTCATCAAGCAGAACGAGACGACCGTAATCGGTAAGGACCGTAAAGAAACCGTCGGTGAAAACCACAACGAAGTGGTCAGCAAAAATATCCGGGTGTCCTCCACCTTTGGCGATATAACGATTTCCGCTGATCGGGGCACCATGCGTTTGCAGGCGGCCAAGCAGATCATCTTCGAGGTCGGGGATAGCGTTATAACGATGAATGCCGATGGCACGATCGATGTCGTCGGCCCGTCGCTCATCAGTCTCAATCCTGATGGTCCCACCTTGCCTATTACGCCGTTCGCCGAAGATGTCGATATGGAATCGGTGACCGATCTGCTGCTCAAGGATATTCCCTAATGCCTTACCGCATGAACGAAGGTGTACTGGCTGTCGACGCGATCGCTGATCGGAGCATCAACATCATTACGGTGACAGGTCCTGACGGCTCCCCGTTGAGCGTCGTCATTACCCGTGATGAGTGTGAGCCCGGGGAGGATGCCGAGGGCAGCGTCACGCGCCAACTCAACGCCCTGGAGCGTCAAACGCAGGACTTCAAGCAACTCTCGCGCAAGCGGGTCGAGCTGGGTGCCGGCCAGCACCCGACCATCGTGCTGGAGTCCCGCTTCAAGCAGTCGGGGCAGACCGTGTACCAGTCTCAGGCCGTGATGGAGCGCCCCGACAGGCAGATGATCATCTTCACGCTCAACAGCCTCGTGCCGATCGACCAGCCGTTGAGAGACGCCTGGATCGCCATTTTGGAGAGCTTCACGCCGGGCTGATGCCCGGCGTCTTCACACTTGAAATCGTCCGCCTCCTCCAACGCCTTGAACGGAACTCTCCAACGATGCCCCTGCAACCGGCTGCGCGTCTGAACGACCCTATTGCCCACACCTCCATGCTGGCGATGATCGGCAAAGTCGGTGCCGGTCTTGTGGTTGGCGCGGTGGTGGGGGCGGCGGTGACTGTCGCCGCCGCGGCGGTGGTGGGGGCCACGGTGGCTACCGGCGGTGTGGCCGGTGTGGTGGCCACCGCGGTGGTCGGCAGCGTGTTGATGGAGGTCACCGGGGCGGGTGAGTTGATCGGCGCGGGCACCGAGGCGCTCAGTAGCGCCATCGACGATCTGATCCCGCCTGTGATCTGCGGGCACATCAACGACGGCTCGCCCAATGTCAGCACCAACAGCCTGCCCGCGGCGCGGGCCATCGCCGAGGGCGACAGCAACACCGTGCTGTGCGAGCGCCACGGCGCCCCGCAGTACGTGGCCGAAGGCTCTGAGACCGTCTTCATCAACAGCGTCCCCGCGACCCGCGTCGGCGACCGCACCACCTGCGATGCCAAAGTCGCCCTGGGCTCGGACAATGTCGTCATCGGCGGCCCGCCGGTGCAGATGCGCGATATCGACAGCGAGATGCCCGCCTGGCTGGAGAAAGCCGGCCTGCTGATCGGCGTGGCCACCGCCTTGTGCACACGCAACTGGAAATCCATCCCCAGTAAGCTCGCCTGCCTGGGCGTGAGCATGGGCATCGGCATGGCCGCCGATGCGGCCGTCGCCACCGCCTTCGGCCACCCGGTGCATGCAGCCAGCGGCGGCAAGCTGCTCGATGGGCGGGACGACACCGACTTCGCCCTGCCCGCACGTCTGCCCCTGGTGTGGCGGCGGCGCTACTCCAGCCTCGACACCCGCGAGGGCCTCTTCGGCCGCGGCTGGAGCGTCCCGGTCAGCGTCCAACTGCGCGTGAACCAGGTTGGCGAACACCCGAGCGTATACATCGACGAGCAGGGGCGCGAGGTGCCCTTCACCGCGCTCAAACCCGGCCAGAGCCTGTGGAACACCGCCGAGGGCTACCGCCTGGCCTGCACCCCCGGGGGGCACTTCGTCATCGAGGGCGATGACGGGGTGTACCGCGACTTCGGTCCCGCACTCGTGAACGGCCCCCACACCCTGGCCGTACAACGCCTGGAAGACCGCAACGGCAACGCCATCGGCCTGCGTTACGACGACGACGGGCGTCTGGAGTGGCTCAACGACAGCGCCGGGCGGCTGTACACCTGCCGTTACGACGCCCGCCACCCGCGCCGCCTCGCGGCCATCGCACTGCACGCCGCGGCCGATAGCCACACGCCCGAGGTCGACGCGCCGGCCGCCCCCGTCGACCTCGTCCGCTACGCCTACGATGCCAACGGTCGCCTGAGCACCGTCACCGACCGCCTCGGCCACACCACCCGCCGCTTCACCTGGTGCGACGAAGGCCCCGGCACCGGCCTCATGGCCAGCCACAGCCTGCCCCAGGGCCTGACCTGCCACTACCAGTGGGAGGGCTTTGCCGACCACCCACGCGTGGTCAAACACTGGAGCGACGACGGCCAGCACTGGTTTGCCGACTACGACCTCATCGCTGGCCAAACCCGTGTCGTCGACCACCTCGGGCGCCAGCAGAGCTGGCGCTGGAACAGCCGCTACCAGATCACCGCCCACACCGACGCGGTAGGCGCCACCTGGACCCTCAGCTGGAACGACGCCGCCCAACTCATCGGCTGTACCCAGCCCAACGGCGGCCGCTGGCGCTTCGCCTACGATGCCGCCGGCAACCTCAGCGCCCAGACCAACCCCCTGGGGCACACCCGGCGCATCCAATGGAAGCCCGGCACCCCGCTGCCCGAGCGCGACACCGACGAAGCCGGCGCCATCACCCGCTACACCTATGACCCCCGCGGCAACCTCATCGAACAGACCGGCCCGCGCCCCGAGCAGTGCACCCGCATCAGCTATGACCGCCACGGCCAGCCCATCGCCCGCCAGGACGCCCACGGCGGCTACAGCCAATGGCAGTGGAACCGTGCCGGCCAGCCCATCGTCCACACCGACTGCAGCGGCCAGCGCACCCGCTACAGCTACGACGCCAACGGCCACCTCGCCGCCATCACCGATGCGGCCGGCCATACCACCGCCTACCGCCACGATGCCCTGGGCCGCCTGTGCGAAGCCCGCCTGCCCGATGGCAGCCGGCGCAACTGGGACTGGGACGGTGCCGGCCAACTGCTGCGCCACATCGATGGCAACGGCGGCCACACCCTCTACGACTGGAACCGCCGCGGCCAGCTCACCCGGCGCATCGATGCGGCCGACCGCGCCGTCGACTACCACTACGATGCGGCGGGAAACTTAAGCCACCTCGTCAACGAAAACCGCCAGGCCTACCGCTTCGACTACGACCCCGCCGACCGGCTCATCGCCCGCACCGGGCTCGATGGCGTACGCAGCGACTACACCCTCGATCTCATGGGCTGGCCCATCGCCGTGCGCCAGGCGGCCGAGCATCCTGAGGAAATCCGCCTCGCGCTCACCCGCGACCTTATGGGGCGGCTCATCGAAAAGACCACCCCTGAGACCCGCACCCGGATCGTCTACGACCCCGCCGGCCGCCCCACCGAACTGACCCGTCACAGCCATCCGCAGGACGCCGGGGACGACCCACAGGGCGCGTTCATCGACCGCATCACCCTCGACTACGACGATGCCGGGCAACTGATCGGCGAGCACTACGACCTGCCACTGGGCGGCGGCCACCGCAAGCATGCACTGGTGCATGAGTACGACCTGTTGGGCAACCGCACCGCCCTGCGCCTGCCCCAGGGGCGGCAGCTGAACTTCCTGCACTACGGCGCCGGCCACCTGCACCAGATCAACCTCGATGGCGAGGTGGTCACCGACATCGAACGCGACGCCCTGCACCGCGAGGTCCTGCGCAGCCAGGGCCGGCTCGAGAGCGCCAGCCACTACGACGCCCTCTCACGCAAGACCGGCCACTGGTGCGGCTACGGCCAGGGCGACTGGGACAAAGCCAACCCCATTCGCCTCGAGGGGTTGATCCACAAAGACTTCAGCTTCGATGCCAACGGCGAACTCACCGCCCGGCGCGACGACCTGCTGGGCGAGGTCCGCTACCGCTACGATGTCACCGGACGGCTGCTCCAGACCACCAGCAGCCCCACACGCGGCAGCGGTCCGCAAACCCTCATCGGCAGCTCCCCATCACATGCCGGCCAGACCGGTGGCGTGAGCCTGGACGAAGTCTTCGCCTACGACGCGGCGGCCAACCTCGTCACGCCCGCCAATACCGGCGGGCGCATCGAATACAACCGCCTCACCGTCTTCGAAGACAAGCGTTACACCTACGACGTCCACGGCCGGCTCACCGGCAAACGCATCGGCCAGCACACCGAACAGCGCTTTCGCTACAACAGCGAACACCAACTCATCGAAGCGCGCACCCGGCGCAACGGCCTCGAACAAACCGTCACCTACCGCTACGACGCCTTCGGACGGCGCATCGCCAAGAGCGACCGCTTCGGCACCACCACCTTCATCTGGGACGGCCCGCGGCTGCTCCAGGAATGGCGTGGCCAGCGCTGCATCACCTACGTCTACCACCCCGGCAGCCACGAGCCGCTGGCGCGCATCGACAGCGAGGGCACCACCCCGACCCAGCCGCCGCTGCTGCCCGCCCACCTGCTCGGTGAGGCGCCTGAGCCCCACCCACGCGGTGGGGCAACGATCTACTACTTCCACAACCACATCAACGGCGCGCCCGAAGAGCTTACCGACAGCCAGGGCCAGATCGTCTGGCGCGGCCGCCACCGCAGCTGGGGCAACCTCGCCCTTGAGGAGGTCTACCACCCCGACCTTCAACATGAGGCACCCCCCGGCGGCATCACCGCCCCGCAGAGCCTACGCTTCCAAGGCCAGTACGCCGATGAAGAGACCGGGCTGCACTACAACCTCAATCGGTACTATGATCCGGACATCGGGCGCTTCATCACCGAAGACCCGATCCACCTCGCCGGTGGGGTCAATCTGTATCAGTATGCGGATAACCCGCTGACGTGGATTGATCCTTGGGGGTTGGCAGGATACAACGTTAGCGCCCAAACGGCCGGCACGGATGCACTAGCGCGAGGCGTCCATGTAAATGTGAATGGACCTGGATTGCCACCACGGGGCGGACATGTAGGAATGGTGCCAAATGCAACAGGGGACGGACTGAATCTAGTGCCCGCAGATAAAGCGACATCGGAGCTCTCTGCTAGCCAATGGAATAAAGCGCAAGAAAGCGTTAAGGATTATCTAGATAAACCTGCAAATCTTGATCGAATGAGCAAGGCGGCTCAGGCAGGTATTGATGCGCATCCTGACTCAAAACGAGCAACAGAAATGGCTAAAGTTAGAGATATCATCAAAACAAGTCAGACAACTGGAAGGAATCCATGTCGGTAAGGCGCCGTCTCGGAAGCCAATCAGTACTTAGTGCTGAGCTCTGTACGCAAGACGTTTTTTCGATACTGTTTGAGTATATTGACTACGGAAGGATAAGAAATTCAAATTCAGTGAATCTTTCGTCATTTGACGCAAGCACGCTGCGCAGCCTCGGGCTCGATTTTTCTGGTGACGCCGAAGAGCATGGTCTATATGCGGCGACAAGATATTTTCCGGATAGCGACCGGCTTATTTGTGCCGAGATCAAGATATATTTTCATGGTGACGAGTATCGCACAAATGGATTGAGCCTAGTCGGAAAAGTGCGTTTAGCAAGTTTTTTAAGAAGGCTTGTCAATAGAGATAGAGGAAGAACTTACAAACTCGAACTCTTTTTGTATGATGACATGACGGAGGGGGCTATTCTGTTTGATGGAGGAGTGGTTGTTAGGTTTAATTCTGGATATAAAAACTCAACTAGAAATTACTATATTGGCGCGGTTGAAAGTAGTGTTGATGAGAGTGAAATGTCTGACATAAAGAAGGCGAATGCTCGATCTTTAAGTGCAGTATATAGAAGTCGATCTATTGAAGACCTGGAGAATTTGGCCGACAAGTATAGCGATAATCTTGCTTTGAAGAAGCTGAACATTGTCTTTGCGAAACTGGAGGAAATAGAGATATCGCCCATAAGCCGGTTGTGGTAATCCAGGCCAGTGCGCTGATGATGAGGCCGGGTTGCACACCATAATCCTCATCGGCACTATCAGACTCAATGAGTTGAACAATCAACAGGGAAGAAACCCATGAGTAGTGAAAATCTATACAGTCCTCCAAGTGCTGTTTTAGAGCATGTCGACCCCGATACCGCGGATCTTTCGAATATCCCGGTATCCGAAAAATGGCGCGAGCGGTTCCGG
Source organism: uncultured Candidatus Competibacteraceae bacterium (assembly GCA_965652545.1). Taxonomy (GTDB): domain Bacteria; phylum Pseudomonadota; class Gammaproteobacteria; order Competibacterales; family Competibacteraceae; genus CBFGWV01. The sequence continues at coordinate 61 of CBFGWV010000122.1, read as the reverse complement.
CTCATTGAGCGGGCGGGTGGCGTTAAATTGCCGAAAATAAAGGAATTGCCGTTTGGCCAAC
>CBFGWV010000121.1:0-13434 GCA_965652545.1 uncultured Candidatus Competibacteraceae bacterium | reverse complement strand
ACTCGGTGATCCCAGGGGGTGTTTTTCCAGGGGTCGTGGCGCTTGCAGTTGCGGCGTCGTTAGTGGTGACTATTTCGTCGTCGGCCTCCATCGGCATAGCCGTCTCTTGGACGTGGCGGGCCAGGGCGTCGGCGAGCGCTTGTAGGCTGCGGGCGCTGGCCAGAGCGGTTTTGGGCAGAGGGCCGGCGAGACGGCCGGCCTCGCCGACGGATTCGCGCAGGGCTGCCAGGATTTCGACGCGTTTGATGGAGTCGATGCCGAGGTCGGCTTCCATGTCCATGGCTGGATCGAGGAACTCGGCCGGATAGCCGGTGGCCTCGGCGACGATGCCCAGCAAGGTGGGCAGCATGTCGGGGGGCCGGTCCGGCTCGGTCGAGGGCGCGGGCGTCTCGGGTGTGGCGACCGGGCTGGGTGCGGTCTCCGCCGGGCGGCCCGCTGTGGGCGCACCGGCGAGCAGCAGGCTGTGCGCGTGCTGCCGCTGCCCGGTCAGGAAGTCGGTATGCAGGCGGGTGACCTCGGCCTGTTGGGTGCAGACACGCTCGATCAACGCATCGTGGGCGCCGTGGGCATGCATCTGGCCGAGCAGGTGGGCCTGGGCGGTTTGCAGGGCCAGGAAGTCGCGGTGGGCGGCGAGGGTTGCGTCTTCCAGGTCCAGGGCACGCTGGATGAGCGATGGGCCGGCGGCCATCGACGGGTTCGCCGCCTCGGCGGGCGATCGCCCTGAGGCCAGGGCGCCTACGGACGCCTGCGTTCCATGTCGTGGCACCTGTAGGAGCGCACCCCCGTGCGCGATTCGGCTTGGGGTCGGCGCCATACCGTCGGGAGGGGTGCCAAGCTCGGGGTTCGGTGCCGTCTGTGACAATCGCCCTGAGGGCAGGGCTCCTACGGGTGCAGGGTTCCCGGTTGGGTGCCAGATCATAGGTTCCGGATTCCCGGTTGAGTGCCAGACCGTAGGTTCGGGACTCCGGGTTGGGTGCGAGACCGTAGGTTCAGGGTTCCGGGGTGGGCGCGCGGCTGAAGGGGTCGGATGTACGGCTGGATTCGTAGCCGGGAGCACGGGGTGGCGTTGATCTCGCTTGGCCAGCTCGGCCAGTTTCCGTTCGACATTTTGGCGGCGCTCGGTGGCGCCGATGGACTGGCCGTCGACCCAGATGACGCCGCCATGGTCGGGCAGCGGTGCGGGACGCGGCGGGCGTTTCGCCGGGCGCGGTTCGGTCAAGGGCAAGCCAGCGACACGAAGCTGGACCACAGCCTCTCGCAGACGGCGCTCGCCGTCGCCGCGACCGGGATCCAGCGACAAGGCCAGGTGCGGCCGACCGGCCAGGGTCGAGCCGACCAGGCGGGTGAGCACGGCGCGTGGGCCGATCTCCACGAACATCCGGCCACCGGCATCGTGGATCGCCTCGATGTTGCGGCAAAACCGCACGGCGGAGAACGGTTGCCCGGCCAGGGCCTCGCGAATGCCTTGCACGTCGTTGCCGTGAAAACCACCGCTGCGGTTGGAAGCCACCGGCAGGCATGGCGCGGTGAGCGCGGCCGTCGCCAAGGCCTCGCGCCAAGGCGCCTGGGCGTAGCCCACACACGGTGTATGGAACGCCGCCGCCACCGGCAAGCGGACAGCCGCATGACCCAGCCCGGTGAGGCGACGCTCGGCCGCTTCGATGGCGGCGACCGGTCCGCCGAGGACGCTCTGGCCCGGGGCGTTGGCATTGGCCAGATGCACGCCGGGCAGGTCATCCAGAACGGCCTCGATAGCCGCCGCGCCCATGTTCACCGCCAGTAGCGCGCCGGCATCGGCCAGGTCCGCGGGCGGGGTCAGCGCCCGTCCGCGGGCCAGCACCAGGTCGAGGTAGGTGGCTTCATCCAGCGCCCCGCCGGCCAGCAACGCCGTCAACTCGCCAAAACTGTGGCCGGCGACGATATCGGGGCGCAAGCCGGCGCTCTCCAGCACCCGCAACAACCCCAGCGATACCGCCCCCACGCCGCCCTGCGCGTATACCGTCTGCCGCAGCACGGCCTCCTGGTCGGCCGCGGCGCCGGCCTCGAACACCGGCGGCGGATACACGACCGACGACAGCGGCGCCAAGCCGGCGGCGACGTAGCGGGCATCCAGCCCTTCGAGGGCCGCGCGTACCTGCGGGAAGGCAACGGCCAGCGCCGCGCCCATACCGACGTACTGCGACCCCTGGCCGGGAAACAAGGCCACCAGCCGGCCTCGCCCGATCTCGGGCAGCGCGGCCGAGCGGTAGTGGACACCGCTGGGCAGGGACCAGGCGTCCGCATCGCCGTTGTCCAGACGGGCCGCCGCCTGGGTCAGCGCCTCGGCGGCCTCGGCGGGGTTCGCGGCCACCAAGCCCACACGCGGGCGCTCGGCCGCGGGCGCGGGCGCCTCGAGAAGGTCGGCGAAGACCGCCGCTGCGTCCGCGCCCTGCAGCCCCACAGCCAGCGCGCGGCAGCGCGCCGCCAGGGCGACGGGATCGGCGGCATCGACAACGATGCCCAGCGGACCGATCGCCAGAGGCAAGGGCTCGAACGCGGCCGGCGCCTCCTCGAGCACGACATGGACGTTCGCGCCACCGAAGCCGAAAGCACTCACCCCAGCGCGGCGCGGCGCATCCGCGCGGGCCAGCCACGGCCGCGTGCGCGTGTTCAGGTACAGCGGTGAGTCGGCCAGATCGAGCCGCGGATTGGGCTGCCCGACGTTCAACGTCGGCGGTACGACTTTGTAATGGAGCGCCAAGGCCGTCTTGATCAGACTGGCCGCGCCCGCGGCCGCCTTGGTGTGGCCGATCTGCGACTTAACGCTGCCCAGGGCGATGCTGCTCACCGCCGCGCTGTCGCCAAAGACTTCGGCCAGCGCCTGGAACTCGACCACATCGCCCACCTCGGTACCGGTGCCGTGGGCTTCGATCAGGCCGATGGTCTCGCCGGCCACCCCGGCGGCGGCCAAAGCCTCGCGCACGGCACGGGCCTGCCCGTCGGCGCGTGGGGCGTAAATGCTTTTGAAACGTCCGTCACTGGTCGATGCATAGCCGCGCAGCACCGCATAGATGCGGTCGCCGTCGCGCTGGGCATCGGCCAGGCGCTTGAGCACCAGCAGGCCGATACCTTCGGAGATCATCGTGCCGTCGGCATCGGCGGCGAAGGCGCGTACGGCGCCGGTCGGCGACAGCGCCGGTGTCTTGGAAAAACTCAGAAAGGCGGTCGGCCCGTTATCGGTATCCAGCCCGCCGGTGATCATGAGATCGGCACGGCCGGCGGCCAGCGTGTCCATGGCCAGCCCGATCGCGCACAAGCTGCTGGCACAGGCTGCATCCACCGCAAAGGCCGGTCCGCCCAGGTCGAAGCGGTTGGCGATACGGCCGGCGACTACATTGGCCAGAAAACCGGGGAAGCTGTTCTCCTCCCAGGCCGGGTAAAGGCCACGCACGGCGGCGGCGATGTCGGCCACCCGTCCGCCATCGAAACCCTGCTCGCGCAGGACGTTCTCCCACACCGGCGCTTCGAGCGCAGCGCGCAGGTCCTGCAAGGACTTCATGGTGGTGCCGGCCAGACCGAGGATCACGCCGGTACGGGCGTGGCGCCCGCCGGCCGGGCCGTAGCCGGCATCCTCCAGCGCCGCCTTGGCCAGGAGTAGCCCGAGCACTTGGCTGGTATCCAGGGACGCCAGTGCCTTGGGCGGCAACCCGAAGGCCAGCGGATCGAACGGCACCGCCGGCACGAAACCGCCGCGGGCGACGTAGGCGCGGTCGGGTGCCGTTTTGTCGGTATCGAGGTAGAGATCGCGCGGCCAGCGCCCATCGGGCAGATCGCGCAGGCAGTCCGCGCCTTGCAGAATGTTGGTCCAGTAGCCAGCGAGGTCGGCAGCCTCGGGCATCAACGCGGACAAGCCGATGATGGCCACCGGCACATTGTGGGGCGATCCGTCCGTCCCGATCATTGGCCTCGTTGCGCCCCCCACTGTCGATGCCGCTCCCTATGTATAAAAGCCAGCGGCCGGGCCGAACACGCGGGCTCGGGCCGGCCGTATCACACGGTGTACGCTCCAGGCGGTGATCAAGGTCGGAGATGACACCGTCACCGCAATGGTGTGGTGCCTTCGCCGACCCATCGCCCTTGAGGGCAGGGCGCCTACGGGTGCCGGCCCTTGAGGCCTGAGGCCGACCGAGAGGTTCCTAGGGGTTGCTGTAAGCCGCCACGTAGCGCAGAGGCTGACGCCACACGAAGTCGGCACCGTCCTTGAGCTTGCCGGCGACTTCCGCCGCCCCTTCCGCACCCAGAGCCTCGGTAAGACGCGACTCATTGTGCTTGCCGTCGGGATCGAGCTCACCAAGGTCATCGGCGCCGATCAGCACCAGATACGTGCTGAGCTGGCCGCTGGCTGGGCGGTGGACCGTCACCCGCACGGGGTTCTTCGACTTGCGGTTGGCATCCATGAACTGCCGCGCCGCGCCGCGGAAGGTGTCGCTCTTCTCGGAATCGACCTTGATTCCGTAGGCCATGACATACGGCTTGGGTCCATTGACCTCGCCGGCCTCGGCGATGGTGTGCATGAGCTCGGAACCCAGGCCCTTGACCCCGCCGCGCGCCTTCTGCGCCGCAGCCGCCGTCTTCGCCTCGCCATGCTTCTCGCTCAAGGCCGACACTTGGTTTTTCGGGTCCAACTCAGCATGGGATGCGTGCGGGAACCATACGTAGGCCACATCCCGCGGCCCATGCAACGGCACATACGTGAAAAAGCGCTGCCCCTTTTTGTGATCGCGGGTCGACTCGACCGCCTTGGTGACGAAATCCCTGAAATGCGGATCATTGCGGTCGTAGTGGACGACCATAAGCGAAGCCTGCCCCTTCATCGGCTTTTCTCCTGTTAGGCCTTGTGGGAAGCAAGTCTAGGCAAGGTTGTCGGCTCCCGCCACGAGCCCGCCGGCATCACCCAAACCTCCTTGCGCGCGTGACGATGGCATTCGTTGTCCTGACAACCAATCGAGCCTCCAAGCCCAGTACTGCGGCGGCAGTGTTGCACCGCCTCGCGACATGGGTCAACGCGACCGGTCCGCCATTTCGGCCATCTGGTAACACTCGTCAGCCGGCCTGTGAAATTTTTGGGAAAAGCCCTCCAGAACGCGCACGCACCGCTGATCGATGCTATTGCAATCCGGGGCGATTGCACGTCGAATGGAACGCAGTCGCCGGTGCCGCGCGCACAACCTGGATGTTGCCGCCGCCGCGACCGTCGGGGGGATTGGAATGATCGAACGCAGCAAAGGACAAGCGGCCGAAAGATCGGGGCGTACGACTGCACCGGACTCGGCCACACCGCAGGACATCGGCCGCTTGGCGCGCCTCACATCGCCACGCGGCTGGCTGGTCGCACTGACGCTGGCGGCGGCTACCGCCGGGGCGATAGTGTGGGGTTTCCGCGGCGAAGTCCGCGTCGATGTCAGTGGGCTTGGGCTCATCGAGTACCGCAAAGGCGTGCTCCAGGAACTGGCCGCGCCCGCCGCCGGTCGGATCGAGCGCATCGCGGTCGCACTGGGCGACAGCGTGCGGGAAGGGGATTTGATCGCCGTCCTGCAGGTGGGCACCGATACCGAAGAACTGCGTGCCGCGCAGCGCGTCCTGGCCACCCTGAATGCGGAGCGCGCACGCCGGGGCGACACCGTCGATCGTGAGATCGCGCGGCGCCAGGCGGCCACCGATGCCACCGTTGCCGCCCTGGAGACACAGGCAACGGTGATGGCGCAGCGCGTCGCCGACCTTCAGCCCTATGTGGCAGAACTCGAAGTGCAGCTCAAACAGGGCTTCATCCCACGCGTGACAGTCGACCAGGCACGGGAGAGTCTCAACACCGCCCAGGTCGATCTGGCCACCGCGCGCAGCGACGTGCTCAGCGCACGCGCCGACCTGGGCGATTTCATCGCCAGCCAGCAGCAAGCGCTGGATGAGTTGGACAACCAGATCGTCCAGGCACAGAACAACGTCGACGAGTTGCAGGCCGCCGTCAGCGAGAGCTCGCACATCGTGGCGCCGCGAGCGGGCCGGATCATCGGGCTGGAGGCCCGGGCCGGGGACGAGCTTGCCGCCGGCTCGCCTGTCGCCCGCCTGGAGAGCGCCACCGACACCTTGCAGGTGTATGCCTACTTCCGCCCCAGCGACGGCAAGCGGATCAGCGCGGGCATGGCCGCACAGGTCTCACCGGGCACCGTGGAACCGGAGATCTTCGGCTCCATCATCGGCACGGTGGTCTCGGTCGCACCACAACCGGCCACCGCCGCCGAACTGCGTCAGCAGATCGACAACGAGACGATGGTCCAGGAATTCCTCAAGGGCGGGGCACCGATCGCGGTGGAGATCGCCCTGAACGCCAATCCGGCCACGGCCAGCGGCCTGGCGTGGACCTCGTCGGTCGGCCCGCCGTTTCGCGTAAGCGCCGGCACCACCGCGGCCACCCGAGTGACAGTGCAGGCGGAGCCACCGGTCGCGTTCATCATTCCGATTTTTCAGACCTGGCTCGGTGGAGTACAGCGGTGAATACCGCGGTCGCCACGGACGATGCCGCTGCGCACCCACGCGGCCGGCGCAGCGGGCGCCGCCGCGTGCCGACGCTGTTGCAGTCGGACGCCCGCGAGAGCGGCGCGGCGGCGTTGGGTATGGTGCTCGCGCGCTACGGCAAGTGGCTGCCGCTGGAGCGCTTGTGCGATGCCGCCGGTGTGGTGCGTGACGGCAGCCGTACCGACAACCTCGTCGCCGCGGCGCGCAACCTCGGGTTGACCGCCGAGGCGCGGCAGGTCCCGGCAGCGGCGGCGCTGCGGCTGCCCACACCGGCATTGGTCCAGTTGGACAACGGCTTTGCGGTGTTGGAAGGCTGGGCAGGGCGGCGTGTCTGGCTCAACGACCCGGCCAGCGGCCCGCGCAGCCTGCGCGAGGACGACTTTTCGGCGCATTACGCCGGCACAGCCATCGATTTGCGCCCCGCGGACGGCTTCCGCCGCGAGGGCCGCGCGCCGGGGTTGATCCGCTCGCTGTCGCGGCATCTGGCCGGTGCCGGCGGCGCGGTGCAGATCATCCTGTTGGTGACCGTGATGCTGGTGGTACCCGGCCTGCTGCTGCCGGGGCTGCTCAAGGTCTTCATCGACGAGGTCTTGATCAAATCGCTGGCGAGCTGGCTGTTGCCACTGATCGTCGGCTTGGCGCTATCGGGTGTTCTCGATGCCTTGTTGCTGACCGTGCAGCAGTGGTATCTCAAACGCTTGCAGATCAGCGTCGCCATCGGCACCGCCGGCAGTTTCCTCTGGCATGTCCTGCGCTTGCCGGTACAGTACTTCGGCCTGCGTACCGTGGGCGATATCGTCGCCCGCTACCGCTCCTGCGCCCAGGTGAGCGACCTGCTCGCCGCCAGCGTCAGCACCAACCTGCTCAACATCGTGATGGTGGCGTTTTTCGGGCCGCTGCTGTTTCTCTTCAACGTCGAACTCGCCGCCCTGGCGGTGCTGCTGACCATGGCCAATGTGGTGGCCGTACGCCTGGTGCGCGAGCGGCGTACCCGCATCAACCGGCTCCAGCTCAACGAGGAAGGCAAGCTGACCGCCACCGGCATGGGCGGCCTGCAGGCGATCGAAACGCTCAAGGCCATGGGCACGGAGCCGTTTTTCTTCCGCAATTGGGCGCGTACCAACAGCGAGGTGGTCGATGCCCGCCAGGGCAGCGGGCAGATCTCGCTGACTCTCGATGCCGTGCCGGCGCTGCTCAATGCCTTGACCGTGGCCGGCGTGCTGGGCTTCGGGGCCATCTTCGTCATTCGCGGGGCCATGTCCGTAGGCGATCTGATCGCCTTCCAATGGCTGCTCAAGCGCTTCTCCAACCCCATGCAGCAACTGGTCAACGTCACCCAAAGCCTGCAACTGCTGCAAAGCAACCTGCGCCGCATCGACGATGTGCTCGCCTACCCCGGCGATACGCTGATCGCAGCCCAGCCGGCGCTGTCCGATGATGCCGCCGGCAGCAGCACCCGCCCTTCGGGCGCGCTGAGCCTGCGCGATGTCAGCTTCGCCTACAGCCCGGTCTGCGAGCCGCTGATCCGACAGTTCAACCTCGAACTCGAGCCGGGCGCACGCGTAGCGCTGGTCGGCGGCTCGGGTAGCGGCAAGTCCACACTGGGCAAGCTGATCGTCGGGCTGTACCGGCCCACCGAGGGGCAGGTGCTGTTCGACGGCCGGCCCATCGAGGAGATTCCACGTCCGCTGTTCCTCGGGTCGATCGGTTATGTCGATCAGGACATTTTCCTGTTCAACGGCACGGTGCACGAGAACATCACCTTGTGGGACACCTCTATCCCCGCCGAGGCCGTGCGCCGTGCGGCCATCGATGCGTGCATCGACGATGTGATCGGCGCCCGCCCGGGGGGCTACGAATCGACGGTCGTGGAAGGCGGGGCCAACTTCTCCGGCGGCCAGCGCCAGCGTATCGAGATCGCCCGCGCCCTCGCGCGCGAGCCCACGCTGGTGGTGCTGGACGAGGCGACCGCCGCGCTGGATGCGGAAACCGAGCGAATGATCGACGACAACCTGCGCCGGCGCGGCTGCACCTGCGTGATCATCGCCCACCGACTGAGCACCATCCGCGATGCCGACGAGATCATCGTCCTCGACGCCGGGCGGGTGGTCGAACGCGGTCGACACGATGCGCTGATGGCCAACAAAGGCCGCTACGCCGAACTGGTGGCCATGGCATGAAAGACGCCGGTGGAGACAACGTGAACACGGCAGCGGGCGATACGGCGCTAGCCGAGGCCCTGGGATTCGTCGCGCAGGCCGGCGGCGGGCTGGGCCGTGACGAGGCCTTCGCACCGGTCGGCCCGCAGCACGCCTGGCTGGTGACCGCCGGCGCCGTCGACCTGTTCGCCACGTTGGCACGCGACGGCCGCCCCGGCGCCCGCCGGCACCTTGCCCGCATCGAGGCCGGCGGGCTGATCGTCGGCCTGCCCGCGCCACAGACACCGAGCGGCGCCACGATGGGCCTGGTCGCGGTGCCCACCAGCGACGGCCGGATCAGCGCGGGCGAGTTCGCCGTGCTCGTCGCCCATGCGCGCGACGACACACAGGCGCGGATCACCGGACTCATCGAGCGCTGGGTCGGCACCCTCACCACCGCCCTGGACCTGCCACCGCCACCGAGGGATACGCACACCTTGCCGACCGGCGAGACGACGGCCGGCAAGGCCGGGGAGTCCTTCGCCGGCGGCGACGCCCTCGCCTGGGTGGCCGAGCCGCCGGCCGACGCGGTCCTCGTGTCCACCGCCACACCCACCGCCCTGGGTTGGACGGGCGCACACCTGCCGCTGGCCGCCAGCGCCTGGCTGACGCTGGCAGGCGATGGCGAGCTGCGCAGCCGCAGCACCGGTCAATGGCTGGCCCAGGGCACGGCCGGCGACGATCTGGCCGCCTTCGCCAGGCTGGTCCTGACACTGTTCGCCGCCGCAGTGCAACAACGCGAGCAGGACACCCTCGCCCGCCTGGACAAGCGCCGGGCCGACCAGGTCGCGCACCTGGCCGCCGATGTGCGCAGCCTTACCGCGGTAATCGAGCAGCGGGCGCCGCTGGCGGGCATCGCCGATCGGGAGCCGCTCACCGCCGCGCTGCAAGCGGCCGCGCGGGCATTGGGCGTCAGCCTGGCACTGCCCAAGGGCGGGCTGGCCGCGGTGCCCCCGGCGCAGGACCCGGTGCTCTATCTGTGCGCCCGCTCGGCCGTGCAATGCCGGCGGGTGCACCTGCCGGACAACTGGCTGCGCGACGACTACGGCCCGCTGATCGCGCACTACGGACCCACGAGGCGCCCGTGCGCGCTGCTGCCCGACCGACTGGGCCGCTACCGCCTCGTTGACCCGGCCGCCGGGCTGGACAAAGCGATCACCCCCGCGCTGGCCCGCGACATCGACCCCATCGTCTATCTGCTATACAAACCGCTGCCCGAGGGACGCATCGACGGGCGCCGCCTGCTCGATTTCTGCGTGCCCGGCAATACACGCGACTTCACCATGATCGTCGCCATGGTGGTCCTGGCCGGTATCGCCTCGATCGCCACCCCTGTGGCCACCGGCTACATCGTCGGCTCGGTCATCCCCAGCGCAGACACCGGCCAACTCGTGGTCCTGGGGCTGGTCGTACTCGGCTCGCTGGTGGGCGCGGCGGTGTTCAACTTCGTCCAGTCCATCGCCATGCTGCGCATCGAGGGGCGTCTCGACCAGCGTGTCGAAGCGGCGGTCTGGGACCGGCTGCTGAAACTGCGGGCGCCCTTCTTTCGCCAGTACACCGTCGGCGATCTGGCCAACCGGGCGCAGTCCATCAGTCAGATCCGCCAGTTGATCACCGGCTCGGTGATCAACGCCTCCATCTCCGGGGTCATGGGTCTCTTCAGCCTCGTGCTGATGATCGTCTACGACTGGCTGCTGGGCTTGCTGGTCGGCGCCGTCAGCCTGGCCTATGCCTTCATCGGCTATCTCATCGGGCGCACCATCGTCGGCCTCAGCCGCAAGCGGATGTTCCTCGACGGTAAGGTGCAAGGCCTGTTGGTCCAGTTGTTCGGCGCGGCCGAGAAGCTGCGCGTGACCGGTAGCGAGGCCACGGCCTTCAGCCTGTGGCAGCGCGACTTCCTGAACTACGCCCGCTTCACCAACCGGCAGAACGGCTGGACCAACCTGGTGACCGTCCTCAACGGCGTGTTCCCGTTCCTCGCCGTGGTCATCGTGCTGGCGGTCATCGGCTGGCAATCGGGCCAGCTCGATGCGTTCTTCGGCTTTGCACGCAGTTGGGAGCAGATCGAGGCGGTCGCCTTCTCGCAAATCATGTCGCCCGGTGACTTCAGCGCCTTCATCACCGCCTATGTGCAGTTCACCACCGCCGTCATCGGGCTGATCAGCGTCGCCGTACAGCTCACGCTCGTGGGTCCGTTGCTCGAACGCGTCGCTCCCATTCTTCAGGCCGAGGAGGAAAACGACAGCGGCAAGAAAGACCCTGGCGAACTCAAGGGCGGTATCGAACTGCGCAATGTCCACTTCCGCTATGCACCCGGCACGCCGCTCGTCCTCAAGGATTTGTCCGTGACCGTAGCGCCGGGCGAATTCGTCGCCTTCGTCGGCCCCTCGGGCAGCGGCAAGTCGACGGTGATCCGCCTGTTGCTGGGTTTCGAGCTGCCGGAGGCCGGCTCGGTGCTTATCGACGGGGCGGACCTCGCCACCCTCGACACCCGCTTGGTGCGGCAGAACCTCGGCGTGGTGCTGCAGGATGCCAAGCTGCTGAGCGGGACGATCTTCGACAACATCGCCGCCGGATCCGACGCCAGCCGCGACGACGCCTGGGACGCCGCCCGCCGCGCCGGCTTCGACAAGGACATCGAGTCCATGCCCATGGGCATGGACACCATCGTCAACGACGCCGCGACGACCATCTCCGGCGGCCAGCGCCAGCGCCTGATGATCGCCCGCGCCCTGGTGCGCAACCCGCGCATTCTGATCTTCGACGAAGCCACCAGTGCGCTGGACAACGAAACCCAGGCCATCGTCAGTCGGGGCGTGGACGAACTGCGCTGCACCCGCATTGCCATCGCCCACCGCCTCAGCACCATCCGCCGCGCGGACCGTATCGTCATGATCGACGGCGGGCAGGTGGTGGAGGCCGGCACATATGACGACCTGATGGCCAAGGAAGGGGCTTTCGCGGCGTTGGTGAGGCGGCAGGTGGCGTAGACAGGGGCGGCCGGCGAGCTGTCTTGGCGCCGCACCGGACCACAGTGGCGCCGGCCCAACGATGGGTATCGCTGCCGCTCAACCCATCCTACATGGCCATGGGGCAGCGCCAGTCCGTGCAGTGTCGGGCGCCCCTCCGAGGCGAGCCCGTCGGGTAGCGGGAGTCTCGGACCGACCGTCGGCAGCCGTCGAGCGTACAGGGAGGTATTCACAGCGCGTCGGTCCACGACCCCCGCTGCCCGGCGGGCGGTGTTCAGGCACCGAACACCGAACGCCGAACACCGAACGCTCAAGCGCAAACCGCGGCTCCGCCGCCGGCTGCTACCATCAGATGAAAACGACACGACCTCGCCCATGACCACGCAGCGCCTGGAAAGCATCCGTCGCGCCAATACCCTCACGCTGCTGCGCAGCATACGTGTCCACGGACCGGTGGCGCGTATCGACTTGTGCAAACGGCACAACATGAGCTCGGCGGGGGCGACGTCGATCACCGGCCAGATGCTGCGCCACGGGTTGATCGTGGAACGCGAGTCCACACCGGACCTCAACCGCGGCCGCGGCCGGCCGCGCACGCTGATCGAACTGGACCCGTTCGCCGCCTCGGTGGTCTGCGTCAAACTCTCGTTCAACGAGATCCGCCTGGTGGTGGGGGACTTCAAAGGCCAGATTCACCGCAGCGTGGTGTACAGCCTCGACACGCATGACTTCACCGCCGACAGCTTGTGCACCTTCCTGATCGACAAAATCGAAGCCTTGCGCGCCGAGACCGGCATGCGGTTTCGCCGATTTCTCGGCATCTGCATCGCCGTGCAAGGCGTGGTGCGTATCGCGGAAGGGGCCATCGGCTGGTCACCGGCGGTGTCGTTCCGCAACGCGCCGGTGGCCCACCGGTTGGCCCGGGCCTTCGACTGCCCGGTACAGCTGGAGAACGACACCAATTGTATTGGCAAGGCCATCGTGTCCCAGCCCGACTACCATCGCCTGCGTAACCTGGTGGTGATCATGCTCGGCTACGGCGTCGGCATGTGCGTGTTCATCGACGGCAAGCTCTACCGCGGCGCCACCGGCTCATCGGGCGAATTCGGCCACACCAAGTACGAGCCCGACGGTGCACTGTGCGCATGCGGCGCCCGCGGGTGTATCGAGGCCTACCTCAGCGACTACGCGATGTACCGCGACGCCCGTCCGTTCATGCACCTGCCCGAGGGCGATGCCATGCACCCCTCGGAGGCGCAGATGAAGGCGTTGACCGACTTGGGCCGCGAGGGGCATCCGGTGGCGGTGAATCTGTTTCAGAAGGCCGGCCGGGTGCTGGGCGCGGGCCTGGCCAATGTCGTGGCTTTGTTCAACCCCGAGCAGGTGCTGGTCACCGGCTCGGGTGTACGCGCCTTCGACCTGATGCAGCCGGTCATGGTGCGGACGCTGGAGGACAACCTGGTGGCCGAACTCGTCGGCGCCACCCGTATCGATGCCTATCCGTGGGATCGCGACCTCAGTTGCCTGGGCGGCATCGCGACCGCACTGGAGGCAGGCGACCCGCAGGTGATGGCGGCGGGGGGCAATGGTGGGAGTTGACGGCGGCACCTGTAGGAGCCCTGCCCTCAGGGCGATTGCCTGGGGTCGGCACCCAACGCTCGATTGTCCGTGGCCGGTCGAACAATCGCCCTGAGGGCAGGGCTCCTACGGGTGCC
>CBFGWV010000120.1:0-13487 GCA_965652545.1 uncultured Candidatus Competibacteraceae bacterium | reverse complement strand
ACACCTTTTGGAGCGTAGCGACGGCGGCCCCTTAACATAGCGTCAATTATGCGGCCGCAGGCGGACAGTGGCCTTGGTCACTGCGCATAATACCGACGTTATGTTACGCAGGACGCCAATAGCCCCCGCGCGGGGGATGGGGGGTGATCCCAGCCTGGGTGGCGAAGCCACGCAGGCATCAATTGCACACGCGCGAAGCGGGTGGGCTCCGATGTGAGCCCGAAAGGGCGAGCGGAGTAAAGTGCTCGCCCATGACAGCAATTGCGAAAACAATTTTGAAAACTGCGTGACGTCAACTTATCGCTCTACAGCAGCATCCAGAATGCTTCACCACTGCCTGCTTGCTCCACTTCAATACCTCCCCATCGATGCCATCTATTCATATTGCTATAATGCATTTCCGGGTGTAAACACACTACAAAAACTCCGCCCAATGAATCACGAACTCTTCCCTATCCGCTTACTCAAAAGCCAAATAAATAACAACAAAGAAACACCAATACCGATAAAGCCCAGACTATCAACCAAAGATGCTTTCCACCTTTTCTTCCTATACACGCCCCGCCAAGTCTTATTTTCATCCCAATTATTTATGTCATCCACTGTATTAGAAACTCCGTCTTCTCCATACGAAAACAAATCATAATGAAACCCACCCTCTATCGATGGTGATCTGTATTGAATCTCACGCCCCCAGCTATCCTCAAATATATTCTTTCGAAGGTATGGACCATCCCAACACTCATATTCCTGTCGATCAATAAGAACTACAAGCCCTTCCTTAGATGAAGGATATCGACCACAGCTCATGTAATATTGATCAAGCGCAATACCAATGCTATTTAGATTTTGCTCCACTGTAAGCACAGAAGAGCCCGCTACAGCCGAAGTGGAAATCAGCGCAACCGTCACAGTAGAAAAAGCGAAAACAGACCGCACCATACCTCACCTGAATCTACGCGCAAAAAAAGCGACTGTTTGCGAAGACCACTTTAGCGAATCATAGGTCAATAGTGGACTTTCCGCCATTATGTAACCTTCATCCACGATGTGCGGAGCACCAAATGTATGCGCAGCTTCATGGGAGCCTATATTGCCTATCATTGTACCCACTTCTTTTTCATTAGCATCGCGCATTACACCATTATCTCTCACCCTGAGTATTGTACCAGCCTCAATTATGGTGTCGGTAAATACTTTAGCCCAAAGATAACGAGCAACACCGTAATCATTGTAGCCAATATACCCACCCCCGCCACTCCCGCCGAAATCGACTGAACGACTTAATGCCGGGCCATGACCGACTTTCACATCAACCCCAAAAGATGCAAAATCTCTCTGCATCTTTCCAACTATGGCAGCTTGCAAAGCTGCCTTTTCATACCCTCCAGCAGCCATTTGATCAAAATTTAAATAAACAACCCTATCCCTATCTGTTAACTTGCGGCTATTTAGCAAGCTATGCACAGCATAACTAGCACCCGACAAAGCCACTGCACCTATACCAACACCAATCGCAACATTCATCACACTGAAATTGCCCGTCGGGTCAGAGTAGATAACCGGACTATTGTTAGCATAGATGTATTTATGCAGTGTAACCGGGTTTGTTTTTCTTCCTTTCCACGTATCCATGGCTGTAAACCGCCCGACCTGGGCATCGTAATACCGCGCCCGCAGATAGGTTTGGTTTAAGTGGGTGTCGAATGGTTCACCAGTAAACTGATACGGATTCTCACTCGCCCCCTGCCGGTCTTCGACCTCACCAAAGGCTTCGTAGACGTAGCTGTCGGTTGTAGTGCCGCTGGGGTCGGTTAGGACTCTGACGCTACCCAGCCCATCGGCATGCGCATACGACGTCAACCCACCTCGGGTTTGACTGATCAGATCATCCCCGTGGGTGTACGTGGCGATGAGGCTGTTGCTGGTTTGGTCGACCTCGGCGATGACTTCCGCATAGTCCCGGTTCGGATCGACCAGGTAGCGCGTGGTCTGTCCATCGACCGTGGCACTCTGGCGGATGCCGTGGGGGTCGTAGGTGTAGCTCAGGGCACTGCCACCGGGCAGCATGGCGCCAATCAGGCGGTTGGCTTCATTCCACGCGTAGGTGGTGAGCCCGCCGGGGGCCGTTTCGGTTTCGGTGTTCCCGTTGGCGTCGTAGGTGTAGGTGGTGGTGCCGCCAGGGGCCTGGATGTCGCTGAGCCGGTCGTTGGCATCGTAGGTGTAGGTGGTGAGTTGGCCGTCGCGGGTTTCGGTGCGCCGGTTGCCGACCGCATCGTACGTCCAGGTGACCTGGCGGTTGCCCAGCACTGGGTCGCTGACCGTTTCGGTCTCCAGCCGCTGGAGCGCATCGTAGGTGTAGGTGACGCTGCGCCCGGCATCCTCGTGGATGGCCGCGCGGGTGCCGGTGGGGTTCAGGGCGTAGGTCAGCCCCAGCAGGGTGGCGCCCACGGCGTTGCGCGTCACCAGGCGCTTGAGCCGGTGGCGGGTGTCGTAGCCGTAAGTGGTGCTGATGCCGTTGGGGTAGTTCACCTGCTCTCGTGTCCCGACCGGGGTGTAGCCGATGATCGTCTCGCCCTGGGCATCGGTGATGCGTGCAAGACGCCCGAGGGCGTCGTGGCCGAAGCCGGTGGTGCCATGGGGCGTGCGCACGAGGCTGCGGTGACCCGCCGCGTCATAGTCGTAGTCGATCCACTGCCCGTCAGGATAGTCGATGCGCGCGAGCCGATCGCGATCGTCGTGGTGGTAGGTGGTCGTCCCACGCCCATCGGTGAGGGTCTTCAGCTGCCCGCTGGCGGTGTAGGTGAAGGTCACATCGGCATCGCCGGGGTAGTCGCGCAGGGTTTCCCGGCCCATGGGGTCGTAGTCGTAGCCGATGGTGCGGCCGAGGAAGTCGGTGTGGGTCTTCAACTGCCCGGCCACGTCGTAGGTGAAGCGCTCGCGCTGGCCCATGGGCAGGGTGCGGCTGGTGGTGCGGCCACGCGCATCGTAGCCCCAACGGGTGAGATGGCCTTGGGCGTCGGTCTGGGTGCGCCGGTTGCCCTGCTCGTCGTAGGTGTATTCGGTGCGCTGGCCCAGGGCGTCGGTGACCGCCTCGAGGTTGCCGGCCGCGTCGTAGTCGAAGATCGTGGTGTGGTCGTCTTCGTCGGTTTCGCTGGTCTTGCGACCGAGGCCGTCGTAGCCGTGTTTGCGCTCGTGCCGGTCGTCGAAGATGGTGCGAATACGCCGCCCGGCGGCGTCGTAGCGGTATTCGGTCACCGCCCCGGTGGCGTCGGTCATCAGCGACTGGCGCCCCTGCGCGTCGTAATCGTAGCGAGTGACGAAGCCTAAGGGGTCGCGCACGCTGGTGCGCCGGCCGGCGTCGTCGTAGCCGTACTCGGTGCGGTAGCCGCGCTCGTCGATCACCGCGGCCAGGCGCCCGGCCCGGTCGTATTCGTTGCGCACGAGGTGCGTATCGGGATGGATGGTGCGCTCGAGGCGATTGGCCGCGTCGTACTCGTAGCGGGTGGTCAGCCCCCGCCGGTCGGTACGGCTGGCCACGTTGCCGTTGGCATCGTAGCCGGTGACCTCCACGGTGCCGTCCGGGTAGGTGACCGTCTCGGATTGGCCGCGGGCGTCGTAGGTGTAGGTGGTGCGGCGGCCCAGTTCGTCCTCTTCCCAGGCGACCTGGCCGATGGCGTTGTACTCGGTGCGGGTGAAGCTGCCATCGGGGTACGTTGTCTTGGTCACCCGGCCGGCGTCGTCATAGTCGTAGCCGGTGACCAGGGTGCGCGCCTGGCCGTTCTCGTCGGTGCCGGTGGTGGTCTCGGCGATCAGTCGCCAGTCATGCTGATGATCGTAGGTGTAGTCGGTGCGCACCCCGCGGGTGTCGATCTGGTAGCGCGGCAGGTGGGCGAAGGGGCCGGCGCAGAGCGGCTGAATGGTCAGGCGGTTGTTCTCGGCGTCGGTGTAGCCACGGCTGGCACCGGTGCTGCAGGAGCCCCCCACACCGGTATCCCAGTGGAAGGTGGTCGTGTGGCCCATGGCATCGGCGGTGGTCAGCAGTTTGAGGCTGCGGCTGTTGTAGGTGTTGGTCAGCACGACGAGCCCGGTGGGGTCTTGCTGGGTCTCCAACTGGCTCTTGGCGTTATAGGTGTAGGTGGTCGTCTCTTGTTCGGCGTTGGTCTCGGTGCGCAGGTTGCCACGGGCATCATAAGTGCGCGTGGTGGTCTCGCCCTCGCCGTTGGTGTCGGTCAGGACGTTGCCCTCGCCGTCGTAGGTGCGGGTGATCGTCTCGCCGAGGGCATTGGTCTCGCTGAGCACGTAGCCGTGGTCGTCGTAGACGTAGACGGTGGCGTGGCCGTTGCGGTCGCGGACGGTCTCGATACGCCCGGCGATGTCATGGGTGTACTCGATGCGGTGGCCGTCGGCATCGATGATGGCCTCCAGCCGCCCCTGCGCGTCGTACTCCATGCGCGTGGCGCGGATGCCACGCGGGTCGATGATCTCGCTGAGATAGTGCGGGAAGGCCGGTTCGTTGTATTCGTTGCGGGTGAGGTTGCCGACCAGGTCGGTGATCGTCTCGAGGTCCGCATCGTCGGTGTAGGTGTACTCGACACGCCGCCCGTCGGGGGTGACCAGCGCCTCGATACGGCCATCGGCGTCACGCTCGAAGGCCACCGCATAGCCCTGGCTGTGAGTAATGCCGGTGTCCGCGTAGGTGATGGACTCGCCATCGGGCTCGATGATGCGGCGGATGCCAAAGTGCTGGTCCAGCTCGTAGACCATGCCGTCATGGGTGGTCAGGCGATAAGTATCCGGGTCGATGGGGGTGTTGGGCGCGGAGATGTCCACCAGGTGGCCGTTGACCAGCTTGAGCAGGCCATAGTCGGTGGCCTCCAGGGTGGAATCGGTGCCGTCGACCGCATCGAAGGCCACGTGCACGTCCACGGTGGGCACGAGACTGGTGCACTCGGGCTCGGCGCGGGCGTGGAAGGTCTCCACCGCCCCATCGGGCAGGCGCACGGTGACCACGGGGTTGCCGTTGGGCTCGACGCACCAGTCGGAGAACAAACCATTGCGGTACTCGTTCAGCTCCCAACTGAAGCCAATGCGACGCGACTCGCTGATCGCAACGTTCTGGTAGTCGATGCTCCAGCCGAAGCCGAAGTCCAGGTCGCGGTGGCGTTGGCGGGTGTCGTAGGTGCGGGTGACGGCGATGGGAATACCCGCCAGGTCGACGCTCAGGTCCTCGAAGGTGATGGCGAAGTGGCCGACCTTCATGTCGCCGGTGACGCGCACCACCACGCTGGTGGCCGTGGTGTTGCCGGCACGGTCCCAGGCCTGGAGCAGGATGGTGTACTGACCGTTGAGCAACAGGGTGGGGTCGAACTGCCCCAGCACCGCTTCGGTGACGTTCTCCGTACCACGGGCGATCTCCCTGGCCTCCGATGTGGGAGCGCCCTTCTCCAGCACGTACAGTGACCAGTGATCGAGGTCGTCGTCCGCGACGCTGCCGATGACATCCGTCGGGGCGGTGATCTCCTGGTCGAGGACCGGGGCGCTGAGGCTCACCTGCGGGGCCTCGCCCGCCCCACCGTCTTCGCTGATGGTGAGCTGGCTTTGATGGGTGACCGTGGTCGTGCCGTCGCTGGCGGTGGCCTCCAGCACGTAGACGCCCACCTCGGTGGCCGAGAACACGAC
Organism: uncultured Candidatus Competibacteraceae bacterium; assembly: GCA_965652545.1. GTDB lineage: Bacteria > Pseudomonadota > Gammaproteobacteria > Competibacterales > Competibacteraceae > CBFGWV01. The sequence goes on along the minus strand of CBFGWV010000120.1, from coordinate 7,805 downwards.
CTGGCCCTGGGCATCCAGGGGCAGAGGCTGGCCGTTGACCGTGAGGCTGACTGTGACCGGGCCGCTGCCGCCGGCGCTGCCGACGGTGATCACGGTGCTCTCACCGGGGGCGATCACCGGCGGGTCGATCGAGATGGTGACCACCAACTCGTCGGCCTGCGCGGTGACCGCGACGGTGTAGTGCTGCTGCACCCAGGTCTGGCCGTCGCTGGCACGGACCACCACCGGGTGGGGGCCGAGTTGGGCAGCGGTCGGGGTCCAGGTGATCAGGCCGCTGGCGGCATCGACACTCATGCCAGTGGGTGCGCTGATCAGGCTGAAGCTCAGCGTATCGCCGTCGGGGTCGTGGGCGGCGACGGGGTAGTTGTAGGTCACGTCGACCACGGCGGTCACGACCGGCACGCTGTCAATCAGCGGGGGCTGGTTGGTGCCGCCTCCACCACCATCCTCCTGGACGGTGACGGTGAACGTCTGCGTGGCCACGCCGCCGCGGCCGTCGGTGGCGGTGAGCTGGAATTGGCCGCTGCCGATGGCATCGGGTGTCCAGGTGAGCACGCCACCGTCGAGGCTCGCGCCTTGGGGTGAGACGGTCAGCTCAAGGGTCACCGGGTCGTCGTCCGGGTCGCTGGCCTGGGGGGTGTAGGTGTAGGTCTGGCCCAGGATGAGGGTGGTCGTCGGTGTCGTGGTGAAGGCCGGGGGTTGGTTCTGCGTCGGGTCGTTGACGTAGACGGTGAACGACAGGCGCGTGTCGCCGCCCCGGTTGTCACGGGCCTCGATGACGAACGCCTGCTCGCCGAGTTGGTCGACCGTCGGTGTCCAGGTCAGTGTGTGTGTGCCGGCATCCCAACGCACACCCTCCGGGGCTTCGATCAGCTCGGTGACCAGCGGGTCGCCATCAGGGTCCGAGACCGTGGCGGTATAGCTGTACGGCTCATCCACCGTGGCTTGCAGCGCCGGCAGATTCGTAAACTCCGGTGGCTGGTTTGGCGTACTGAGCACCGTGACCTGATACGACTGCGTAGCAGTGGCCCCACCGCTGTCACGCGCCTCGACGGTGATATCCACAGGCGCCGCGGGTGCGCTGGTGGGTATCCACAGGATGAGCCCGGTACGCTCGTCGATCCACATGCCCGAAGGGGATGCAAGCAGATGGTAAGTCACCACGTCACCGTCGGCGTCCTCGGCTAGCACGGCGTACCGGTAGACCTCGCCGGCGGCCGCGCCGGTCACCGGTTGGGAGACGATGCTCGGTGGTGTGTTGGCGGTGTTGGAGGCCGCGACCTGAACGGCCCAGCTCTGGTTGACCGTTCGGCCATTGAGACTGGTGACGCGCACATAAAAGTTCTGCTGCCCGGTTTGGCCCCACGCCGGCGTCCACTCGATGCGGCCGCTGTGCGGGTGGATCATTGCACCGGCAGGTGCCTGGACCAGGCTGTACGACAGCAAATCGCCGATGTGATCGCTTTCGCCTTGCACCGTGTAGGCGTAGGGCTGTTTCTCGATTGCCGTCAGGGGTGCCGTCGAGACGATTCGCGGAGTCTTTATCGATTCGTTGACCGCCACCACCCAACGCTGGCTGTCTTCGAGGCCACCGTGATCGGCCACGCTGATCTGGCTAACCCGGCCGGCGGCCAAATTGTTGCGCACTTCGCACTCACGCTCGTCGGCCGACGGCATCAGCCAGGCGAAGACTTCGGTTTCACCGAGCTCTTCAGGCGTGAGGCCGGTCAGGGACAGCGTGACGGACTGGGCGGGCAGCAGTGCCGAACCATCCAGCGTGCCGATCAGATTGGCCGGCTCGTCGGCGGCATCGCGGTACAGCCGCACGGTGAACGGCAGACTGCGGGCGGTACCTCGGTTGACGATGTCCACTGACAACTGTTGCACTCGGGTATCGACACGTCCGTAAGGGGCGCTGACCCGCAGATCACTCAAATAATCGGCCCCCAACTGACCGGAGGCTCCACGCGTCTGGACACGCAGCGGTTGTGGCTGGGCGCCAGCTACAACCCCAGGAATGGTTAGATCATCCCGAACCCGGTCACGGGCGAAGGCCGCTTGGTTGAAGACACGGGAATCAGCCTGCCATTGGCCTACGACGGGCTCATAGGTCCGAATGCCACTGCCATTGGCGACCAGTAGAGGTCGTCCATCACCGAAGAGGTCGACCAGCACCGGGATCGCCGCGTAATGCACGCTACTGCTCCAGCTCGTATCGACCCACCGCAGCGCACCCGAGACGCCACTCCAGATCTGTGGCCGCCCATTGCCGGTAACCAGGATCTCCAACTGGCCATCGCCATCGATGTCGGCAGCCGTAGCGGCTTTTTGACTCCGAGGCGACCAGTCACGGAGTACCCCGATATCCCAAAGCACGGTGCCGTCCGCCTGAAACATCTGCCCGGTAGCGGGCAGGAAAACCTGCTCCTGGCCATTGCCCTTGAAGTCGCCCACCAATGGGGGACCGGCGTACCTGACCGCAGGGTTGGTCAACTGCCACAGCTGTTGGCCATCGGCCGTCATCGCCGTGAGGCGAATGCCTCGATTCGTGCTTTCGCTAATGACCACGTCCGGACGGCTCGCGCCGCTTAGCCGCGCGGGTGCAAAGAAGGCGTGATTCACAATCGCATCGGCAGTGCTGGGCGTCTCGAACAGCAGCGCTCCATCAGCGTCGCGCACCTGATCGCGATACAGCACCTCCATACGGCCATCGCCATCCAAGTCGAGGGCCAACGATTGCCCCAAAGCGTTGGCGCCATCTGGAAACTGCCACAACAACTGCCCGCTGCTATCGAACACAGAGGGTCCGATAAGAATCTCCGCTCGTCCATCGCCGTTCAGATCAGCCACGCTGATGGCGTTCTCCAAAAGCGATTGATTGCCCGGAGCAACCGGCACGCTGCTGACCCATGCGAGTGCGCCGTCCGCATGCAAGGCAACCAAATGCCGCTCGCTGTCCACGAACAGAACGTTGACGGAATGTTGCCCGGTCAGATCGGCCATGGCCGGAAGTATTGAATGATCGGGCGCACGATCTCCGTAACTCCACAAGATCGCGTCGCCACGCGCATCTAAAGCGTGAATACGACGGGCATTCAGCTCTGCATCGGTGCGGGAAATGAGAACGATCGCAACGCGATCCGCACTATCAAGTTCACCATCGAAATTCGAATCAAAAAGCGGCCCAACCAGCGGCTGACTGGTACTGCGTACATACGTACTGGTCCAGCGCGTCCGTGCAGCGATCTGCGCGTTCACTGAATCGCCACCCAGGCACATCGGATTGACTTGAGCAAGTAGGCCAGGGGCCGACGATCTCACATTTGACCCAGACCAGTCATATCGACCGGACTCGACATTAACTTGACTGCCGTCCGGCCCGAAGTCCAGTCACCAGCCAAACTCCTCCATGAAGTTGGCATCGGACGCTCGGGGATTGTAGGCGTAATTCCCCCCTTCGGTAGCGACCGTAGTGGGAGCCGAGGTGATTTGCGGCGCAACATTGGGGCTATCTCCAATCAGCGTATAAAATTGCAGATCGTAGTTCCCGAACTGATCCCTGACGCGCAGAATCACATAGTGTGTCTGCTTGAAGAAGTCGGCAGGTACCGACCACGACACTAACCCCGATTGCGCATCGATCGTCAGGCCTTGGGGCGCCAGAAACACATCAAAGCTAAGAGTGGCCTGCGGATCGCCCTCGGCTGTCGCCTGATACTGGTACACCGTCCCATAGACGGCGCGGCGGTCGGGCGAGGACGTAAAGCGCGGTGGCTGATAGGTGCGCCCAACCCGCAACGTGTACGACTGAACCGCCTCCAGGCCAGCGAGATCGCGCACACCGACGCGCACCGGATGTTCGCCCTCCTGGCCGGCGTCGGGCACATAGAGAATCTCCCCACTGACGCGGTCGATGCCAAGGCCCGGCGGGCCTGACGCCACATAGAACTCCAGTCCATCCCCCCGATCAGGATCGCTGGCCAGCACGCGATAGCGATACCGGCTGCCAATCACCGCATCCGTCACCGGCTCGGAGACGATTGTCGGCGGCGCATTCTGGTCGCTGACGGTGACCGAAAAGCCCTGCTCGTCGAACAGGTCGCCGGTGTCCGTCGCCCGCACCCGTACCCACGCGGCTTGCAACCGATTGTTGTTCTCGTGGCATTCAGCACTGTCGGAGAGGACCGTAATGCTTGCCGTCAGCCGCTGCGGGTCGACACCCGATGGCGACCAAGCGAAGTTGGCTGTCTCACGGGCGCCAGCAGCCAGGGAAACGATGGATTGGGTGCCTACGCGGGTATTGTCCGCCCACAATTCCACCGAGAGCGGTTGATCGACATCGACCATACCCCGGTTGCCCACATCGACCTGCACGAGGCCATTGAACGCACGCAGATCGCGCACCACCAGATCGGCCTGCGATTGCGGCGGAATCTGCTCGAGAATCTCCCGAACTTTGATGGTGATGAGCGCATTGGTGAACGATTGGGCGCCGATACCACCATCCCGGAGAATGTTCAGATCCCAGGCGGCGCCCCCACTGGCCAGCGCCAGGTCGACGTAGTCTTGAATCGACGTGCCGAAGCTTTGCGGCTTGTAAGCGTAAGCATCCGAGCAGGTGACGAACCCGCCTCGACCATCGGCCTTGTAACCGATACCGTCCTGTCCCAACCCCAGTGCCGGCGAGTCGTCACCGCAGCGAAACGGGGTATTGACCACCGCGTTGAGTACCGCCTTGTGCTCCCGCAGATCGGCCAGGATCGAATCGTAGGTAATCGAGCCATCTCCATTGTCCCGATCCTCATCGGTTATCAGGATGATGTTGCGGGCGCTCTTTTCACGTAGCGGATAAGCGACCAGCGCGTGGCGGATGCCTAACCATCCGTCTTCGAAACCGCCAGAGATTCGAAGCTGTTTTGTCGCGTCGATAAGCTCTAGATAGCTCCCAATAGGCTCATTGCCAACGGGAACGGGCCGCGGAACCCGTTCGAAGCCGATCAACCCATACCGATTCGGAAGTGCCCCCTCTCCGATGCCGTTGCTGACTAAGTGCGCCTCTAAAGGAGCGGTCACGTCGGCGATCCAGGCGTGCTCGCCGGCCATGGAGCCGGATTCATCCACCACCACAACCACATCAGCGGCAGGTATCACCCCGGCAGTCGAGCCACGTACTGCCATGCACATGGGGTTGTCGGCCAAGTTCGGGCCTACCAGCTCGGGCGTCGGTGGCCATTGGATCTCGCCGCTCTGGCTGTCGATCGTCATACCGGCTGGCGCATCGCGCAGACTGTACGTGAGGACATCATCAGAATCCGGGTCCACCGCCCGGACGTCGTATCCGTATAGCGCGCCTTCACTCACCTGCTGTACTGGCGGGGACACAATCTCTGGCGGGCTATTGTTCCTGCCCACCTCAATGGTCACCGTGGCCGGTGCCGACTCCAATTCGCCATCGGAGACCACGAAGTCAAAGCTGTCCGTACCGGTGAACCCGCCCTCGGGCGTGTACACCAGGTGCGGCGCCTCGCCACTCAACTGGCCGTGCGCCGCCGGCGAGACCACGCGGTAGCTCAGCGCATCGCCTTCGGGGTCGGCCCCGCTCAAGACCAGGGCGATGGGGGTTTCGAACGGCGTTTGCAGGCTCTGCGGGTTGGCCACAGGTGCCCCGTTGGCCGCCCCGACGGTGATGGTAAAGGCCTGGGTGTCGGTATCGCCGTTGCCGTCAGTGACGGTGAGCTCGACGGGGTGCTCGCCGATGTCGTCTTCATCGGTGGGCCAGGTGATCTGACCGGTGTCGGCGTCGAGATTCATGCCCGCCGGGCCGGTGACCAGGGCATAGCTCAGGGTGTCGTCGGGATCGGGGTCTGTCGCCTGGGCGGTGTAGGTGTAGCCGCGGCCGGCCTCGACGGTGGTGGGGGCTTGGGTGGTGAACTGCGGCGGTGAGCGCAGCCGGGTGAGGGTGAGGCGGGCCTCACCCAGGTTGCCCGCACAGTCTTCAGCCGCCAGTGCGATGTCTGTGGTCCCGAAGTCCAGGCTCAGGGGTATGGCAAACGCCAGGGTGGTCTTGTCGACCTCGACGGTCTGCCCGTCATGGGTGAGCGCGGCGGCCTCCGACAGGGTGCCGGTCACCTCGGCGTCGGGGCCGAAGCGGGTCGGCTCGGCCGGGTCCAGGTCGATTCGCGGGGCGATGGTGTCGATGTGGATGGCCACGGTGACCGGTGCGCTGCGGTTGCCGGCGTGGTCGGCGATGCTGACGGCCAGGCGCTGCTCGCCCTCCTCCAGCGGCTGGCCGAGGGTGCAGGTGGCGCTGTCGGGCTCGGCGGTGCACTGGTGGGGCAGATCGATGTCGCCGAGGCGAATCCGCAGGCTCTCGGGGTCGACGCCGCTGCCGGTGTCGCTGTACTCGACGCGCAGGCTGGGCCGGGCGTCGGGCAGACAGGCGCCGGCCTGCGGGGCCACGACGGTCAGTGTCGGCGGATCGTTGTCGGGATCACCCGGATCACCCGGATCACCTGGATCACCTGGATCACCTGGATCACCTGGATCACCTGGATCACCTGGATCACCCGGATCGCCTGGATCGCCGGGGTTCCCCGGCCCGTCGCCCGGGTTCCCGCCTTCGCCGGGGCTGCCATCGACCTCCTCCACCGGCACGGCCGCTTCAATGTCCCAGACCCGCCCGTTCACGGGCAGGGGCAGATCGCGGCTGTCCCAGACCCATACGGCGCTGTCGAGGGCACGGCGGATGCTGTGGCTGTCGGCCACCCAGCCGCCGCCGCGCGGGTCGCCGGCGAGATCGACTGGGGCGCCGTCGAAACCGATGCCGTGGCTGACGATGCTCACGCCTGCGGGGTCGAGCCGGTGCAGAGCGGCGTTGTCGGCGGCCCACACGATGCCCTCGGCACCGCGCAGCGCCCAGGTGTCGGGCAGTGGCAGGCTGCGCCGCAGCCGGCCGTCCTCGCCCAGGACGACGACGGTGTTGGCGGCGGCATACCACAAGGTGCCGGTGGCGGCGTTCCAGACCAAACCGGCAGCGGTGGCGGGCGCCGGCAGGTTGTGGCTGGCCTGCGGCAGGCCGTCGATCCCGAAGCGCTGTACAGCCGTTTGGGTGAGCACCCAGACGCGGGCACCGTCGGCACTGACGGTGAGCGCCTGGATAGGTGTCTCCAACTCGCGCTGGCGTAGGCGGGTGCCGTCGGTGTCGATGATCAGCAGCTCACGCCCCCAGCCCAGCCAGAGGTGGCCGTCGAGCGGGTTGACCGCCAGCACCGGCTCGGCGGGGCCGCCGTCGGCCTTGGCAGCGGCCAAATCGTGCAGAGGAATGTCTTGAAGGGGGTTCAGGTGCGCATCGTAGCGGCGCAGCACGCCCTCGCCGTAGGCCCACAGGCGGTCGCGCCGGACATCGGCGGCCAGTACGCTGAACTGAACATCGGTGGCAGCGTGCAGTTGCAGCCGGCCGCTGTCGGCATCCAGGCGGCTGAGGCGGTGGCCGTCGGCCACCCACAGGGCCGGCAGCGTGGGCTCGCCGGTGCCGGGCTGACCGCCCTCGCCCCCATCATTGCCCTCGTCCCCCGGCGTTTCCGGCCCGCCCTCTTCGACGCCGCCACCGCCTTCGCCGGAGCTATCGCCCCCGCCCCCGCCGCAGGCGGCCAGGACCATCGAGAGCAGCAGGATGAACAACAGGCGCGGCAGCGCGCGACGGCCGTCCGCCGGGGTGCGGTGACTGAACAAACGTGGCATGACGCGACGATCCCTATGCGTACGGCAGGCGCTCGATGGGCCTTGTTCTTGTCGTTTCAGAACCC
>CBFGWV010000119.1:0-13487 GCA_965652545.1 uncultured Candidatus Competibacteraceae bacterium | reverse complement strand
CACACCGGTCCAGCACAGATGGTCCGACACCCAGCGCGGGTTTGCCCGCATCGCCAGTGTGCAGAGCTCGTCCAGGTACGCTGTGTCCAGCGGGTCGCAACTGCCCAGCGACAGCGACACGCCGTGCATGACCAGGGGGTAGCGTTCGGCAAAGCGATCCAAGTAATACAGCGGCTTGCCGCCGGGGACCATGTAGTTTTCCGAAAGAATCTCGAACCAGTCGACGGGTGGATTGCCCTCCAGCACGTCGGTGTAATGGTCCGGACGCAGGCCCAGGCCGAAGCCGAGCCAGGGGCGGGGTGCATTGAAATGGCTCATGGCACGGAGCGTGCGGTCGGCGAGGGTGGTTCCCCCGCCGACCGCCAGTCCTCAACCTTCGACCGTACCACCCATCTCGGTGCATTCCTCGACGGTCTTGGCGCTCACCCAGCCATGGCCCTGGCAGCTGTTGAGGCCCTTGCATTCGCTGGTGGCCGTCTTGCAGGCGCTCTGCCCTTTACAGGCGTTGGCGCCCATGCACTTGACGCCTTCCTCACCGGCGACGGCGCCGCTGATGGGGGCGAGGGCAAAAAATCCGGCGGCGGCGGTGGCAATGACTACGCCCGAAATCGTCTTGGCAGTGCTCATGGTCTTCTCCTAAACATCGCATTGATGGATTGACAGCACCCCCGCACCCGTATCGGGTACAGCAGGGTTGCAGCACTATCTACGACGCGCGACGATCGGTGGATGCAGCGGCGTTACCGCTGTCGTCTTGTCGAACCACACGTACTCATCGAACTGATCGGCCAGCCGTGCCTTGAAGTAGTGGCTTGCGAACTCCGTCTGTGGGCGATAAACGACGCCGATCGCCCGCTCCAGGCGAACATCGCGCAGACGGGATTTCAGGCCTTTGAGGACGGGGTGGCGCAGACCCAGAGTGAATGCAGGTATGCCGCAGTCATGGCACAGGCGCTCCCAACTGCCGCTCAGGGAGGGATTGACCCGTTTGACCTCCATGGGTCCGTCCCAGTCGTCGGCTGCGGCGACGGTTCCGACATGGGTGCCGAACCCGATGAGATAGGCATCGTCACCGAACGCCCGGCGGCATAATTGGCCGACATTGTATTGGCCGCGCGCGGCCATGTCGGTGGCCGATGCATCGCCGATATGTGAATTGTGCTCCCACACGACGATCTTCGAGTCGTCGCCGTGGTAGTCGAGCAACGATGTCAGCGTCTCGAACATGTGCTCGTCACGCAGATTCCACGATGCGCTATAGCCCTCATACATGCAGCGATAGTAGCGCTCGGCATTGGCGATGAGGCGGGCGTTCTGCATGGCATTTTGAAAGTCCTCGCCATCGCGTGCGGCATAGTCGAGACGCCGCTCCATCAGGTCCACCAGCATGTCCACCACGTCGGCCTGGCATTCGCGGTAGCGGCCGAATGCCGCCGCTCGGCCATACGTGGACGGGTCCGGTTGCCAAGGTGTGAGACAGCCATAGCGCTCGCGGGCGACTGCCGCGGCTTCCGCATCGACGCCATCGAGATAGTCCAGCACCTCTCCGATGGAGGTGAACAAGCTGTAGAGGTCCAGGCCGTGGAAGCTCACGCGGTTGTGCGCGGCGACAGCGGCGTTGTGATGGTGCAACCAGTCGACAAAGCGCTCGACCTCCCGGTTGCGCCACATCCAGGTGGGGAATCGCGAAAAGGCCGTCCACGGGCTGGATGGCGCTTCCTGGTGCCTGACATAGCGGTCGATGCGGCTGGCGTCCGGCCAGTCCGCCTCGACCGCTACGGCGCAGAAACCCTTGGTTTCGATGAGTGCACGGGTGATTGCGGCACGAAAGCGGTAGAACTCCGATGTGCCATGGCTGGCCTCGCCGATCAGTACGATTCGCGACGACCCGATGCGCGCCAAGAGGGTGTCGAGGTGCGGGTTGTCGACCGACTTCACGGGGTCGACGGCCCTGGACAGCAGCGATTCGGTGGCCTCGGCGTCATGTTGCCGGGTAGCGTCGGGCCTAGTGTTCCGGTTGGCCATGGGCGGCGTCTCCATTGATGTTCCTTGGGGCCCCCCTGAACCGTTTGTGACCGTGCAAGCGGGCCGACTATCCTCATCGACGCCCGCTGGCGGACCCGCACCATGCATCGACAGCGCGGCGCCCGCACCCTACAGTTCCGCAGTCAAATCACACCAGCAGGCTAGAGGACACCATGCAACGCATAGCCGTTTATTGCGGGGCTCGCAGCGGCGAGACGCCGGACTTCGCGGCGCAAGCCACCGCATTGGGCACGGCGCTGGCCCGGCGGGGGATCGGCTTGGTCTATGGCGGCGGCAACGTCGGCTTGATGGGGGTGGTGGCCGATGCGGTGCTCGATGCCGGCGGCGAGGTGACCGGGGTGATCCCCGAGGCCCTGGTGCGGCGGGAGCTCGCCCACCCGCGGGCCACCGCCATGCACGTGGTGCGTACCATGCACGAACGCAAGGCGCTGATGGCGGATCTGGCCGAGGGGTTCGTCGCCATGGCCGGGGGGTTCGGCACGCTGGATGAGACCTTCGAAATGCTCACCTGGGCTCAGCTCGGCCTGCACGGCAAACCCATCGGGCTGTACAACGCCGGTGGCTACTACGACGGCTTGTTGCACTTCATCGACCACATGGTCGACACCGGTTTCGTGCGTCCGGCCCATCGCGACATGATTCTCCATGCGGCCGATCCGGCGGCTCTTCTCGACGCCCTGGCCGCGTACCAGGCGCCGGTGAGTACGATCAAATGGGACCTGCCCGGCGAGATCCGCTGATTCCGCGACAAGGACGTAAGCCACCATGCTGATTCTCCCGCTGGACCGGCGTATCGATTGGAAGCGGCCCCCGCTGGTCACCCTGTTGCTGGTGCTGGTCAACGTGCTGGTGTTCGTCTTCGGCCAATGGGACGACGACGCCAGGCTTATGGACGCCGGTGAGTTCTATGTCGGGACCGAGCTCCCCGCCATGGAACTGCAGGACCTGCGCCGATCGAGCGGTGACCGGGGCCTGACGGCCGACGAGGTGACCACCTGGGATGCCGTGAACATGCAGTTCGACGACGCCTTTCGTCGCCGTCTGGCCGCCGGCGAGGTGATGCCGGTGGACGACCCCCGCTACCCGCAGTGGCAGGAGGCACGCTCGGCATTCGAGTCGCGGCTGGACGCCTCGCTGGTGGTCAGTGGCGGCTTCACGCCGGCGGTGCACGCGCCGCCGACGCTGCTGACGCATATGTTTCTGCACGGCGGACTGATGCACCTGATCGGCAACATGGTGTTTCTGCTGCTGATCGGCTTTGTCGTGGAGTACACCCTGGGGGCGGCACGTTACCTGGCGCTCTACCTGCTCGGCGGCCTGGCCGCGGTGGGCTTGTTCTGGGCCGTCGACGCGGGCAGCTACGTGCCGCTGGTCGGCGCCTCCGGGGCGATCTCGGCGCTGATGGGGGCGTATTCGGTGCTGTTCGGGCTGCGCAAGATCTGGTTCTTCTATTCGGTCGGCATCTACTTCGACTATGTGAAGGCGCCGGCCTTGTGGTTGTTGCCGGTGTGGGTGTTGTACGAGGTTTATCAGTACTTTGCCTTCGGCGATCTCAGCTCGGTGGCCTACATGGCACACGCGGGGGGCTTGCTCGGCGGTGCAGCCATCGCCGCGGTTCTGCGGCTGCTGGGCCAGGGCGTGGACAACGATTACCTCGAGGCGCGTGAGCGCGACGAGACGCTCGCCGGCGCGATGCGCGACGCGGAGGCCGCTCTGGCGGCGCTGGCCTTCCCGCGGGCCCGGCGGGCGTTGCAACCAGTGGTGGGCCGGCATGCGGACAACGCCGCATTGCATCTGCTGATGTTCCGTGCCCAGGCGGATCAACCGGCCGACGAGGCTTATCACGCGGCGGCACACGCGGTGTTGCGCCTGCCGCGTGGCGATCAAGCCTTCGAACAGGCCGTGGCACGGGTATGGCACGACTATCGCCAGCGCGCCAAGCCCAAGCCGCGGATGACACTGCTCCAAGCGCAGCAGCTGTGCCAGCGCTTCCAGGCCGCAGGCCTGGCCGAGGACGCGGCGCAGTTGCTCAAAGGCTTGCTGAAGGCCGGGGCGCAGGCGGTCTTGTTGCCCGATCTGCTGCTCAAGCAATTGGTCATGAGCATGCAGGCCCGCGATCGGGAGGCCTCACGGCAGTGGTTCAACGCCCTGGTCAGCACATTCCCCGACGCCGAACAGACAGCTCAGGCGCGGCGGTACGTTGCCACGCCGGCCTGATTCAGCCGGCCGGTTTCACCGCCGATTGCAGGCGTCGCCAGGACTCTGCCTGCGGATGGTCGGCGAAGCGTTGCAGCAGCATCGCCAGCAACTGCCCGGCCTTTTGGCCCTGATTCAAGTCGATGGCCAGTATGCGTGCGGCCAGGCCGTACACCCCGGGCAGCAGCGGGTCGTCGGGAAAGCGCTTGTGATACCCGCTGAGCAGGTGCACCGCGTCGGCCGGCCGGCCGGCGTCGCGCAGGGCCTCGGCCAGCGGGGTGTGGACGCCGGCGATCGATGGGCGGTAGTCGGGGTCCATGGCGCGCGCGTCGCTGTAGACGATCAAGGCGTCGGCCAGGTTGCGTGCACCGAGCAGTAATTGGATCAGCCGCCCGGCCTCGCGTGTCAGTGCCGCGTCGTCGGCGAGTTGGAGCAGCTTGTGCCGTTGCACGCGCAGGTCCAGCCGGTCGGGATTGTCATTGAGGTAGGCGCGCAGCTCGTCAGCCGCCGCGCCGTAGCGCTGTTCGGCCAGGAATGAGCGGTACTCCGCCAGGCCCGGGTCGGGGTCGGCCATGTCGTCGGTTTCATAGCCCAACCGGTGCTGGTTCTGATAGGCGGCATAGCCGAGCAGACGGCAACTGATCAGGGTGAAGTGGAAATCGATGGCCGAGGCGGTGACCAGCACCGGGATGTTGATCACCGGCGAGTCATCGCCCAACGGCCCGAGGAATGCCGCTTTCGCGCCATTGAGAAACAGGATGAACAGCCAGAGTATCCAGTAGCTGCCGCCCAGGGCATGTATCACGCCGAAGACCGCGGATGGCGAGAGCGCCGCACCGAGGCTGTCGTCCACCGCCAGCACCAGCACCGCCGCCGGCAGGGCGAGTAGGTAGATGAACAGCAGGATAGCCGTCATCCAGGGCCCGAAGAACAGATACAAGGGCAGGGCCAGGAAAAACGGAAACGAAAACAGCATCCACAGTTTGATCGGCGTCAGCCAACCGTCCTGGGGCAGCTCCAGCGGTGGCGGCTCATGCTCGCCGGCGGCGCTGGACACCAGCAAAGCGCGGCCGTAGTACAGCAGGCCGATGTTGGCGCCGAGATACAACAGCAGCCCCAGGCCGCCATCCATGATGAAGCCCATGGTGGCGAACACCGTGGCGACCAGCGTCACCACGATGGCGGGAGGCTTCAAGGGCAGTAGAAAGAGCTCCGGCACACGATGCCAGAAGGGCGTGGGGGCACGGGGCGACGCCGGTTCCATGGGGCGGGGCTCCTGGAGGGAATGAGTTTGCCGCGCAGTCTACCCTGTCCGATGGCACCGGCAACCCGTGCGCTTGGGTCAGCTCATCCAGAAGTGCCAGCCGTTCAGCCGCGGGGCGTCGTCCTGGGTGATGAACGCGACCGCGGTGTCGACGACGTAGGGGTCGCGCAGGATCCGCCGGTGCCCCAGGTGGCTGGTCACCAGACGTTGGCTGCCCGGCCAGTGATCCGCCAGGCTCATACCGGCCTCGAACGGTACCTCGGGGTCGTGCCGGTCATGGATGACGAGGGCGGCGACATCGGCTTTGTCGCTTACCGCGGGACGGGGATCCAGAGCGTCCCAGGGGATTTGCAGGCGTCGTTCGAAACGCCGCTGCATGCGCTGGCGCAGCCGCTCCGGCAGGCCCACGATCCGCGCGAACTGGCGCGAGTAGGCCTCCAGGTCCACCGGCGGGGCGATCAGGACCACACGCTCGGCCGACAACCCTGCGCGCAGGGCCAACGCGGTGGCCGCGCCACCCAGGGAATGGGCGATGACACCCGCCAGTGGACGATTCATCGTGGCGCTCAGACCCGCGACGAACTGAGGCAGCGAACTGCTATGGCCGTCGCTATAACCGTGGCCGGATGCATCCACACCGAGGACGGCGTGTCCGGCATCGAGCAGCGGCTGAATGAATGGCCACAACTGCGTACTGCGACCGCCCCAGCCATGCACCAGGAGAACGGCGGGTGCGTCCTCCGGCCCCCAACGATGCACGGCGATGCGCTGACCGGTCCATTCGGCCACCGTCTGCGGTGGCAGAGGAACGAATGCGGTCGTGGCGCGCCGCATCCAGGTTTCTTCGATGGCTGGCATGGTGTGGCGCGGCGGCTTCATGAACCAGCGTTCGGCCATCTCCAGTGCCGCGGCAGGGCGCAACAGGGTTGCCAGTTTCAAACCAAGGCGTAGGGTGATGATGTGCAGATTAGATCGAACGATCGTGCTTTTTTTGAGCGAAAGCGCAAGCATGACAGCATCCTCGGGTCAGGCGGTGGCGCCATTGGCGCGCAGCAGGGCTTCGAGTGCCTTGCGGCCGCGGTCAACGGCATGGGGGTCGTCCAACAGACGGGTATCGAAATGGGTGGCCATCATCAGGCCATCGAGTTGAAACGCGACCAGGGCGGCATCGGTATCGGGGGCCAGGTCGCCGCACTCGATACACAACTCGACGGAGCGGATCAACGTTCGGCGCAGGGCGTGCTGGCCCTCGACCAGTACATCGCGCACCGGGCCGGGGCGGTCGTCGAACTCATAGGCGGCGGCCAATATGGGGCAGCCACCGCTGAGTGCCGACCAGCGGACCCAAAGCTCATACAGGGCGCGAATACGGGCCACGCCGCGGGGGGCGCTGAAGGCGGGCTTCATGACCTCGTCGATGAAACTGGTCTGCGCCCGTTGCAACACTGCGATCTGAAGCTCTTCCTTGGAGCCGAAGTGGGCGAACACCCCACTTTTGGACAACTGGCGACGGCTGGCCAGGGCGCCGATGGTAACCCCCTCCAGACCGATCGTACGGGCCATGCTCAAGGCAGTGTCCACGATGGCGCTGCGGGTATCTTCGCCTTTGGTCATCAGAGCCTGTATCGGGTTGGCAATTATTGTGAGCAACAATAGCACGATCGTTCGTAAAGTAAACAGGACAAGAAGAAGGGCGCCGTGAGGGCGCCCTTTTTTGACATTACATCCGGAATCGGTCGGCCAGGAACAAGGCCATGGCAGCGTAGGCGCGTTTGGCGACTTTTTCGTTGTACTCGTTGCGTCCGGGGTTGTTGGCGTCGGGGTCGGTGAACGAATGGACCGCACCGCCGAACTGCACCAGTTGCCAGTCGAGGTCATCGACCGCCTGCATTTCGTCCACGAATGCCTGGACCGATTCCTGGGTTACGGACGGGTCGTCCGCCCCGTGCAGCACCAGGATACCGGTGTCAATCGCCTGCGCATCGGCCGGGTTGGGCGTATCCAGGTTGCCGTGGAAGCTCACGACCGCATCCAGCGTCCGGCCGCTGCGGGCGAGCTCCAACACCGTGCCGCCACCGAAACAGAAGCCGATGGCTGCCACGCTATTGAGGTCGATGGGCGCGGTTTCGGCCTGCGCCAGCAGGACATCCAGAGCGGCATTTACCCGCTCGCGCATCATAGCCCGGTCGGAGCGAACGGCACCGGCTGCGGCACCGGCCTCCTCGCTGTTGGTCGGCCGCACGTCGGCACCGTACATATCGGCCATGAGGACTACGTAGTCGGTGCCGGCAACCAGTTCGGCCTGGGCCAGGTTGGCCTCGTTGGGGCCGAGCCAGTTGGGCACCATGAGCACAGCAGGGCGTTTGGCGTCGCTGCTGTCGTCATACACCAGCGTGCTCTCGAACGCCGTGTTGCCGACGGAGTAGCGAATGGGTTTGGTCACCATGTCTGCATACGCGGCCTGCGCGAGCCCAAGCGTGAGCACGCCTACGGTCATCAACGGTTTCAACATTGCACTCCCCTCCGCAAGTAGAAGACGGTCACGGGGGCGCGCCCATTCAGTTCCGTGTCGGCGGAATGGAGTAGGTGCCGGTGACGTGCGCCACCGGCTCGGGCTCGCCCTCCGAGTACAGAGTGACCTCGCCGACGGCCAATCGTTTACCGAGTTTCAGAATACGTCCGTGAGCGATGAGGTCGACCGGCTTGGGGCGGCGCAGGAAGTTGCAGTTCAAGTTCGTCGTTACCGCCAACTCCACCCGCCCGATCAGTGACAGCACGACGGCATACATGACAATGTCGGCCAGGGCCATCTGCACCGGTCCGGACACCGTGCCGCCGGGGCGCAGGAAGTCGTCATGAAAGGGGATGCGTGCGATCGCCTCGCCGGGCTCGAGCTTGTCCAGGGTGACACCGAGCTGACCGACGAAGGGGACTTGTTCGCGGGCCAGCGTTTCGAAGTCGGGAATACTGATGCGTGAGCCGCTCATGCGCCGGCCTCCCTGCGCTGCACTCCGACCGGCAAGTCGCCGACCCGTTGCATTTCGGCATCGTTCAGCCCGGCCGGGTCGCGCAGCGCCTGCAAGGCCATGCCGGTGGCATCGAACCCCCAGTACACCTCATCGTCGATCAACAGAGTCGGCACACCGAAGACGCCCCGGGCGGCTGCCGCATCGGTGGCCTCGCGCAGGCGCAGCTTGACCGCGGGGTCGGCGAGCAACTGCTGCGCCTGTTCGGGCGACAGGCCGAGATGGGCGGCAAAGTCCATGACTTCGCGCTCGCTGGACAGGCCGCGGCCTTGTTGCCAGATGAACGCGAATGCGGACCTGGCGGTATCCAGGTCCGCCTCCAGCCCGGTCAAGAGGCGTAGCGCCGGCAGCGGGTTGAACGGGTGGACCGGTGGCACACGCAAGGGAATGCCGTGTTCCCGCCCCAGCCAGGTGGCGTGGCGATAGGTGAAACGACGCTTCGGCGGTATCTCCGCGGGGCCTTTGCTGCCCCAGTGCTGAAGCAGCCCGGCCAGCAGCACCGGCACCGGCTCGATGGCCGCGATACCCTCGAACTGCTGAAGCCGGTGCAGTTGCAGGTAAGCGAACGGCGAAATGATGTCGAAATACCAAGGTATCGTCTTCATGCCGTTCTCCCCATGTCAACATTCGCAACCGTATGGAAACGATCGTCGCAAGTCTACCTTGCTGCGAGTGTCGGCGGTATGCCCCGGACGCAGCACGCGCTCCCCGGGCAGTGCGCTAGCATGGCTGGAGCTCCCAACCAGTCGAGTGTCTTGCGATGCTGTTGTCTCCGGCCGGATTACCGTCTCGTGATCTGTACCGCCTGGCCATCGGTGCAGTGCTGCCGCGTCCGATCGCATGGGTCAGCAGTGTCGACGAGCAGGGGCGACCGAATCTGGCGCCGTTTTCGTTCTTCACCGTTGCGGCAAGCGACCCTCTGACCTTGGTGTTTTGTCCACAGGCCAAGGGTGATGGCGTCAAAGACACCCTGGCCAATATCCAGTCCGTGCCGGCTTTCGTCATTCATGCCGTCGGCGAGGCGCAGGTCGTGGCGATGTCGCGCAGTTCCGCCGACCTACCGCGGGGTGAGTCCGAGTTCGCCTATGCCGGGGTCACGCCCGTCGACTCGACGCATGTGCCGGTACCGCGCGTTGCCGAGGCACCGATCGCGTTCGAGTGCCGGCTTGCGGCGATCCACCGCTTTGGCAACGGTTCGGCAGTGTTCGGCGAGGTGGTGGCCATCCACGTGGACGATGCGCTGTACCAGGATGGGCGCATCGACACGCAGGCCCTGGCGCCGGTGGGGCGCATGGCCGGCGATGCCTATGTCCGCTGTACCGACCGATTCACCCTCGTCCGCGGATAGCGGCGGCGGCCTCGCCGACCAGGCGCGGGCCGCGGTAGATGAGCCCGGTATAGAGCTGCACCAGCGCGGCACCGGCGTCGATCTTCGCACGGGCGGATGCCGCGTTCATGATGCCGCCGACCCCAATGACCGGTATCGCGCCGTCCACTGCCCGCACCAGATGGGCGATCACGGCCGTCGCGCGCTCGGTCAGCGGCGCACCGGACAGCCCTCCGGCTTCGTCCGCGTGCGGCAGGCCTGCGACACCGTCGCGGCGGTTGGTCGTGTTGGTGGCTATGATGGCATCGAATGCGTGTGTCACCACGCTGTCGGCGACACGTGCCAAGTCGTCGTCGGCAAGATCCGGCGCCAGCTTCAGGGCCAGCGGCACGCGCTTGCCGTGAGTGTCGGCCAGACGCTCGCGGGCGTCGCGCAAATCTCTCAGCAGACTGTCCAGCGCGTCGCCGTACTGGAGATCGCGCAGCCCGGGCGTATTGGGCGAAGAGACATTCACCGTGACGTAGTCGGCATACGGATACGCCGCGGCCAGGCCGAGCCTGTAGTCATCGGCCGCACGATCCGCGGGGGTGTCCTTGTTCTTGCCGATGTTGATGCCCAGGACGCCGTCGTAGTGCCGTCGCCGCACCCGGTCGACCAGATGGTCGATCCCGTCATTGTTGAAACCCATACGGTTGATGATCGCGCCAGCCCCGGGCAGGCGGAACAATCGCGGTTGCGGATTGCCCGGCTGCGCGCGCGGCGTCACCGTGCCGACCTCGACGAAACCGAAACCCAGCGCCCCCAGTGCGTCCAGGTGGTCGGCATTCTTGTCCAGCCCCGCGGCCAGCCCCACCCGATTGCGAAAGGACAGCCCCATGACCTCGCACGGGTCGTCGACCCGATGGCCGGCGATCAGCGGTATGAGGCCGAGGCGATGGGCTGTATCCAGGGCCTTGAGGGTGACATCGTGGGCACGTTCGGCCTCGAGCCGGAACAGCAG
Organism: uncultured Candidatus Competibacteraceae bacterium; assembly: GCA_965652545.1. Classification (GTDB taxonomy): domain Bacteria; phylum Pseudomonadota; class Gammaproteobacteria; order Competibacterales; family Competibacteraceae; genus CBFGWV01. Next base: position 2,628 of record CBFGWV010000119.1, on the reverse strand, counting down.
GGGGCGGATCAGTGAGTACACGGTGGCTTCCAGGCGGCCGGTTCGCGAAGCCGCGCAGTATAAGCCGGGCTGAAGCGATCACAGCGATAAGATAGGGTATGAACGACACCGGTATTGGTGAACGGATGAGCACCACGCAGACCGACACTTTCGATGCCAAGGCATTCCTGCGCACACTCGTGCCCTTGCCCGGCGTTTATCGCATGCTCGATGGCAACGGCACCCTCTTGTACGTCGGCAAGGCACGCAACCTGAAGAAACGGGTGGCGAGTTATTTTCGCGCCAACCCGAACTCGGCCAAGATCCAAGCCCTGGTGGCGCAGACCCGGCGCATGGAGGTGACCGTCACCCACACCGAGGGTGAGGCGCTGATCCTCGAGAACAACCTCATCAAGGCCCACCGGCCGCGCTACAACGTCAGCCTGCGTGACGACAAGAGTTATCCCTACATTCACTTGTCCGATCACCTCTTTCCCCGCATCAGCCTGTACCGCGGTGCGCGCAAGCTGCCCGGTCGCTTCTTTGGTCCATACCCGAGCGCCGGGGCCACGCGCGACACCATTACGCTGATGCAACGGGTGTTCCAGCTGCGCAAGTGCAGCGATAGCTTCTATGCCAACCGTAGCCGGCCGTGCCTGTTGTTCCAGATCAAGCGCTGCAGCGGGCCGTGCACCAATGAGATCAGTCCGCAAGGCTATGCCCGCGATGTGCAGGATGCGATCCGCGTATTGGAAGGCAAGAGCGACCAAGTCATTGAGGGCCTTACCGAGCGCATGGAAAAGGCTGCCGCGACGCTCGCCTTCGAGCAGGCGGCCCGTTATCGCGATCAGATCGTCAATCTGCAGCGGGTGCAGGCGCGGCAGTATGTGGATGCCGACCAGGGCGACCTGGATGTGGTCGCCTGCGCCATGGAAGGCGGCGCGGCCTGTGTCCAGGTGTTTTTTTTCCGCGGTGGGCGGCTGCTGGGCAACAAGCCGTTCTTCCCCAAGGTGCCCGAGGACGAAACGGCCGAGGAAATTCTCGGCGCGTTCCTGGCGCAGTTCTACCTCGACAAGGATCCGCCACGGGAGATCGTCATCGATCGGGCCCTGGAGGATGCCGAACTGCTCGCCAGCGTGCTCGCCGAGCGCAGCGGTCACAAGGTAGCCATCCACAACCGGGTGCGTACCGACCGCGCCCGCTGGCTGGCCATGGCGCGCAGCAACGCCGTCCATGCGCTATCGGCCCAGTTGTTGTCCCGCAGCGGCATGCGTCGGCGTTTCGAGGCATTGCAGGACGCTCTGGGGCTGGAGTTCGACGTCACCCGCATGGAATGCTTCGACATCAGCCATACCATGGGCGAGAACACCGTGGCCTCCTGCGTGGTGTTCAACGAAGAGGGTCCGCTGAAGTCCGATTATCGCCGCTTCAACATTGAAGGCATCATTGGCGGGGACGACTACGGCGCCATGCGTCAGGCACTCACCCGGCGTTATACGCGTTTGCGCGATGAAGACGCACCCATGCCGGATATCTTGTTCATCGACGGCGGCAAGGGACAGCTGGCCCAGGCCGAGGCCGTCCTGGACGAGTTGCAGGTGGAGGGCATCACCCTGGTCGGCGTGGCCAAGGGTCCGGAGCGGCGCGCCGGGCTGGAGGTGCTGTACTTGTCCGGGTCGGACCGCCCGCTTATGCTGCCCGCAGACTCTGCCGCTCTGCACTTGGTACAACAGATCCGCGATGAGGCGCACCGCTTCGCCATCGCCGGCCACCGCCAGCGCCGCGGCAAGCAACGACGCGAGTCCACCCTGGAGACCATCGCCGGGGTAGGGCCCAAGCGCCGGCAGGCGCTGCTCCAGCAGTTCGGTGGTCTGAAACAGCTCTCCCGCGCCGGGGTGGAAGACATTCTGCGGGTGGACGGCATCAATCGTGAGCTGGCGCAGCGGATCTACGACGCGCTGCACAGCGGCAACGACTAAAAAGGCGCACGCATGCCCTGGACTTTGCCTACAGCGCTGACCCTGCTTCGTATCGGCCTGATTCCCGTTTTCGTGCTGGTATTTTACTTACCGGTGAGCTGGGCCAACGAAGCGGCCACGGCGGTATTCGCCCTCGCGGCGCTGACCGACTGGCTCGACGGCTATCTCGCCCGACGCATGGGCATGACCTCGGCGTTCGGCGCCTTCCTCGACCCGGTCGCCGATAAGCTCATGGTGGCCGCTGTGCTGGTTCTCGTGGTCCAGAACGATCCGCGGCCGTGGATCGCCATCGCCGCTGTCATCATCATCGGGCGTGAGATCGCTATCTCCGCCTTGCGCGAATGGATGGCTCAGGTGGGCAAGCATGGTGCCGTCGCCGTTTCCATGATCGGCAAGGTCAAGACCACGCTGCAGATGGTGGCGTTGTTGCTTTTGGTTTATCGCGAACCGCTGCTGGGTATTCCGGTGAAAAGCCTGGGCGCGGTCATGCTTGCGGCGGCGGCGGCGCTGACGCTGTGGTCGATGGTTCACTACCTCATGGCGGCCTGGCCGCAACTGAAAGATCGCGCAGGTGCTTGACGGGCTGAAATCGGCTCGTATAATGCGCCTCCTGTCGAGCGGGAATAGCTCAGTTGGTAGAGCACAACCTTGCCAAGGTTGGGGTCGCGAG
>CBFGWV010000118.1:0-13569 GCA_965652545.1 uncultured Candidatus Competibacteraceae bacterium | reverse complement strand
CCACCCAGGACAGCCACTGACGCAAGTCGTCGCGGTGGGCATCCAGCCCCTGCCATAGGGCTTGCGTATGGCAGGCCTCTATCGGCTCCAGGACAAGATGGTCCACGGCGTCGCCCTCGATAGGGGGACGTTCAGCGCTCGATCTGTCCGCTCCAGTAACTGTATGCGCGCTCAAAAGCTTGGATTCCTATGGCTTCGCCCATCTGTCGCGAACGGCGATCACCGTCCTGGATATGAATACCGCCATAGAGCCGGGAGATCGCCGCCTCGTCGGCAGCCGACTTCAGGGTCGGCCACTGGAGCACCACGGTCTCCTGCGGCCCGCTCTCAAACGAGAGACCACCGGGAGGAACGATGTACTCGCCCAGGCGGTCGGGCTGGCCATCGCCGTCGACATCCTGGCTGGTCACCGTTACGCCATCGTAGAACGATCCGTTGCCGGTATAGCGCGTCAGAACCTCGGCCGCGGCGGCACTGAACCCGCTGTGCCCGGACACATACTCGGCGAACGGCGGCGTGACGAAGCTCAGCGCCTGGTACGGCCGCCAGGACTGGCCCAGCATCACCTGCGTGCCCTGATCGGGGCCGCCCCAGGCCATGATGGGCATGTCGTAATAACGGTGTTGGATGGCCGAGGCGGGGCGGATGAAGTCGTAGTGCCGCTTGGTCTCCCAGACTGCGATGCCGCTGTCGGCGTTGGCACCGTCGGCGGCTCGTGCGGCGCGGACGGCCTGCGCGGCGAGGAAGCCAATGCCCTCGGGGCTGACCGTGTCGCCCTGGGCGAGGATCGGGTACCCCAGTGCCTGCATGCGGGCAGACAATGCGCCGGTGCTGCGCTCGAAGTCGGCAAATTCGGCAATCAGGACATGGTAGGCCGCCTGACTGACAGCGGCGGCTTTGTTGGCTTCGGTCCTATCGGCCGGGGCCGCCTTGATGGCCGGGTCCAAGTGGACCGGCACGGCCGCCTCGTCGTACACGCTCCAAGCGTCGTACACCGCTGTCTGCAGCATGAACATCTGACGCGATACGACGGTCGGTTTGGCAGGCGTCGTGGCCACTGCATTGAGGGCCAGCTCATTCCAGGCGACGACGATCGATGGCTGGTAGTTGTCGGGCACATCGATTGGGACGGCGCTGTCCTGCTCGCTGTCGCTGCCACAGGCGCTCAGTGCGATCGCCGCAAGCAGGAGCGCGGCGCGCAGTGCCCTGGCGCGTCGTAAGACCGGCAGAACCATGATCCCCCCCGGGAGTCAACTTATTAGTTAGAGCTTTCTAATGGATTTTGCACGGATTATCCGACAGCGTCTTCCCACGTCTATACGGCCTCGGCGCGACAGCAAAGCCTCCCACAGCGAAGATGCGACAAGGTTGCGCTGCCCCCGCCTCGACAATCTGGCTACACTAGGCGCCCCTATCGATTGGCGCACGAGAGCAGGACACGACAATGACCGAGGACACCAACGCCTACGACGAAGCGGCCCGTCAGGCGGTGGAATTGGGCAACCAGATTGCCGATACCGACCCCCAGGCCGATATCTGGGATGTAGCCGATGGGCTGCTGGCCGGTGCCGTGCAGTATTGGCTGTATGCCCGCCAACCCTGCGACGACCCGCGTTGCGAGACCTGCGCCCCCTTGCGCCAGGCCGAATGGCGGCTGAAGGAGTTGCAGGGCCTGGTCGAGCAGTTTGCCCAAAGCAGCGAGTACTACCACTCGCCCACCGACATCAACGCCGGACGCGCTTGATCACATCGGCGTTTCGGGTGGCGATGCCACCCGAAACGCCATTTCGTGCCGACGGTGCCTACTTGAGCAATTCTGGGTTGCGCACCGCGCCCATATCCGCACTGGTGGTCAACAACGCATAGGCCTTCAACGCCATGCTGACCTTGCGCTTGCGCACTTCGCCCGGCTTCCATGCCTGCGCCCCTTTGGCGGTCATCGCCTCGCGGCGGCGGGCCAGTTCGTCCTCGCCAACGGCAATGACGATACGCCGCTCGGGGATGTCGATCTCAATGGTATCGCCCGCCTCGACGAGGGCGATATCGCCGCCTTCGGCCGCCTCCGGTGAGACATGGCCGATGGACAAGCCCGAGGTACCGCCGGAGAACCGCCCGTCGGTGATCAGCGCACAGGCCTTGCCCAAACCCATGGATTTCAGATAGCTGGTCGGGTACAGCATCTCCTGCATGCCCGGTCCGCCACGCGGCCCCTCATAACGGATGACGACCACGTCGCCAGCCTTGACCTGGCCACCGAGAATGCCCTTGACTGCGGCATCCTGGCTCTCGAAGACCACGGCCGGGCCCGAGAACCGCAGATTGCTTTCGTCCACGCCGGCGGTCTTGACGATGCAGCCGCGTGTGGCCAGGTTGCCGTAGAGCACTGCAAGCCCGCCATCCTGGCTGTAGGCGTTGTCCTTGTCGCGGATACAGCCCTTGATCCGGTCACCGTCGAGGCTGGAATAGCGGGTCGCCTGGCTGAACGCCGTCTGCGTCGGAATGCCCGCGGGGCCGGCTTTATAGAAGGTGTGCACCGTTTCATCGTCGGTACGACGGATGTCCCAGGTATTCAGCGCATCGAGCAGCGTCGGACTGTGCACGGTGGGCACGTCGGTGTGCAGCAGGCCGGCACGGTCGAGCTCGCCGAGAATGCCGATGACCCCGCCGGCGCGGTGCACGTCCTCCATGTGGTACTTCTGCGTCGCCGGGGCGACCTTGCACAGGTTGGGCACCTTGCGCGACATGCGGTCGATATCGGCCATGGTGAAGTCCACCTCGCCCTCGCGGGCGGCAGCCAGCAGGTGCAGCACCGTGTTGGTGGAGCCGCCCATGGCGATATCCAGGCTGATGGCGTTCTCGAAGGCCTTGCGGGTGGCGATGGACCGCGGCAGCGCACTGTCGTCGTCCTCTTCGTAGTAGCGCATGGCCAGGCTCACGATGCGCCGGCCGGCCTCGCGGAACAAACGCTCGCGATCGGCATGGGTAGCCAGCAACGAGCCATTGCCCGGCAGCGCCAATCCCAACGCCTCGGTCAGGCAATTCATGGAGTTTGCGGTAAACATACCCGAGCACGAGCCGCAGGTCGGGCAGGCCGAGCGCTCGTAAGCGGCGACCTCGTCGTCCGAGCGCTTGGGATCGGCGGCCACGACCATCGCATCGATCAAGTCCAGATGCAGCTCGTCGCCCGAGGCCAGGCGGGTCTTCCCGGCTTCCATGGGGCCGCCGGAGACGAAAATGGTGGGGATGTTCAGCCGCATGGCGGCCATCAGCATGCCGGGGGTGATCTTGTCGCAGTTGGAGATGCACACCAGCGCATCGGCGCAGTGGGCGTTGCACATGTACTCCACCGCATCGGCGATGATCTCTCGCGAGGGCAGCGAGTACAGCATGCCGTCGTGCCCCATGGCGATGCCATCGTCCACCGCGATGGTGTTGAACTCCTTGGCGACGCCGCCTGCGGCCTCCACCTCGCCGGCCACCAGCTGCCCCAGGTCCTTGAGATGCACATGGCCGGGTACGAACTGGGTGAATGAGTTGGCGATGGCGATAATGGGTTTGCCGAAGTCGCCGTCCTTCATGCCGGTTGCACGCCAAAGCGCCCGGGCGCCGGCCATGTTGCGCCCATGGGTGGTGGTCCGGGACCGAAACTTAGGCATTGCGCTCTCCCGCGGTTGGCATTGTGTTTAGATAGGCTCGATATTTGACCACAGCGGCGGCGCGCGGAAAACGCGGAGCATCGTGACCTTTCGCCATGACCGAACCCACACCGGCTGACTACCTCGCCCTGCCCTTTTCATCCAGCCTGAGCGCTGAGCGGGTGCGCGAGCGCCTGCTCGCGGCCCGCGGCTGGGAAGGGCGCCTCAAGATTCTGACCGAGTTCGCCCGCGAGTTTCCGCCGCTGCCGACCGCCATGCGCACGGACGCCCACCTGGTCCAGGGCTGCGACGCCCGCACCTGGCTGGCGGTCACCGTGCATGAGGGACGGATTCACGCCTGGCCGGACAGCGAAGCGCGTATCGTGCGCGGGCTTGCCATCGCCGTGCTGGCGCAACTGGTCGGACGAGCGGTCGAGGCGGCCGGAACCTTCGACGCCGATGCGGCTCTGCACGCGCTTGGCCTGGAGGACTACCTGAGCGCATCGCGCCGCAATGGCCTGAAGGCTGTGGTGTGTGCCGTGATCAGATCCGTGGCCGTGTAGGCGGGAGCTCCTGAGCGGGGGCCTCATTCAACTGGCTTAGACCGACTGACCAGGCAACCCACACTAGCCAAACGGATGATGCCCGCCGGGTTTGAGTGCACACAAATATTACTTTCGGCTAATTGATGTCGCAAATCAGTTTGGATAAGAGACAACAAAAAATCATCATTCCGGCAATCGAACGTTCATTTGAGCATTGTCCCATAATGATTATTCGGCAGTTTATGAAACACCCCATGTGCAATAATACAAACGTATCGGGTACGACAACGAATGCCCTGTGCCCATCGACGGACGGGGTACCGCTCAGATCCGACAGACGGGATGGTCAAGGAAGCCTTAACCGGGCTGCGCTCGGCGACCACGCCGCTGGCCCAGAGGGATATCAGGTTGATTGCGCTTCGTTGGGTGAGATGTACCTGGGACATACAACGCGGTGCGGCATCGCACCAGAGGCGTTGTCGTCTCCGAATACCCACCGACCTCATCGTCCCCTCGCCGCCCCGTCCAGACCAGGAACCGATCAGAGTTTTATCCAATACCACGCACAAAAGACGTGGCGCCCAGGCTTATCGCGAGCCGCCTGGGCAAGCAGCCCCCCAACGTTTTCGGCGCGGAGGACCGCAAAACAGGGGCGAAGCAAACAACACACAACCACTAACTACTGTCCCATCTGATTTGGGGTGTGTGGACACGGTCCAACCGTGCCGCACAAATAAAGAGGAGCAGCGCCATGCACCGCGTATTAGCCGTCGGCATTCAGGAGCATTTAGGAATCGCATTGACGCGCTTGGTTCAGCAGGAGTCTGATGATTTAAGCATCCGCGAGACACCAGATATGGAGCAGGCGCTTCAGGTTCTGGAGGCGGGGGAGCATTACCAGCTGATCATTGCCTGTCTAAACTCGCATGACCTGCGGGCTCTGGCCAACGTCCAACGATTACGCGAACACTACAGCGACACCATGATGCTGGCCATGTTCGATGTCGGTACCGAAAGCCTCAACGCCCAAGCCACCATTCGCCGTATCCTGGCCACATTCCGGGCGTCCCATCCATCCCGTAATCCGCTCATCGACGAGCGTCCCCTTTCCAGCCCACCGGCACATCCGGCACGCCGGGCGAGCGATCGTATCGGCGAGGAACCGGTCGCACACCACCTGACCTCACGTCAGATCGAGGTTCTCTACCTGCTCAAGGAGGGGAAGTCGAACAAGGAGATCGCACGTCTCCTGCACCTGTCGGAGGGCACGGTGAAAGTCCATTGCATGGCGATCTTCCGGGCGCTGGGAGTCACCAATCGCACGCAGGCGGCCATTGCGGCCGCGGTCAGCCCCGGCGGCTGACGAACCCATGTGCGGCCAACGGCAGCGGAGGCGCCATCGGCGAAGGCGCCCCGCCCGGGGGCTGGGCACGGCAACCTCCTGATGCCGACCGACCTCAGCGGCACCGAGGCCATGGCGCGAGTGCAACGCCACATCAACACCCAACTGCACGGGTTCGCGCTACCGCCCGAACCCCATCTGGATGCGTTTCGTTTCAAAGCTTACGCCGACTTCCTGGCGATGGTCCAAATCCTGGATACTCAGGGCCTGCTGCGTTACGACCGTGACGTGCTCATTGCCCATGGGTTGCTTCCCGACGCACGGCATCTTGCCTATTTCACGCAGGAGTACGAGCCTTACCGTTATCTCGTCCTGTCGTTCTGCGCGCAGTTGTCGGAGCTGGGGCTGATCGAGCGGGCAATTGGGCGTGATATCGCATTAAGCATTCTAAACGCGCCGGGCCTGGTCCCGTTCATGCCGGTCTTGGGCGACCTTTTGCCCATGTTGGTGGACTCCTCGCTCGGCCATTTCGGGCTCGCCCGCGAGGGCATCGAAACGCCGGATATTCTCCATGCCTTCACGCGGTCGGACATCGCGCTTGAATTACTGACGGTAAACGATTCGGCGTACTACTACCTGACGCATGCGGTACTGTTCCATTCGCGTTTCGGCAGTGCCATAACGGCCGCATTGACACAGGATCGGGTCATCGACGGTTTGACCCTCGTCGGGAACATGGCATTCCTCTTGGCCCATACCGACGTTTTGGCAGAGGTGGTGACCTGCCTGCGCATACTCGATGGACAGCGGGCCATCCCTGCCCGATGGCTGGAGATGATCATTGCCAATGTCAGCGCGTATGGGTTCTGCCCTGACCTGCGCTACGGCGTCATGCTGCCAGTCCCGCTCTCCGATCCGGATCTGTTTCGCCGCAGCTACCACTGCTCGTTGACGACGCTGACAGCGTTGAGCCTGTACCTGCGCGTTCCGGTCACGCTCTGTCCGGGCACCGCGGCCGACGACCAATTAGTGGTGCACATCGAAATGCCCCAGTCGCACTACCGCCAGTTGCTGTCATACCTGGCCGAGCCGCAGGGAGACGCCGCAAAGGCCCGACTCGGGCCGCTGCTGTCGGTGTTCGAAACTTGCGGTGTGGATGCGGAACGCCTGCTGGCGCGCAACATCGGCCGCAGCGCTGCGGTACAGCTACGCAGGATGCGGGCCGTGTTGCACTGATCGCGATACGTTATGCATAGAACGCAACGCCGCATCCAGGCGACGGCGTTGCGGACAAGACCCGTCAGTAGTAGCGGGCTTTACGCATCTCGCGATCCACCAACTGCTGGGCGCGGCTGAGCGCCTCCTCGACGGACGACTGGCCGGCGAGTGCGGCGCTGATCTGCTGCCCCACCATGATGCCGATGGCCTGGAACTCCGGTATCGCGGCGTATTGCACCCCGACATACGGCACCGGGTTCAATGTGCTGTCGTTGGGATCGGCCGAGTCGATGGCCTTGCGCTCGGCCGCAGCGAACGACGCCGCTTCCTGGAACTCCGGTTGCTCGTAGGTGGACTGGCGGGTACCGGTGGGCACGTTGTCCCAACCGTTCTCCGAGGCCACCAGTTGAATGTACTCGCGCGAAGTGGCCCAGTTGATGAACTTCTGCGAGGCCTCCGCCTTGGTGCTGCTGGCAGGGATGGCCAAGGTCCAGGCCCACAGCCAGTTTGCGCCCTTGGGCGTCACCGCGACGGGGGCCTGGGCGAACGCCACACGATCGGCCACCTTGCTCTGCTCGGCGTCGGACACGAATGACGCGGCAATGCTCGCATCGACCCAGATGCCGCATTTGCCTTCCGAGAACAGGGCCAGATTTTCGTTGAAGCTGTTCGACGACGCCCCCGGCGGGCCGTAGTTCTGCAGCAGATCGACATAAAAGCCGATGGCGTCTTTCCAGGCCTGCGACTCCAGTTGGGGCTTCCAGTCCATGTCGAACCAGCTGCCGCCCCAGGTGTTCACCATGGTCGTCAGCAGGGCCATGTTGTCGCCCCAACCGGGCTTGCCGCGCAAGCAGATGCCGTACACGCCGGCATCCGGGTCGTGGACCGCAGCGGCAACATCGCGGATGTGCTCCCATGTGGGCCGCTCGTCGATGCGCATGCCCGCCTGTTCGACCAGGTCGCTGCGGTACATGGTTATCGAGCTCTCGCCGTAGAACGGCGCCGCATACAGCTTGCCGTCAACGGACAGGCCCTCGCGAATCGAGGGCAGCAGGTCGTCGAGGTCATAGTCGCCATCGGCCTCGATCGGCATCAGCCAGCCACGCTCGGCCCAGATCGGCGCCTCGTAGATGCCGATGGTCATGACATCGAACTGGCCGCCCTTGGTCGCGATATCGGTGGTCATTCGCTGGCGAAGCGTCGCCTCCTCCAACGTCACCCATTTCACCTGGATATCCGGATTGTCCTTTTCGAAGAAATGGGTGAGTTTCTGCATCTCGATCATATGGCCATTGTTGACCGTGGCAATGACCAATTCGGTACCGGCCGCCACATGAGTGGCCGCCATCGCCGAGAACAAAAGCGCGGATTGCGCCATGCGCGTCTTCATCGTCTCCACCTCCATGGTGTCATGTCATTCGTGGATGCTTGTGTTCGCATCGTGCCGGCAGACTAGCATCGCGGTTCACGGCACGATGGTACCGGATGACGGATTCGAAATACTCTCTTGCAGCATACTTGGTCGTATCGCCCTGCTCATGGAAACAAAGGTCAAGTCTCCCCCCACCCTACCTGATGCCCGCCTATGCATGCAGGCGCAAGTCGGCCCGCTGCAAGAAAACACGCCTGCGGCCGACCGATCCCCTTCGCAAACCGCAACTTCTGTTTCGCGAAGTACCGCGCTTCTGCCGCTGGCGTCACAAGAAAGTATCGGCATCGAGGCAAGCGGTATCATCGAGCCGTAGCCCCGGGTGCTACGCTCTGCCCCCATGATGCGAACACAAGCATCCACGAATGACATGACACCATGGAGATGGAGACAATGCGCCAATGCCGACGCTACGCGCAGGTATTCCCGGCATCCTATGAGATAACCGGGTCTTATTCATGAATCGATTGACTGCACGGATCCTGGTGACACCGGCGGTAACGACACTCCTATTGTGGATGCTGGTACCGCTGTTGATGACCATTTATTTCTCGACCATCCGCTATAACCTGCTGATGCCGGGCGATCATGCGTTCACCGGTTGGCTGAATTACGAGTTCTTCGTGACCGACCCGGCGTTCTGGCCGGCGATCTGGAACACCATCATCATGCTCGGCTCGGTGATCGTCATTACCGTCGTGTTCGGGCTGGCGCTGGCCCTGTTGGTCAATGACTGGTTCCCCGGCCAGCCGATCGTGCGCATCCTGCTGATCTCACCGTTCTTCGTCATGCCCACCGTCAACGCGCTGATGTGGAAGCACATGATGATGAACCCCATCTATGGCGTGTTGGCCCAAGTGTCGTTGGCGCTGGGCCTGCAACCGATCGATTGGCTGACCACGTTTCCGCTGTTCTCGATCATCGTCATGATCGCCTGGCAGTGGCTGCCTTTCGCTTGCCTGATCTTCATCACCGCCTTGCAGTCGATGGATCGAGAACAACTGGAAGCCGCGCAGATGGACGGTGCCAGTTTTCTCCAGCAGTTCCGCTATCTCTACCTGCCGCATCTGGCGCGTTCGATCGCCGTGGTGATCATGATCGAGATGATCTTCCTGATGTCGGTGTTCGCCGAGATTTTCACCACTACCAGCGGGGGGCCGGGAACAGCCAGCACCAATCTGGCGTTCATGATCTTCTCCCAGGCGCTGTTGAATTTCGACGTCGGCTCGGCCTCCGCCGGTGCGCTGCTGGCGATCATCATGGCCAACATCGTGGCCATCTTCCTGATCCGCATCGTCGGCAAGAGTCTCGACTCATGAGCAAGCGCCCCGTCAGCCTGGCCGTACGTACCTTCTTCGCCTGGAGCGCGGCGCTGCTGCTGTTCTTCCCGCTGTTCTGGCTGTTCCTCACCGCATTCAAGACTGAACTGCAGGCGATCGCCGTGCCGCCGACACTGTTCTTCACCCCCACGCTGGAGAACTTTGGCGAGGTGCAGGCGCGCAGCGATTACCTGCTCTACGCCCAGAACTCCATCGTCACCAGCGTCGTCTCTACCTTGATCGGCCTGGCCATCGCCATACCGGCGGCCTATTCGATGGCCTTCTTCCGCACTCGTCACACCCGCGGGCTGCTGATGTGGATGCTCTCGACCAAGATGATGCCGGCGGTCGGCGCACTGGTGCCGCTCTACGTGCTCTATCAGAGCTGGGGCCTGCTCGACACCCGCATCGGGCTGACGATCGTATTCACGCTGACCAATCTGCCGATCATGGTGTGGATGCTGTACTCGTACTTCCGCGACATTCCTCGCGAGATCCTCGAGGCAGCCCGCATGGACGGCGCCTCGGTGTGGCTGGAGTTCCGCCATATCATCCTGCCGCTGGGCATGGGCGGTATCGCCTCCACCGGTTTGCTGTGCCTGGTGCTGGCCTGGAACGAAGCGTTCTGGTCGCTCAATCTCACCTCCGCCCAGGCCGGTACGCTGGCCGCCCTGATCGCCTCCTACTCCAGTCCGGAGGGGTTGTTCTGGGCAAAACTCTCGACCGCCTCATTGATGGCGATCGCGCCGATCATCGTGTTCGGTTGGTTCTGCCAGAAGCAGTTGGTGCAGGGCCTGACCTTCGGCGCGGTCAAATAGGAACGTTTACGACATGCCATTTCTCGAATTGAATCGCATCGAAAAATCCTTTGCCGGCTTCCACACCATCAAGGGCGTGGACCTCGCCATCGAGAAGGGGGAGTTCATCGTCTTCGTCGGCCCCTCCGGCTGCGGCAAGTCCACCTTGCTGCGTCTGATCGCCGGCCTGGAGGACACCGACAGCGGCCGGATGCTGCTCGATGGGGCGGACATCACCCCACTGGCACCGGCCAAGCGGGATCTGGCGATGGTATTCCAGTCCTACGCGCTGTACCCACACATGACGGTGCGCGAGAACATGTCCTTCGCGCTCAAGCTGGCCGGCACGCCCAAGGAGGAGATCCGCAGCAAGGTCGATCGGGCCGCCGAGATCCTCAGCCTCGGCCCGTATCTGGACCGGCGGCCCAAGGAGCTCTCGGGCGGCCAACGTCAACGCGTGGCGATCGGGCGGGCCATCGTGCGTGCGCCCAAGGTCTTTCTGTTCGACGAGCCGCTATCGAACCTCGATGCCGCCCTGCGCGGCCAGACCCGGGTGGAATTGGCCAAGCTGCACCGCGAGCTCGGCGCCACGACGATCTATGTCACCCACGACCAGGTGGAGGCCATGACCATGGCCGACCGGGTGGTGGTGCTGCGCGATGGCAACATCGAACAGGTCGGCACACCGCTGGAGCTGTACGACCGACCGGTCAACCGCTTTGTCGCCCAGTTCATCGGTACACCCAAGATGAACGTCCTGCCGCGCCGGGAGGTGCCTGCATTGTGTACGGGGCTGCCCGGGCCGGCCGCGGGCAGCGTCGGCATCCGCCCCGAGCACCTGACGCTGACCGCGGCCGGTGCGGGCCTGATCGACGGCCAGGTCGAGCTGGTCGAGTCCCTGGGCTCAGAGACGCTGATCTACCTCATCGTGGGTGGTGGACATCAGATCGTGGTCAAGCAGACCGAGCGCTCGGCTTTGCGCCCCGGCGAGCGCGTGGGACTCACCGCCGACACCGGCGCGATGCATGCCTTCGACAGCACCGGCCGTGTCGTTCCCCGATTGCACAAGGAGGTCCCGTCATGACTCGGACGCCACGCATCCTGCACCTGGGCCTGGGTTCGTTCCACCGCGCCCACCAGGCCTGGTACCTGCATCGGCTCGGCGAGCGCAACGGCGTCGCCTGGACGCTGGCCGCCGGCAACCTGCGCCCCGACATGAGCGAGGTCATCGACGCGCTGAACCGCCAGAACGGCGTGTTCACCCTGGAGTCGGTATCGCCCGCGGGCGAGCGCAGTTATGAGCGTATCCGCGCCATCGGCGAGGTCGTGCCCTGGACCCCGGACATTGCCCGCCTGGTGGCCTTGGGCGCCGATGCCGATACGCGAATCATCTCCTTCACCGTCACCGAGGCCGGCTACTACCTGGACACCGACGATAACCTGGACACCGGCTACGCCGACCTTCAACGCGACATCGCCGGCGGGCACAGCACCGTGTACGGTGCGCTGGCCCGTATCCTGCGCGCACGAATGACGGCCGGCGCCGGCCCGGTCACGTTGCTCAACTGCGACAATCTGCGCAGCAATGGCGAGCGTTTCCGCCGCGGGTTCCTGGCCTTCCTGGCCCGTCGCGGGGAGCCGGCGCTGCATGACTGGGTCGGTGCCAACACCAGTTGTCCCAATGCCATGGTCGATCGCATTACGCCGCGGCCGCCGGCCGACCTTGCAGCGCGGGTGCGCAATGCCACCGGCTGGGACGACCGCTGCCCGGTGATGGCCGAGACCTTCTGCCAATGGGTCATCGAGGAGGATTTCTGCAATGGCCGCCCGGACTGGGAACAGGTCGGTGTCGAGATGGTGGCCTCGGTGCTGCCGTATGAAGAGGCCAAGATCCGCATCCTCAACGCCAGCCACAGCTGCATTGCCTGGGCCGGGACGCTACGCGGGTATCGTTATATCCACGAAGGCGTCGCCGATGCCCAGATCAGAGCGCTGGCGCACGACTACGTGACGCACGATACCATTCCCTGCCTGCGCCCCAGCCCCATCGACCTGGATGCGTATCGCGACACCGTGCTGGAGCGTTTCAGCAACCCGCACCTGCTGGATACCAACCAACGGGTGGCGGCCGACGGTTTTGCCAAGATTCCCGGCTTTCTCGGCGCGACCTTTCGTGAGCGCCTGGCCAGTGGCCAGCCCATTGAACATGTCGCCATGCTGCCGGCCTTGTTCTTCCTGTTCCTCACCCGCTGGAGTCGCGGTGAGTTGCCCTTCGTCTACCAGGACCAAAGCATGGACGAGACGCTCGCGCGAGCGCTGTTCACCGATAAGGAACCACTGGCGGCCTTCTGCCGCGACCCGATTCTGTGGGGCGAGCTTGCCGGCCGCACCGACATCGTTCAGGCGGTGACCGCAGGCGTACTCAAGTGGAGCACACTGGCGCAACGCGCTAAGGTAAGGGCAGCATCGACCACCCCCGTCTCGTAACCAGGCAGGATTCGTTATGGCCGCGATTCAGCCGCATCGACGCACTCCCGAGTACGAGCATCCGCACCTGCGCGAACCGGCCGTCGGTTGGGAGCCCAAGGACACCTGCGGATTCATCCGCTACCTGGAGCACGGTTTCCCCAGCCCGCTGGTGCGCTGGCACTACCACGAGGAGTACGAACTGCACTTGATCGTCTCCACCAGCGGCAAGGTGTTCGTCGGTGACTACATCGGACATTTCGGCCCCGGCCAATTGGTTCTGACCGGTCCGCGCCTGCCGCACAACTGGATATCCACCGAGGTACCCGGCGATGGCGTGGAGCTGCGCGATGTGGTGATCCAATTCTCGCACGAGCCCTTGCAGATGGCCGCCGGGGTGATTCCCGAATTGCGCGAGATCATGATGCTGCTCGAGCGCAGCCGCTTCGGCGTGGAGTTCAAAGGCGTGAGCGGCCCGGCCCGCGCCCTGCTCGGGCGCATACGCGACAGCCAGGGGTCGGTACGGCTGAGCGCATTCATCGAACTGATGTGCATGCTGGCCCACGCACCGGATTATCAATTGCTCTCCAGTGCACAGATGCGCTCCTTCGAAGACGACGCCGCGCTGGCCAAAATCAACACAGTGATCGCCTATATCATCGAAAACAGTAGCCGGCAGTTTTCAATGGCCGAACTCTCGGCGCAGGCAGGCATGACCGAAAGTCGCTTTTCGCGTTTCTTCAAACGTGCCACTGGCAATACCTTCACGGAGTTCGTCAATCGGCTGCGGATCAACCGCGCCTGCCAATTGCTCATGG
>CBFGWV010000117.1:0-13744 GCA_965652545.1 uncultured Candidatus Competibacteraceae bacterium | reverse complement strand
CGCAGGCTCACAGCTATGGCTTTCCAAGCCGAAGTGCGTGGGGCAGGCCCGCATGAATTGAACGATTGCGGTCGTGGTCAATCCCAAGGAATTCACGTCAGTTCGTTACCCGACCGGCGGTGGAGCAACGCATGAGTGCTGATCAAAGCATTGAAAACCTTGAGCAATTGCTCGAACGTGTGGACGAGGCGGCGAAAGGACGCGATCGGGTTTCACTCGGTGCGATTCTCGATCTTGTGAGTCACCGATCGTTTGGCCCTGTGCTGCTCGTTGCGGGTCTGGTCGCAGCGGCCCCGCTGGTGGGGGACGTTCCGGGTGTGCCGATATTGGTGGGCCTGCTCGTATTCCTGGTTGCAGGACAACTGCTGATCGGTCGCGATCACTTCTGGCTGCCTGATTGGCTACTCAACCGATCTGTGGACAAGGGCAAGCTCGACAAGGGGCTCGGATGGATGCGTGCCCCCGCGAAATTCATGGACCGCCTGTTGCGTCCTCGCCTGACACGCTTCAGCCGGGGGCCAGCGATGTATGCCATTGCCGTCGCTTGTTCAAGCATTGCGTTGCTGACGCCGGCAATGGAGCTGGTACCTTTCAGCGCCAACGTGGCCGGCTTTACATTCTTTCTTTTCGGTCTGGCACTGATAGGCCGTGACGGCCTGATGGCCTTGGTAGCCTTTGCTTTCACGGCCTTGACCATGGCCGTACTTGCCTACTATCTGGTGTGATCCGCCAGACCTGTTCGGAGCTTCCCTAGGGCTCGATCCGAATGGGCGTACCATTCGGAACCGCTTGCCAGATCTCTTCCATCGAGACGTTCGTAACGGCGATGCAACCATTGGTCCAATCCCAGTGTTGCAACACCGCGGCAAACCAGCCCAGTCCGTTGCGTTGCCCGTGAATCATGATCATGCCGCCGGGCGAAACGCCGCGCGTGGCCGCCAGTTGCTCGTCGTGCCGATTGGGGTAGGACACATGCAATGACAAATGGTAGCCGCTGTTGGGGTTGCGCCAGTCCAGGACATAGTCGCCCTCCGGCGTGCGTTCGTCGCCCTCCTGCTGCTTGTGCCCCTGCGGATCGGCGCCCAGCGCAATGGTGTACTCGCGATAGGGCCGACCGTCCCGCAGCAGGTACAGTTTGCGCTCGCCTTTCCTCACCAATACCGCCTCCGCTTGCGGGAGAACCTCCGCAAACAGGGCGGGTAGCCTCGTGTCGGCAAGGTAGACAACCGCGGCTGCCACGGTGGCGAGCAACAGGATGAGAACGAACTTGCGGGCAGCCATTGCGACTTTACAAGTCCCGGCCCACCACGGCGACCGTATCGCCCCGCTTGATCCACCCGCGCCCGGCGCGGGTGACGAGCACGCCGTCGCACGGACAGGCGATGACGGTGGCCGCCTCACCCAGCCGGTCGGGGTGGTAGGCCTGGCCCAGGGCCTGACCGGCGTGCACCGGTTCACCGACCTCGACGAACGGCTCGTACAAGCCATCGCCGAAGGCCATGGCGAAGCCCTCGTCGGGCACGTCGATGACCCGGCTGGCCGGGTCGCCGTCCGCGGATGGGTCACGTACCGGCTCATCCAGCAAGCCGAAGTGGCACAGCAGGTTGCGTACGCCGCGACGGGCGACGCGGGCGCTGGCGGGGCTGACGAAGGCGCCGCCGCCCAGCTCGGTGGAAATGAAGATCTTGCCCATGTCCTCCACCGTGGAGTCCAGCATGCCGCCGGAGTCCAGCTCCGTCAGCACCATGGCGAAGGGGGCGCCGAAGGCTTTGATGGCCGCCAGGGTGCGGGCTTCGCGATCGGCGTCGTCCAGGCGGTGCATGACCACGCTGGGGGCGAAGATCATCGAGCCGCCGCCGGAGTGCAGGTCGACGACGATATCGGCCAGGGGCAGCAGGTTGCGGGTGACGTAGTCGGCGATCATCCGCGTGAGCGTGCCGTCGCGCTGGCCGGGGAATGCCCGGTTCATGTTCACGCCATCGATGGGTGACAGACGCGTGCCGGCCATCAACGCCGGGTAGTTGAGCGCCGGCAGGACGATGATGCGCCCGCGAACCTTCTCGGCGTCCAGGGTGGACACCAGGTCCAGCAGGGCCAGAGGGCCTTCGTACTCGTCGCCGTGGTTGGCCCCGGTGAACAACACGGTCGGGCCGTTACCGTCGCCGATGCAGGCGATGGGCATGAGCAAGGTGCCCCAGCCCGAGGCGTTGGTGGAGTGGGGGGAACGCAGGCTGCCGATCTGCCGGCCGGGCTTGCTGAAGTCGATGTCGGTGGAGAGTTTTGACGGCCGGGTGCTCATTGCCGCGATGTCCTTAGGTGTGAACCATTAGAAAAGGCGGTGCCCACGGGCACCGCCTCCAACTGTAGCCGCAATCCGGCTATGGGTTCATTGGTAACCCATGGCCTTCTCGGCCGCTTCGATATCGGCCAGCAGGCCTTCGAGCACGGCCTTGCCATCCTCGCCCACCAGTTCGATGTACTTCTCGCGAACCGTCATGGCCTGTTCACGGAAGGCTGCACGTTCGTCCTCGGTGAGCTCGATCATGGTCAGCTCGGGCCGCTCCTGCTTGATCGTCTCCAAGCGTTCGGCGTTGTACTCCGCCTGCTTGTCGAAGATGTAGTCGGCCATTTCGGTGATGGTTTCGTCGATCAGTTGCTGGCGGTCTTCGGCGAGCCCGGCATACCAGTCGGAGTTGGTCACCACCGTGGTGGTGAACTGCTGCTGGCCGGCCCAGATCATGTAGTCGCTGACCTCGTAGAACTTCATCTCTTCGATGGCGAAGATCGGGTTCACCTGGCCGTCGATCATCTTCAGCTGCAAGCCGCCGTAGACCTCCGAGTAAGGCAGCGGGGTCGGGTTGGCGCCGAAAGCCTTGTAGGCCTCGATCAGCATGGGCGAGACCATGGTGCGCATCTTGAAGTTGTCGAAGTCGGCGGGGCTGCGGATCTCCTTGTTGGTGGTCCACACCATCTCGCCTTCGGGGTACATCGTGAGCAGCTTCATGCCTTTGTCGGCCAATTCCCCGGCCAGCGTGTCATAGATGACGTCGCTCTCGTTGAGCACCTGCTTGTTCACCTCGTCGTGGGGCGAGAGCAGGTACGGGATGGAGAACACCTGGATCTCCGGCACCAGGCTGCCGAGGTGTCCGGGCGAGGCATTGGCGAACTGGATGGCGCCGGTGGCGACCAGTTCTGTGAGTTCGGATGAGGTGCCCAACGCGCCGTAGGGGTACACGGTGACAGTGACATCGCCGCCGCTCTTCTCTTCGATGCGCTTCTTGAACTCCTGCGCGTAGGCGTCCTGGACACTGCCGTCGATCTCTTCCAGGGCGAACTTCCAGTCTTCGGCCAGCACTGCCGGACTTGCCAGCATACCGCCGAGGGCCAGGGATAGGATCAAGCTGTGTCGGGTAGTCATGGGATAGGAATCCTCCGCATCGTGGGCGTTGTTGTGATTGTGACCGGGGCCGGTTCACCCGCTGTGTCCGGCCACTGTTAAAACCCTAACAACCGCGACCTGAGGAAATGCCCGAATGACCGCGCCCTCGCGGATAAGTCGTCTGAACGGGCCGCTTTTGTCCGAAGGTCTCTCGGCACAGAAGAACTCTTTGTGCCATGCCATCGGATCGGAGGAAGTCTCGTCGCTCGGGTGCTCGATCGAATACTTCGTCCACCGTGGCGTTGCTAGCCTGAGGGCTGTCGAGTGCTCTCGGGGTGGTCTGCCGCCCCGGCTTTGCGTGATGAGGTAAACATGAAACGCGTTAAAGACCAGGGACTGATCCGCACCCGCGGTTTCATCGGCGGGCGCTGGGAGGCTGCCGATGACAAGCGCACGTTCGCCGTGCGTGACCCGGCCAACCGTGATCGCCTGGCCGATGTGGCCGCCTTGGGTGCGGACGCGGCGCGGCGCGCCGTCGACGCCGCCGATGCCGCCTTCCCGGCATGGCGCGACCTGCTGCCGCAGCAACGTTGTGACCTGCTCATGGCCTGGTACGAGCTGATCAAGGCCAACCGCGATGATCTGGCGACCATCATGACGCTGGAACAGGGCAAGCCCCTGGCCGACAGTCTGGGCGAGATCGACTACGCCGCCAGCTTCGTGCGCTGGTACGCCGAGGAGGCCAAGCGGCTGTACGGCGAGACGGTCAACAGCCATCTGCCCGATCGCCAGCTCCTGGTGGTGCGCGAACCCATCGGCGTGGTTGCCGCGGTGACGCCGTGGAACTTTCCCTCGGCGATGATCACTCGCAAAGCCGCCGCCGCATTGGCAGCCGGCTGCACGGTGGTGGTTCGCCCGGCCAGCGAGACACCGCTGTCCGCGCTCGCCCTCGCGGAGCTGGCCCAGCGCGCCGGGTTCCCCGCCGGCGTGTTCAACGTGGTTACCGGCGAGGCCCAGCCCATCGTCAGCACGTTTACCGAGCACCCCAGCGTCAAGGCCGTCTCGTTCACCGGTTCGACCGAGGTCGGTCGCAAGCTGATCGGCCAGGGTGCATCGACCATCAAGACCATGGTCATGGAGCTGGGTGGGCATGCGCCGTTCATCGTTCTGGCCGACGCCGACCCGGTGGACACCGCGCAAGCGGCGGTGGACGCCAAGTTCCAGACCGGTGGCCAGGACTGCCTGGCCGCCAACCGCATCCTCGTCCACCGCAGCATCTACGAGCCTTTCCTCAAGGCATTCGTGGCCCGAACCCAGGGCTTGCACCTGGGGCACGGGTTGGAGAGCGGGGTCGACATGGGGCCGTTGATGCACGAGCGCGCGGCGGCCAAATGCCAGTCCCAGGTGGACGATGCCGAGCACAAGGGTGCGCGTCTGCTCACCGGCGGTGGGCGTCACGCACTGGGTGGCACGTTCTTCCAGCCCACGGTGCTGGCGGACGTGACCCCGGCGATGGACATTTTCCGCGAGGAAACCTTCGGCCCGGTCGCCGCCGTCATGCCCTACGACGACGAGGACGAGGCGGTCCGCCTGGCCAACGACAGCGAGTACGGTCTTGCCGCGTATGTGTTCGGGCGTGACATCGGCCGCCTGCTGCGCGTTACCCGCGCCCTGGACTACGGCATGGTGGCGGTCAACAGCGTCAAGATGACAGGCTATCCCATCCCCTTCGGCGGCGTGAAGCAGTCGGGCCTGGGGCGCGAAGGCGCACGCCAGGGGCTGGAGCCGTTCACCGAACTCAAGTACATCTGTTTGTCCATGGCCGATCGTTACTGCGCCTGAGCCGCACGGCCCTTCGTCCGAATAAGGAGACTGATATGACTCGCGATATCGCCGATCTGGAGCGTCTGGACCGCCAGACCGTGTTCCATTCTTCGACCAACCTCAAGGACTACGCCCATGGCGACGGTCCTGCGACCCGCATCATCGACACGGGCAAGGGCATTCGCATTCGCGATGTCCACGGTGTGGAGCTGATCGACGGCTTTGCCGGTCTGTACTGCGTGAACGTCGGCTATGGCCGTGACGAGATTGCCGATGCGATCTACAAGCAGGCCAAGAAATTGGCCTACTACCACACCTACGTCGGCCACACCAACGAGCCGGTGATCGAGCTCTCCCGCCGTGTGCTGGAGTGGGCGCCCGAGGGCATGAGCAAGGTCTACTACGGGCTGTCCGGCTCGGATGCCAACGAGACCCAGATCAAGCTGGTGCGTTACTACAACAACGTGCTGGACCGGCCGCTGAAGAAGAAGATCATCAGCCGCCAGCGCGGTTACCATGGCTCCAGCATCGCCTCGGGTAGCCTCACCGGCCTGGCGGCGTTCCACAATGCCTTCGACCTGCCGATGGCCGGCATCCTGCACACCACCTCGCCGTATCCCTACCGCGAGGCGCAGGAGGGCGAGACCGAGGCGGACTTCGCCAACCGTTGTGCCCACGAGCTGGAGCAGATGATCCTGGCCGAAGGGCCGGACACCGTCGCAGCGTTCATCGGTGAGCCGGTGCTCGGCACAGGCGGTATCGTGCCGCCCCCGGCCGGTTACTGGGATGCCATCCAGAAGGTGCTGAAGAAGTACGACATCCTGTTGATCGCCGACGAGGTGGTCTGTGCGTTCGGCCGCATTGGGACCAAGTTCGGCTGCCACAAGTACGGCATCAAGCCCGACCTGATCACCGTCGCCAAGGGGCTGACCAGCGCCTATGCGCCGCTCTCCGGTGTCATCGTGAGCGATCAGGTGTGGAAGGTGCTGGAGCAGGGCTCGGACAAGTTCGGCCCCATCGGTCACGGCTACACGTACTCCGGCCACGCCCTGGGTGCCGCTGCGGCCCTGGCCAACCTGGACATCATCGAGCGCGAAGACCTCACCGGCAACGCCCGCGACACCGGCGCTTACCTGCAAGAGGCTATGAAGCAGGCCTTTGGCGACCACCCCATCGTCGGCGATGTGCGTGGCGTGGGCATGCTGGCAGCGCTGGAGTTCTCCAGCGACCCGGCCACCCGCAAGGGCTTCGACCCGGCGCTCAAGGTCGGCCCGCGTATCGCCTCGGCCTGTGTGGAGCGTGGTTTGATCGCCCGCGCCATGCCGCACGGTGACATTCTGGGCTTTGCGCCGCCGCTGATCACCACCCGCGAGGACGTGGATGCCATCATCAGCCGTGCGCGCGATGCCGTGGATGCAGTGGCCAAGAGCCTGCAGAGCGAGGCCGCGTGAACGACCTGGATCTCCCCCATGTCCTGGCGGCGCGCCGGCGCATCGGTGCGATCCTGCCGCCGACGCCGCTGAAGCCCTCCCCGGGGCTGTCGGCGGCCACCGGTGCCGAGGTGCGGTTGAAGCTCGAAACGCTTCAGCCCACCGGCAGCTTCAAGATCCGCGGCGCCACCCATGCGGTGGCGCGGCTGGATGCCGAGCAGCGCAAGGCCGGTGTGGTCACCGCCTCGACCGGCAATCACGGTCGGGCGTTGGCGCATGCCGCCCGCGCCGCCGGTGTGCCGGTCACTGTGTGCCTGTCCAATCTGGTGCCGGGCAACAAGGTGCAGGCGGTGCGCGAGCTGGGTGCCGAGGTGTGCATCATCGGCAAGAGCCAGGACGAGGCGCAGGTCGAGGCCGAGCGTTTGCAGCGCGAGGCGGGTATGACCCTCATCCCCCCGTTCGATCACGCCGATGTGGTGGCCGGGCAAGGCACCCTGGGCCTGGAGCTGCTGGACCAATGGGCCGAGCTGGACGGGGTGATCGTCCCGGTCTCCGGTGGCGGGCTGATCTCCGGCGTGGCCCTGGCGCTGAAGCTGCAGCGGCCGTCGATCAAGGTCATCGGGGTGACCATCACCGAAGGCGCGGCAATGTGGGAGAGCCTCAAAGCCGGCAAACCCGTGGCCGTACCGGAAACCGAGAGCCTCGCCGACAGCCTCGGCGGTGGCATTGGTCTGGATAACCGCTACACCTTCGAGGTGGTGCGGCGGTGGGTGGATGACGTTATCCAGGTGCCCGAGGCGGTGATCGCCAAAGGTATGCGCGGTCTGTTCTTCGACGACCATTGGGTCACCGAAGGGGCGGCCGCGATCGGTGCCGGCGCCTTGCTGGCGGGGCTCGTCAAACCGGCGCGGGACAGCCGCTGGGCCGTCGTGGTCAGCGGGCACAACGTCGACATGCAACAGTTTCTCAAGGTGATGCAGGGATGACGCGGATCGTCAGTGAAGCGCAGTTGCGCGAACGGTTGGACCTGTCCATCGAACTCATCGATGCGGTGGCCGAGAGTCTCGTCGGCTTGTCGGCCGGGCGTGCGGTGCAGCCGCCGGTCATGTCTATGGCCCTGGAGGCCGCCAATGCCGAGGTCGACGTCAAGACGGCGTACGTCCAGGGGTTGCCCGGTTTTGCGGTGAAGGTCAGCACGGGGTTCTTCAACAACCCCTCGCGCGGTCTGCCCAGTCTGGGCGGGCTGATGATCCTCTTCGATGCGGAAACCGGCGCCGTGCGTACGGTGTTTGCCGACAACGGTTACCTCACCGACTTGCGCACGGCCGCCGCCGGCGCGGTGGCCGCCCGTGCCCTGTCTCCCGAGCAGGTCGACACCGCCGCGGTGCTGGGTACCGGCGTGCAGGCACGCTTGCAGATGCGGGCGCTGCACTTGGTGCGGCCGTTCGCCAACCTGATGGTCTGGGGGCGCGATGCGGACAAGGCTGCCCGGCTCGCCGGGGAGTTGGCCGATGAACTCGGCGTGCATGCCCGCGTGGCCAGCTCCGCCGCCGAAGCCGTGCAAGCGGCCCAGGTGGCGGTGACCACGACGCCCTCGCGCGAGCCGCTGGTGGATGTGGACGCCCTGCACCCGGGCCTGCACATCACTGCCATGGGCTCGGATGCCGATTACAAGAACGAACTGGCGCCGGCCGTGCTCGCGCGGGCCGACGCCTATGTGGTGGATCATCGCAACCAGTGCCGGCGCCTGGGTGAGTGGCGCAGCGCCATCGCCACGGGGCTGATGGATGAGGCGGCCGACCCGGCTGAGCTCGGCGAGGTGCTCGCCGGCCAGCGCGCCGGGCGCAACGGCGTGGCGGCCATCACGGTTGCGGATCTCACCGGTACCGGTGTGCAGGACACGGCGATCGCGCTGTTTGCCGACCGCGTTATTTAACACCGGCAAGCGATCAGCGCTGGCCGGCAGGGCGTAACATCCATTTTGGAGATCGATTCACCATGCGTCCGTTTGATGTGCCCGAGTACCAGGCGCGCATCGCCCGCGTCAAACAGGCCATGCAGCAGCGTGGCCTGGAAGTCCTGATCGCGGCCGACCCGGCCAACATGAATTACCTCACCGGCTACGACGGCTGGTCGTTCTACACCCCGCAGGTCGTCGTCGTGCTGCTCGATGCCGACCAGCCCTTGTGGATCGGCCGCGGGCAGGATGCCAACGGCGCGCGGGTGACCACGTTCCTGGACGAGGCGAACATCCTGCCGTACCCCGATTTCTACGTGCAGGCCTACCCCAAACACCCGATGGACTTTGTCGCTGATGTGCTCAAGGCGCGCGGTCAGGATACGCGGGTGATCGGGGTGGAACTGGATGCCTACTACTACTCGGCGATGGCACACCAGTCACTCAAGGACGGCCTGCCCGATGCGACCTTCAGGGACGCCAACCTGCTGGTGAACTGGGTGCGCGCGGTCAAGTCGCCCTCGGAGATCGCTTACATGCGCCAAGCGGGGGAGATCATGACCCGGTTGATGCACAAGGCGATCGAGGTGATCGAGCCGGGTGTGCGCCAGTGCGATGCGGTGGCGGCCATTTATGCCGCGCAGGTTTCGGGTACCGAGGCCTTCGGCGGCGATTACCCGTCCATCGTCCCGATGCTGCCTACGGGTGTGGGCACCTCCACACCGCACCTGACCTGGACCGACGAGCCGTTCAAGCGCGGCGAGGCGACCATCCTGGAGCTGGCCGGCTGCCGCAAGCGTTATCACGCCCCGCTGGCGCGCACACTGTTTTTGGGCAAACCCCCGGAGAAGCTGCTCCATGCGGCCGAGGTGGCCGTGGAGGGGCTCAATGCCGCCCTGGACAAGGTCAAACCCGGCGCGGTGTGCGAAGAGGTCGAGAATGCCTGGCGCCAGACCATTGCCAAGTACGGGTTCGTCAAGGAATCGCGCATCGGCTACTCGATGGGGCTGAATTACCCACCCGACTGGGGCGAGCACACGATGAGCCTGCGCCCGGGCGACAAGTCGATCATCGAGCCCAACATGACCTTCCACATGATTCCCGGCCTGTGGATGGACGATTGGGGGCTGGAGATCAGCGAAAGCTTCATCGTGACCGACACCGGCTACGAGCGGCTGGCACGGGTGCCACAGCGGTTGTTCATCAAGGACTGACCGCTTATCTGGCGAGAGTGGCTGAACCATCTTGGAGAGTTGAGCTTATGCGTCCATTCGATGTGTCGGAGTACGAAGAGCGCATCGCGCGCGTCAAGCAGGCCATGCAGCAGCGTGGCCTGGAGGTGCTGGTCGCGGCCGATCCGGCCAATATGAACTACCTCACCGGTTACGACGGCTGGTCGTTCTATACGCCGCAGGTGGTCGTGATCATGCTGGATGCGGACCAGCCGCTGTGGATCGGCCGGGGGATCGACTCGAACGGCGCGCGGGTGACCACGTTCCTGGACGAGGCGAACATCCTGCCGTATCCGGATTTCTATGTGCATGCCTATCCCAAGCACCCGATGGATTTCGTTGCCGATGTGCTCAAGGCTCGGGGGCAGGATACGCGGGTCATCGGGGTGGAGCTGGATGCCTACTACTACACGGCGATGGCCCACCAGTCGTTGAAGGATGGCCTGCCGGATGCGACCTTCAAGGACGCCAACCTGCTGGTGAACTGGGTGCGGGCGATCAAGTCGCCGGCGGAACTGGCGTACATGCGTCAGGCCGGGGAGATCATGACCCGGTTGATGCACAAGGCGATCGAGGTCATCGAGCCGGGTGTGCGTCAGTGCGATGCGGTGGCGGCCATTTATTCTGCGCAGATCTCCGGTACCGAAGCCTTCGGTGGCGATTACCCGTCCATCGTCCCGATGCTGCCAACCGGTATCGGCACCTCCACGCCGCATCTGACCTGGACCGACGAGCCGTTCAAGCGCGGCGAGGCGACCATCCTGGAGCTGGCCGGCTGCCGTATGCGCTACCACTCGCCGTTGGCACGCACGTTGTTCCTGGGCAAGCCGCCGGAGAAGCTGGTGCATGCGGCGGATGTGGCGGTGGAGGGCTTGAACGCGGCCCTGGACAAGGTGAAGCCGGGGGCGATTTGCGAGGAGGTCGAGGACGCCTGGCGTCAGACCATCGCCAAGTACGGGTTCATCAAGGAATCGCGCATCGGCTACTCGATGGGGCTGAATTACCCGCCCGACTGGGGCGAGCACACGATGAGCCTGCGCCCGGGCGACAAGTCGATCATCGAGCCCAACATGACCTTCCACATGATTCCCGGCCTGTGGATGGACGATTGGGGGCTGGAGATCAGCGAAAGCTTCATCGTGACCGACACCGGCTACGAGCGGCTGTCCTCGGTGCCGCAGAAATTGTTCGTGAAGGACTGACCACGGGGTTTGGCGCCCATCTCACGCCCGTTCGGCCGGGGAGGTCCCGACCGGACGCGCTGTGAACACGTCCGTGTGCGCGTGCGGAGGGTGTCTGGCCTCGGACGAGTCCTGCTGCGGAAAGCCGGATCCGGCCATATTCGCCGATCCCTCTTGTCAGATAGCTGCGGCTATCTTCCGCGAGCGATCGACGAACCTGTCTCGGCCCCGGCTTCCCTCGCGACGGACGCCGAGGCCAGACACTCTCCTGCGGCCGCTTCCATGCGGCCGACGGTCCGGTCGGGACCTCCCCGGCCGAACGGGCTCGGGTCCGGTGGCGCGTCGGGTGCCTCAAGCCGCATCGCCAATCCCTTGAACCCAGGCACCCGTAGGAGCGCACCCCTGTGCGCGATCTGTCGAGGACCGGCACCGGATGCTCGGAAATGGCACCGCCGTCGTCCCATCGCCCTGAGGACGGGGCGCCCACGGGTGCCTGGGTTCAACCATTCGATCCCCCCGGTAGGCCAACCACCCCCAACACGCGTACCCTCACCTTATCGACGCGAAGCCGGTGAGGACCGCACCCATGCCACCGAACGAACTGCCCCTCGCCCCCGGGCTGACGATCCGCGAGGACGAGGTCGAGTTCGCCCCCATCCGCGCCCAGGGCGCGGGCGGGCAGAACGTCAACAAAGTCTCCAACGCCGTTCATCTGCGCTTCGACATTACCGCGTCCTCGTTGCCGCCGGAGGTCAAAACCCGCTTGGCTGCGTTGGACGATCAGCGCATCAGCGCCGCCGGCATCATCGTGATCAAGGCGCAGCGTCATCGCAGTCTCGAAAAGAACCGCGAGGATGCGCTGGCGCGCCTGGCCGAGCTCGTCGTGCGCGCGGCGCATGTGCCCAAGACCCGCCGACCGACCCGTCCGTCGAAAAGCGCCAAGCGCAAGCGCATGGACAGCAAGACGCGCCGGGGGGCGATCAAGGCGCTAAGACGACCGGTTGACGACTGAGTAATCATCCACGGGTAAGCTATCCGACCGGCATGAACGAGCCCGGAACACACAGCAAAGGAGTTTGGGATGGCGCGGCGCACAGTCGATAAGCCAATCGCGCGGGCGTGGCGATGAGCGCGATCGAGGCCTTGAAGGCCAGGTTGCGTGCCGGTGACCACGAGGGCGCGCTGCCGTTGATCGAGCAGTTGCTGGCGACGCGTCCGGATCAGGCGCCGCTGCATTGGCACCATGCCACCTGCCTGGCCGCGCTGGAGCGCCCGGACGATGCACTGGAGGCGGTCGGCCGGGTGTTGGCGTTGAAGCCGGATTACGCGCCGGCGTGGCTGAAGCGGGCGGAGCTGTGCCTGATGCTGCGCGGCGAGTACCCGGCCTTCGAGTTCGATGTGCGCGAGGCGATCGCGCTCGATCCGGCATTTGCCCGCGCACACCGGGTGCTGGCCGAGTGGCTGTATGTCGCCGATTCCATCGACGAGGCGACGGCAATGTTGAACAAGGCCATCGAGCTCGAACCGCGCGATGCCGAGGCGCTGGCGATGCGCGCCTCCTGGGCCGAGACGGCGGCCTGGACGGTGGAGCCGGGCGAAGACAGCGTTCCCCAGCACCTGGGCATGACCTTGTCGCGGCCGAAACTCGAACGCGCGCTGGCCGATTATGAGGCCGCGATCGCGCTGGACGACTCGCAAACCCATTGGAAGGTCAAGCGCGCCCGATTGCTGCACCAGCTCCAGCGTTTCGACGAGGCCCTGGTCGCCTATGACCTGGTGCTGGTCGACCTGCCCACCGGCGACCCGCAGCGCGAACTCATCGAGGACATGCGCCAGCGCTCCGAGGGGCAGGGTGCCGGCGAGCGCGAGGCCTCGGCCCGGTTGCTGGAGTCCTCGCTGGATCAATTCAGCGACAAGGAAAAAGCCCGTACGGACTTCGACACGGTTGCCGCGATGGTGCGCAGCGCCTCGCAGAGCGTGCGCCACGGTGTCAGCCTCGAACAGGCGCTGGAGCAGTTCACCAGCGATGACCCCAAGACGATGCAGGCCGTGAACATCGCCTACAGCATCCATCGGGTCGGCAATGAGGCGGAGCCTGACTACCAACCGGCCGATGCGTCGGAATTCTCCGACGACCAACGCCGCTTTGCCGACGCGGCAGCGGCGGATCTGCAAGCCCAGGGCTTCCATGTGCTGGGCGATTTCAACCCCGTCCATCTGCAGGAGACACTCAGCCGGCCGACGCTGGTGCGCCTCTACCGCGATGCCCACGGGACGATCATGGGGGCGAGCTTCAAGCTCATGCCGAAGCGGCCCGGCTGGCTGCCCTACCTGTTGATGCGGGTGACCGGGCAATGGAAACAGCCGGCCGTAGTCGACCTGGAAACCGGCTTCGATGACGGCCGCTTCCTGGTCACCAACAATGCCGGCGACACCAGCCCGTTCCGTTTCGGGCCGGTCGTGCACACCGAGTCGCTTCCGCTCAAGAGCGATGTCCTGACCGTCATCGCCCGTCATGAGCAGCGGGTGGCGGACTACCGCGCCGCCCACCCGACCGTCACGCCGCTGGCGGTGCACGATCTCGATGCGGTCATCCGGCTGCAACGTCTGCTGACGATGACCAAGAATGCCTATCGTCGCTCCATCGGCTATGTGGACGATCATGAGCTGCGCCAGTTGTTGGGCCGTCGTTATGACGATATGGCCGACGAGGTGCGCGAGAAGCTGGCGATTCTGATCGC